>JAAYLA010000112.1 GCA_012522135.1 Bacillota bacterium | reverse complement strand
TCTTTGTCGCGTGTTGGCCGGACTGGCGCGTCTTTCTCGGCCTGTTTCGTATACATCCAAAAGCGCTTCTCCCGGCCGAAAGCCTCCGGCATGCTGTGATCGCACCGTCCAGCGCAGTGTCGAGCGATAAGTAGGGAAGTCCCGCCTATGCTAAACATTCGGTCTTCCTCCACTCGGGAAGGCTTAGCTGCGAGATCTTCGAAGTAACAGGCAATGACCAGGAGGGAGTTTTTTCCATACCGCGCCACGGGAGGGATCGGTTATGGTCCGCTGACGCACGGTTCCCGTTTACTTGTAACACACGACGCTGTTGACAACGAACCATCTGCTGCACAGGAGGATTTTCGTGAGACGGCGTAGGCTGATTGTCGTGCTGGTAATTGTGGTTTCGGTGTGGCTGTCCGGCTGCCAATGGAACCCGCTGACCTCTTTGAATCCCTCTGGAGCCACGGTAGCCGTCGCGGTGGAACTCGTGGGACCGGAGTATTTGTATCCGCTGGTGGACGCGCGCGTTGGGTTGAACGAGCGGATCCAACAGACGAGTACTACAGGTCAGGCGTCCTTTTCCGACGTGCCCAAGGATGAGGTCGTCAGGGTAACGGCGAGCACGGACTTTACCTCGGTAACTCAATAGGCGAAGGTAACCGGAAACATGGTATGGCACGTTCCCGTCCCTCTCCCGTCTGCGATTAACCACGACGAGTTCATGAACATTATCTTTTGGGATGGAGAGCGCAACATACGTTGGCGGCGCGGTACGGAAATTAAGGTTTACTTCGATTATGAAGGCGCCCCGAACATGGCTCCGGCCGATCGTCTGGCGGCCGAGGCGCAAGCGCTCCGAGAGATGCAAGCTTGGCTCGATCCCCCAGGCGCCCTGGGCCCGTACTTGCGCTGGGGAGGCCAGGTATATGATCCGGATTCGGCCAACGTGATTGTGTATATGCTGCACGACGACGCATGGCTTGAGCGCTGGCCGGACGACATCGATCTACGTGTGGCCGGCCGCGGCGGACCCCAGCGCTTCGATCCGGACGGTTATATCGTGCTCGGGCGCATTTGGGTTCGTGTGGACTGCTGCAAGTTTCAACAAGGTTTGTACGGGCACGAGTTCGGCCATGCGTTAGGGCTCAGCCACCCCGGGGATCTGCACGCAGACCGGGCCATCATGGGCTATAACGCGATCCCCGAGCCGAATGGCCTCGACCGGTACCTGTTGCAGGTAAAAATGCACCTTCCCCCGATGATCACCTATGACCCGCATGCGGCGACAACTCAAGCCGGGTGGGATATTCCCGAACCCTTGCCCCGTCCCCATTTGCCGGAGCAGGGAACGACAGGGTTCGGACTCGGGTCGGCGCGGCTGTCGTCCTGTGCGACCGGTGCAAGGGGAGGTGCGGCAGCGCAATGATGGCGGCGTGTGCTCGGCAAGGCAGGCGTTCCAAGAGGCTTCTTTTGGCCGCAGCCATGCTGCTGGCGGCCACGCTCGCCGGGTGCCTGTCGTTGCAGTCGGATACGGTTTATTTCGTCCACGGTACGGTACGGGATACAGAAGGGCGTCCGGTACCCGGCGTCATCATCACCGCAGCCGGCGGCGATGCGGTGGCGGAAAGCGATGAAGACGGCCGGTGGATCCTGACGGGGGTACGCAATGAGATGGTCGTGAGCGCGCACAAGGACCGCTGGACCTTCGCACCGGCGGCAGTGACCGTCTCTCCGAACAGCCGCAGGGCAGACTTCGTGGGCATTCCCGACGGAATCACGGGAAAGGCAAGGGTGACGCTCCGGCTGCCGGGTCACGAAGTACCGGTCCAAAGCGCAACCGTGTACATTGACGACCGGACGTTCCGGACCGATGAACACGGCGAGGCGTTAGTGTATCACCTGGATCCGCACAGGCTATACACGATCCGCGTACAGACCGATTTCGGCTCCGCCACTTGGCACGGGACGTTGGAGAACGATGGCACCTTGCCCGTGAGCTTTGACTTATCGGATTTTGATTTACCGGGTCCGGTAGATGGCGAACTATTGGCCCGGGCGATGGGGTTGCAAGGAAGTAACCATAATCGCTGGCGGCGCGGCGCTACGATCGCAGTCTACTTTGACTACGAGAACGCCCCGCCTATGTCCACTGCGGAAAGGATGTCCCTTGAAATCCAGGTGCTGGACGGGCTACAGGCGTGGCTGCGCGATGCACAGTGGGACGATCCTTACTTGCGTTGGGGCGGCCGGGTCGATCGGGCAGCCGACGCCACGTTGACGGTTCGGATTTTGAGCAGCGACGCGTTTCGACGAGAATACGACGACGCGTCGCCCCCCACCATGCGCTACTACTATGATGGCGAGAGATATACGAGCCACGCCATGATCACGGTCGCGCCGGAGCTGCGCCCGGTATACCCGGAAGACTCTGCGTCGATATTCGGCTGGCTGTTCGGTCTACGTTACGTTCCGGGCAGTCCCCCGTCGGTAATGAACGGCAGGGCTATCCTGCCCACCGAATGGGACCTGCTCGCCCTTAAGGTGAAGATGCACCTACCGGTTCACTGGAACTGATCCTTGGTGCGGGCGGGGTGCGCTGCGCCCTGCCCGCCCTCCTTCCCCACCTCACCGGTAAAGCGTATACCTGCTCCTGTATCCGTTATCGTCCCGGGCATCGGCCCATTCGTCCAGGTAAGGCGAGTAGACGCTGATGTCGATCGCGCCGTCGGGCCGGAAAGTGATCAGCCCGAGCCAGCCGCTGCCCCCGTTCGGCTCGTCCTGCCAGTCAAACACGAACTCGAAAACTCGTCTTCCCGCCGCGTTGCGCTGCAACTGGTACGGCACGGTGGGTGCTTTCGGCGCGCTGTGCCCGCCGACCACCATGAAACTGTTCGGGAGCGGGTACAGTATTTTGCTCCACATGGTCGCCGCAGTGTTCACGGTCGTGTCGGGGTTTTCGGCGAGGGGCGAGTTTAACATGTTCGAGCTACGCCGGCCGCTTCCCGAAAGGTACGAGTGGGTAAGCAAGATCACGTCGTATTCCGGATGCTGCTCAGCCACGCGCCTCGCCCACTCCACGGCTTCGTCGGGCGGCGCAAACTCAAGGGAGATCACAAGGTAGCGGTCGGAGCCGATGTCGAGCAGAGCGTAGTGGTTCTCGATGCGCCCCGGCACCAAGGTTCCGGCCAGGTTCCCGTAGCGACGGGCATGGTCCACGGAAAAGTAGCTGTTCACGAGCGTATCGCCGCGCCTTGTGACCCCGCCCTGCGGCCCGACCATGTCGTGGTTGCCGATGCTGATCACGTAGGGCACCACGTCGTTGAGCAGGCTCATGCTGGCAAAGGCGTTATCCCACTGGGCCGGCGAGTTATTGTTCGTAATGTCGCCTACGTGCAGCACGGCGGCCAAGTTCAAGGACGCTGCGTGGGCCGTGATCCAACCGGTCATGCGGGTGAAAATTTCCGGATAGCTCTGCGCATAGTGCTGCGTGTCGGGCAGAACCACAATGCTGTAGGTAGCGCCGGGCTCGACGGTTGCCGGCATATGGGTCGAGAAGAGCCGTTCCTCCCCCCGCAACGTGGTGGCCGTCGGGGGTGTCACACGGGGCTCGATCGTCACCCGCCAGTTGCCGGGCCGGTCCGGAAGCGGGAACGTCACGGACAGCTCCGTTTCGGCCTTGGACAGATCGAGCGGGCCCTGGTAGACCGGAACGTCCTCGCGGTAGGTAACGTAATCGAACCGGCGGGCTGCGTCATTCCACACCTGTTCGGATAGGGTGGCCCGCAGCTCTACGGCCAGCGGTTCGGTCACGGCCTCGCCGCTCTTCACCCCCACCGTCACGTGGCCGATTCCCGCCTCCCGCTCGAGCACGACGGGCCGCACGTAGAAGTCAAGGCGTCCGACCGAGATTTCTTTCCTTTCGCTGTGGAGCACCGAGCCTTCGACGACGTAATCGAGGCGCAGTTCGGAAAGGCCCAAGGGGAGCGTTTCCAGGGGCAGCGGGATCCACGTTTCGCTCTCGGTTAGAGCGACGGCCGCAAGGAGCTGCTCCGTGTCATCCTGCGCAATGTAAAACCGGAACTCACCCGGCGCCGGTGCGGGATTTACAAGGCGGATGACGGCCTCGTCACTGCGTCCTGCAAACTGGGTAAGAGGCAGGAACGTACCTTGCCACACTCCGGGGGTCCAGCTCGTGCCCACGGGAATGTAAAATGGCAGTGCCGTCCCTTCCACGGCATGCAACGGACCCTCGTACGCCCGTGCGGCCAGGCCGCCCGTGTAGATAACCCGCGGCTCCGTCCGATCGGCCACTTTCACCGCCACGGCTCCGGTGTCGCCCGAGTAGCTGAGCGTCACCTCGTACGTATGGCCGGCGGCTGGCGGCAGCTTCGTCAAGTCGACGGCAATGAGATCTTCGCCCGCGGCCTCGACCCCGGGCTCTGCCAGCACCCCGTTCCGGCCCACCAGCTGGAGCAGCCACGTGGGAAACCAACCGTTCGTGTCTTGAATCCACCGCAGGCCCAAGACGAGCGATGAAGGCTCAGACGGATCCGCGTCCAGGCGCGCGAGCCAAAGTTCGGTTCGGCCGCGGAGATCGTCTACGGGAACGTGCGCATTCACCGTAAGCTCGCCCGCCCGCGCTGCGGGCCCGGCCCCGACCAGCAGGGCGATTACAAGCACGCAGAAACATATTGTAAACGCGCCGGAAATCCTCCGCGCCTTCCACCGTGTCATGCCGCTTGCCCCCCTCGTGGCCATTACGCTTCCGCCTCCTTCATGCGGGCGATTGCCGCGAGCTGCTCCCGCTCCTTGGCAAAGGCCCGCTCGTTTACTGCCTCCGGATCGCAGATGCGCCGCAGTTCCTGCTCCAAATCCGCCGCGACTTCCGGCTCCTTTGCGTACACATTGTGCAGTTCGTCCGGATCCTCGGCCAAGTTAAAGAGCTGGTGCGGCGCGGCCATGTTGTAAATAAGCTTCCAGTCGCCTTTTCGCACCATGAAGGATCCCGCACGGATGCCGTCGCCGTGGTACTCGCTGAACACCACGCGCTCCGGATCGTTTTCCGCCACGTGCTGCAGCGGTGTGCCTTGCCAGCCGTCCGGCCGCTGCGCACCTACGGCTTGGAAGATCGTCGCCTGGAAATCGAGCAAGCTCACCGGGGTGCGCACACGCCGTCCCGCAGCAAAGCCGGGTCCGGCCACGACAAGCGGAATCCGCACCGAATCTTCGTACATCGTACGCTTCCACCACAGGCCGAACTTGCCCAGCATCTCGCCGTGGTCCGACACGTAAGCGACGACCGTGTTTTCCAGCTGTCCGGTCTCCTCCAAGGCGTCGAGGAGGAGCCCGAGCTGTGCGTCGACGAAGGTGACCCCGGCGTAGTACCCTTGGCGCATGCCCCGGATCTCCTGTTCCGTTAGGCCGCCGGCGAGGATGTAATCGCGCAGGTCTTGGGCGTACGGGTGCCGCGCCGGCTCTACGTCGTCGCCGTACTCGGGCAAATCACCGTAGCCTTCATACATGCGCCAATACTCGGGCCGGGCGTAGAAAGGCGGATGGGGCGCGACCACGTTCACGGTCAAAGTCCAAGGCTTATCCAATTGCGACGCCCTTTCGCGGAGCCAGCGCACGGCGCTTTCCACGGAATCGATGTCGCCCTGCCATACGTCGTCTTTCGGCCCGTGCTTTTTGTTGATGGGCCGGCCGTGCTCCTTCGGCGGCACGCTGCGGTCGAAGCGGGTGCTCAGATTCGGCTCGGTGCGCTTTACCCCGATCATCTCCGTGAAGCCGAACGTGAAGGGGTCGTTATATAAATTCGCACCCGGACCGATGTAGACGGTGTGGACGCCTTGCTCCGCCAGCACGCCGCCGTACGTGGGGTGGCCGGCCGGGATGACCTTGCAATTGTTGAACACTTCGTTCTGGTGCACGTACATACCCGACATGAGACACGAGCGGGCCGGCACGCAAAGGGGCGACGGCGTGTAGGCATTTTCGAATACAGTGCCCCGCTCGGCCAGGCGTTCCAAGTTCGGCGTGCGTACGAAGGGATGGCCGTACACCGACGTGACGAACGGGTTGTGCGAGTCGGACATAAGAAACACGACGTTGGGCAAGACGGCAAACCTCCCCCTGGTTCCAACGTAACGCCTCACGGTAAAGATAGGTGCGGCCAAGCGAGGACGCCCTTCCCCCGCTCGGCCGCAGCAGGTTGTGTCGGTTCGTTGCGCTCAGCCAGTGGCGGCAGCGCGTCAGTTCCGCTTGGCGTCGCGCTCGGCCCAGTACTGCTCGAGGACGGCTTGGGAGACGGACGCGGCCTCGGCCAAGGCCGAATGGGCAGGCGCCTCACCGTTGATGACCTGGCGGAACGCGTTGCGCAGCGGAATGCCGATGTCGTCTTGGATCGGCAGGAACGGCACCGGCGCAGCGCACTCGAGCACTTCGCCCAGCACGTAGATGTAGGGGTTTACGTCCAGGTAGTCGGGGTTCATGTTAAACGTACGCACCGGACTCGGGCGGCCCTGCTGCACCAAGAACCAACCGGCCGACTCTTCCCGGATGGTGAGCCACTTCAGCAGCTCCCACGCTTCTTCCTTGTACGGGGTGCTCACCGGAATGGCGTACGTCCAGGTGCCGTAGTTCGCGCCGCAGTAGGCCGAGCCTTCCGCGCGGGGCCTGGGACCGGCGCCCAAGGGGAAGTTCGCATCGTAGTCCCACACGAGCGAGAAACCTTCGCTGCCGCTAAACCACATCGCCGCACGTCCGCTGAAGAAGTCCGAGCGGGCCATGCGGTCGTCGCCCACGTTCCGGTAAATCTCACGGCGGAAGTTGTAGACCCACTCCATCATGTTGGCGGTTTCCGGCGTGTTGTAGGCCACCGTGCGCAGATCGTCACTTAAGTACCGCCCGCCGCCGGCGAACATCCAGTTGAGGGTAGGCCGGATCGTCGCGCCGTCGGTGATATCGATGATCGGGTTCAGCACGATGTCATCGCCGTCGTAGCGCACAAGCCGGCGCGAAACGTTATACAGCTCGTCCCAAGTGGCGGGCGCCCGGCTCCCATCCAGGCCCGCTTCAGCAAACACATCCTTGTTATAGTACAATACGTTGCTCGACTCGCCGCCTGTGCGGATGGGCAGGCCGTAGATCTTGCCCTGCCACTCGCCCGACGTGATCTCGCCCGGAATCCAAATGTCCCGTGAGATGCCGTCCCGCTCGAGCCAGGGATCCAGCTCGACGAAAACGCCCTGATCCGCCAAGGCTACAAGGTGCTTCGTCGTGACCATGATGATGTCGGGAGCTACGCCGCCGGCATACGCCAAGGTGAATTCTTCATGCAAGTCACTGGCGATGCGGTGCGTGACCTTGATATGGGGATGTTCTGCCATGAAGTCTTGGAGCATCTTGTCGACCAAAGGCTCACGGAACCCGGTCCAGGAGTGCCAGACTTCGAGGTGGATTTCCTGGGCTGCCGCAGTGGGCATCAGGGCAGCAGGAAAAAACGTTACAACACAAAGGAACGCCAAAACGATTGCGGTACGAAACGTAAAACGCCTACAAGACACGGTGACAACCTCCTTGACACCATATTTTCCCTGACGATCGACGTTGGGCGCGCGCCGTAGAGGGATAAACGACCCAAGTGCGAGACATGACGGGCAGGCGGGATATAGAGGGTATGAAGGTGCGTTGAATCGTTTTTATACCTTTGCCGGCGGTTCCGGAATTCCTCCTTCAGTACAGCGCGAAGTGTAATAGTCGCAATCGTTAGACCCCACTCCCCCCTGCGCCCGCATCACGTCAGCCGGCGAAAAAAAAAGAAAAAAGCACCCCGGGGAACATTGCCCCGGGGCGCTCTTCGTCGGGACCCATCCGGTCGTGCGCTCCTACTCCACCTTGACCTCGGTCCACAGGCGGTCGACTACGGGAGCCAGCTCGCCCAGGTCTTCAATCCACTCCATGCGCTCCATCACGTCCTGCGGCGGATAGATGGCCGGGTCGCTCAGCACCTCGGGATCCAGATATTCGTGCGCGCCGCGGTTCGGGTTCGGGTAGTGGATCACCTGGGTCAAGCGCGCGCTGACGTCGGGACGCAGGATGAAATCGATGAACTTCAAGGCCGCGTCGACGTTGCGTGCGCCTTTCGGAATAGCCATTACGTCCATCCACATGATGCCGCCCTCTTTCGGCACCACGTAGACGATGTCCGGATTCACGTCGGCGGCCATCAGCACGTCGCCCGAGTAGCCGTGGGCCAGCCACACCTCGCCCGCGGCCAGCAGGTGGTTCGTGTTGTCGCTGTCGTACGTCAAGACCAAGGGCTTTTGTTCAATGAGAAGGTCCCTGGCTTCTTGCAACGCCTCCAGGTCGCGGGTGTTGGCCGAGTAACCGAGCAGCTTCAGCGCCACGGCGAACACTTCCCGCGGGTCGTTCAGCATGGCGATGCGGCCCCGGTACTTGGGATCCCAAAGCGCCTCCCAGCTGTCGATCTCTTCCTTAACAAAGCGCGTATTCACGCCGATGCCGGTCGTTCCCCAAAGATACGGCACGGTATAGCGGTTCCCCGGATCGAAGGGAGGATCCAAGAACTGCTCGTCCACGTAGGCGAGGTTCGGAATGGCCTCGTGGGGAATTTCCTGCAGCAGCCCTTCTTCCACCAAGACCGGAACGATGTAGTCGCTCGGGAAGATGAGGTCGTATCCCGTCGCGCCGGCCCGAAGACGCGCATGCAGCTCTTCGTTGTTGGAGTAGACGTTGTAGATCACCCGAATCCCGTACTCGCGCTGGAAGTCCCGAATGACGTCGTCGGGAATGTACTCGGCCCAGTTGTAGATATTCAGCACCTGCTGGGCACCTGCGGGCACGAAGGCCAGCAGCAAACCTGCGAGTACGAGCCATACGAGCTTCTTCATCTATCGAACCCCCTCTGGTGGTTTGGTAATAACTTCCAGCGTGTGGAAGCTCACGGTTGGATGCAGCAGGCAGCAGCCCCCGGGATCCTCACTCTTCCTCGGGAACCTGCTTGCCGTTTCTGCCTTGCACGATGAACTGGGCGACGGCCGCGATGGTGACGACGACCAGCAAGATGAGCGTAGACAAGGCGTTCACCTTGGGCGTCACACCGAAGCGCATCATCGAGTACACCTGCATGGGAAGGGTCGTCGAGCCGGCCCCTGCGGTGAAGAAGGCGATGATGAAGTCGTCCAGGGAAAGGGTCAGCGCGATGAGAAAACCTGCCGCCACGCCCGGTGCGATCAAGGGCAGCGTGATCCGGAAAAACGTCTGCCAGCGGTTCGCGCCCAGGTCCATGGCCGCCTCCTCCAGCGTGAAGTCGAAACTGTACAGGCGAGCCCGCACGACCACGGTGACGAACGAAATGTTGAAGGCGATGTGCGCGATGGTCACCGTATGGAGCCCGAGGGGCATTTCGATGAGCACGTAAAAGGCCAACAGCGCGACGCCCATGACGATTTCCGGGATCACGATGGGCAGCTGCAGGAAGGCCTCGAACGCACCCTTGCCGCGAAAGGAGTAACGATGCAGCGCAAAGGCGGCCATGGTACCGATGACCGTGGACACGACGGCCGACACTACCCCTACGACGAGGCTGTTGCTGGTCGCGGCCCAAATCGCGAAGTCGTCGAACAGCTCGCGGTACCAGTCGAGGGTAAAGCCTGTCCACACCGCCTGAAGCCGCGACGCGTTGAACGAATACGCCACCAGCACGCCGATCGGCAGGTACAGGAACAGGAAGATGAGCGCCATGTACGCGCCGGCCGCCACCCGAATGCCGCTACGCCGCACCGTCAAAACACCCCTTCCATCTTAAAGAATCTCTTGTAAAGCCGCAGCCCTACGATGACCAAGGCCATGAGCACGACGCTGGCCGCGGAACCGAACTGCCAGTTGCGTGCGCCCAGGAACTGGTTCTGAATGAGGTTCCCGATGAGGCTCACCTTGGCCCCGCCCATGAGGTCCGGGATGACGAACATGCCCAAAGCCGGCACGAACACGAGCAAGACGCCCGCGGCGATCCCCGGAGCCGTGAGCGGAAGCGTCACCCGCAGGAAGGTCTGCCAGGGCTTGGCCCCGAGATCCGCCGACGCTTCGAGCAGGCTCGGTTCCAGCCTCTCGATCGCCACGTAGATGGGCAAGATCATGAAGGGCAAGAAGCCGTAGACGAGCCCCAGCAACACCGCGCCCGGCGTATACAGAAGCGAGAGCGGGTACTCAATCACGCCCAGGCTCATGAGTGCGGTGTTCAATAGGCCGTTTGAGCGCAAAATGACCATCCACGCATAGGTCCGGATGAGAAAGTTCGTCCAGAACGGGATGACGCTCAGAAGAAGCAGCAGGTTCTTCCACCGTTTCGGCGTCCGGGCCAAGGCGTACGCGAAGGGATACGCCAAAAGGATGGTGATGAGGGTGGTCGCAACGGCAAGCCAAAGCGACCGCCACAAGATGCGCGCGTATAAAGGATCCCACAGGCGGGCGTAGTGTTCCAAGGTGAAAACCGGTATGGAGTCGCCCAGGGGTGTCCTTTCGGTGAAACTGTAGTAGACGACGATTAGAAGCGGAAAGAGGAAAAACAATCCGAGCCAAAGGTACGCGGGCAGCAGAAGGACGTGCGCTCGCAGTCCCTTATGGCGCTTGACGTCGGAAACATGGAGGGCACCTTGCCGTGTGAGTTCGTGTAGGGTCGCCACTTTGCTAATCGCCTGCCACCAGAATCGGAGTACCTTCGGGCCATGCCACGCTCACCGTGCAACCGACCGGGTACAGACCGGCCTGCTCACTTGTGACGCGGGCGTGAATCCGTTTACCTTCTGTCAATTGCACCATGATGCGCACATGACTCCCTCCATACACTTCTTCTGTGACGCGGCCGATCAGCTCTCCGTTGACCGGCTGGTAATCGGCGTCGACCCGCGTCAGCTGGACGTCCTCGGGCCGAACGACCATCGCCGCGTTGCTGCCCTGCGCCACGGAACGCACCGACATGCGGCCCCGCAGCGTGTGCCCGTTCCACTCGATCGCGCCGCTGTTCCCGTCCGTTCCGATGGCCTTGCCTTCGAAAATGTTGGCCTCGCCGATGAACGAAGCGACGAAGCGGGTTTCGGGCATGGTGTAAATCTGGCGCGGCGTGCCGATTTGCTCAATGCGCCCGCTTCGCATGACGACGATGCGATCGGACAAGGTAAGGGCCTCGTCCTGATCGTGGGTTACGTAAATAAAGGTAATGCCGAGCTCACTTTGGAGCTGTTTTATCTCGAGTTGGATCTGCTGGCGGAGCTTCAGGTCGAGGGCTCCCAACGGCTCGTCCAAGAGCAGGACCTTGGGATCGCACACCAAGGCCCTCGCGAGCGCCACCCGCTGCTGCTGTCCGCCGGAAAGCTGCCGCGGCTTTCTGCGCTCGAGTCCTTGAAGTCCCAGCATGTTGATGACCCGGTCGACACGTGTGCGGATTTCGTCGCCTGGGACCTTCTTCACACGCAGACCGAAAGCGATATTATCATAAACCGACAGATGGGGGAAGAGCGCGTATTGCTGGAAGACGGTGTTGACCGGCCGCAGGTACGGCGGGGTCTCGCCCATCTCAACCCCATCGATAAAGATCTGCCCGCTCGTCGGGGTCTCAAAGCCTGCGACCATGCGGAGCGTAGTCGTCTTGCCGCAGCCCGACGGCCCGAGCAAGGTCAGGAATTCCCCTGCCCTTACCGTGAGCGAGATGCCGTCTACTGCGACCACATTGCCAAACCGCTTTGTGAGTTCTACGAGCTCGACCAATTGATAAGAATCGACCTACCTTTCCTTGTGGTTGCCGGATCGCCGCGTAGGGTGGCAGGAACGCTGCGTGTGGCGGTACGGGTACCGGTCGAGCCCACCGTGGCGCGGGCCAGGTGACTCGCAGCAAAGTGTGTGCGGAACGCGGCTTTCCGGTGCGCGGCAGCCTAGGTTGGCCCTTGGACCCGGCACGGGCCCGCAGGACCGCACCCGGCCTCCCGGTACGCATCCGACCCGGCGTGGAGCTGCGCTCCCCGCCATGGTGGAAACCACGAGGATGCAGGAGGCCCGCGGTAGAACCAGGATGCAGCAACTATTTTACTCGATTCGTCCCCCAATCGAAAGAGGGTTTTTGCAGGAGT
>JAAYLA010000111.1 GCA_012522135.1 Bacillota bacterium | reverse complement strand
GATAGATGGAAGCTGCCACTTCGGCCGACACCAAGTACTCAAGCAGTTTCCACACGTGCTCCTTGTGATTGCCCGCGGCGGGAATGGAAAAGCCCCACGAAGCAAGCCGCTGCATCCGTACGCGGTCGTTGTGCGGCACCCAGGATACCCCAATGTTTTGTCGAGCACCACCCGTCCCGTTCGCTCTGCCCAGCTGCCCGTCACCGTCTCGAGCCGGACCGTCAAGTCGTACGCACCGTCGTCGAAGTCGCGGGTGTCAAGTTCAACGGCATCGGGCAGCGTCGCGCCGTGGTAAACCTGTATCCGCTCGTCGTGGACCACCTCGGCGAAACGGACCGGCGCGAGGGCGACCGAAACGCTGCGCACAAGCTCGGCCGGGGCGTCGGTCGTGATGTGTACGGAAACGGTGCCCTGCAAGGTGAGGCGGTCGGTTGAGCCCGAAGGAAGCGGCATGCCGGCGACGGAAGCCTGCAGGTCGGGCACGGTACGGGCACGCAACGCGACGCGGGCCGTGTGCAGCGCCGAACCGTCGGGACCCAAGAGCCGCACCACCGCTGTACCCGGGACGGACTGCGGCAACGAAACCTCCAGGGACGCCTCAGCCGCTTCGGTGCCCTCGGGTCCGAACGGGCCGGTCTCGACCCGCACGAGCTCCACTTCGGGCACCTCCTGCGTTCCGAAGGGGAGTTCTACCTCGTACGACTGGCGAGCCAGACTCAACCGGACGCTCTTTCCGCCCACGACGAGCTCCCCATAAGTGCCGGCCGGCTCGCCCACGTAAATGCCCCGTCCGCTCGTACCGACGTACACCCGGCCGTGCACTTGGCGGTCGCCTTCCAAGATCTTTGCGCCCGATCCAAACAGCACCCGCGGGTCGTTGATGCGGATCCAACTGCTGCCGCCGTCGTCTGAGCGGAAGATCCCCTCTTCGCTTTCACCTCGGACACGGCCAAGGATGTACGCAGCAGGCCATGGGCTGCCCGGCTTGCCCTTCCCGAATGCGAATAGCCGGGCCTCTAGAACATCTGCCACTTTGATAAACGTGCTGCCGTAATCGGACGAACGGTAGAGCCCTTGCGTTTCCAAGCTCAGCCAAACCTCGCCGTCCAGTCCCGGGGCAGCCCGCAGGAAGAAGTAGGAGGCATTCGACGGAGGCAGTCCGTTTCGCTCCACCGCTTCGAACCGCATACCGTCGGAACTGCGGAAAAAGCCGGCACGCGGGTGGTAAACGTAGAACATTTGGGTGCCCGTCGTGTTCGAGGCCAGGCTGATCGACGGGTTCCAGAAGTCGGGCACGATTTGGCTGTAGGTGATGCCGGTGGTCTCGTGCCAAGTGCGGCCGCCGTCGCTCGAAAAGTAGGGCAGCTTGTTCATTGGCAGCCAGACGATGCGATCTGGATCCGTGCCCGAGACTGCGATGCGGCCGCCGGCGGTGTCATCGGGCAAGGAAGGAACGAGCACCGGGTTGATCACTTGCCAGGTTTGGCCATTGTCGGTCGAGCGATAGGCCTTCCCCGTCTCGTTGCGCCGGATATTGCCCACCATGTAAACGTAGTTCGGATCATCCTCGTAGACGGCGATGGAGTTGACGTCCTGCACGCCGTCGCCTGATTGGTCGTGGGGCAACCGATCGGCTCGGGTGGGATAGGCGTCGAGCGTACCGTGGCGGAAGCCCGCGACGTCGGCCACGCCGCTGAAGAGGGGAGCACCCGCCGCCGAGCTGGCCAGCGTGTGCACCACTACCTCTTCGTGGCCGTTTTCCAGCGACCGCCAGTTGGGACGGGCCTGTGTGATGTCGTCGGTGCGCCACGTGCCGAACCAGTCGGTGAACCAGACCCGGTT
>JAAYLA010000110.1 GCA_012522135.1 Bacillota bacterium | reverse complement strand
CGCATCGACAACCGGATGCTCGTCGACGTGGGGGAGAATGCCCACAGCGTCTCGGATCACACGCAGACGAACTGGAACGGCGCCGTAGGAGAACTGATCCTGCGGGCGACGGACCGCGTGTGGATCGACGATGTGCAGGTGTATCCGGACGTGGCGAAGCGTCGGGTGCGTGTGCGGATCGAAGTGGGGAACGGGACGGGCGCAGCGGTCGAGGGCGAGCTGCACCTGGCCGCGGAAGGGTACAACACGCCTGCGCCCCACGTGCCGCCGCCGCTCGGGTTATCCTTCACGCTCGGAACGGCTCGCGAGGTGGTCGAGGCCGTCTACGAGCTGGGGCCCGAGGCGCAGCTCTGGGACGAGTTCCATCCGGCTCTTTACCGGCTGACGGTAGCGTTGTCGGCCCGCGACGCGGGCGGCGGAGTGAACGCAGCGCAGTACGCCGACGTCCGCGAGGTGACGTTCGGGCTGCGCGAGTTCGGTGTCGAGGGAACCCAGTTCACCGTCAACGGGCGGAAAACGTTCCTGCGGGGTACGCTCGAGTGCGCCATCTTTCCGCACACGGGTTACCCGCCGACGGAGGTCGAGTCGTGGCGGCGCATTCTGAAGATCGTGAAGGCCCACGGCTTGAACCACGTGCGGTTCCATTCGTGGTGCCCGCCGAAGGCCGCCTTTATCGCCGCCGACGAAGAGGGCGTCTATTACCAGGTGGAGTGCGGCGTCTGGACGTGGTTCGGCAAAGAAAACGGCCTGGAGGAATGGCTCACCCGCGAGGCCGAGCGCATCGTGCGGGAATACGGCAACCATCCGTCGTTCGCTCTCATGGCCCACGGAAACGAGCCGTACGGCGATCACGTGGAGTTCCTGAAGCAGTGGGTGCGGAGTTGGCAGGCGAAAGACCCGCGTCGTCTGTACACGACGGGAGCCGGCTGGCCCGTCGTGCCGGAGAGCGATTTTCACAGCACGCCCGATCCCCGCATCCAGCGCTGGGGTGAAGAGCTGAAGTCGCGCATCAACGCCCTGCCACCTGCGACGACCGCCGACTACCGCGACTGGGTAGAGAAACTGGACGGGCCCATCGTCAGCCACGAGATCGGCCAGTGGTGCGCCTACCCGAACTTCGACGAAATCGAGAAGTACACGGGGTTTTTGAAGGCGCGGAATTTCGAGCTGTTCCGGGACTCGCTGGCGGCGCACCACATGGGCGATCAGGCCCGGGATTTCCTTATGGCCTCGGGCAAGTTGCAAACGATTTGCTACAAAGAGGACATCGAATCCGCGCTGCGCACGCCGGGGTTCGGAGGATTCCAGCTTCTTGACCTGCACGACTTCCCGGGCCAGGGGACTGCGCTCGTAGGAGTGCTCGACGCGTTCTGGGAGTCGAAAGGCTACGTGACGCCCGCGGAGTACCGGCGCTTTTGCAACAGCACGGTGCTGCTTGCCCGGATGGAGCGGCGCGTCTTCACCGAGTCGGTCCCGTTCGCGGCGAAGATTGAGATCGCCCACTTCGGTCCGGAGCCGCTGCGTGATGCGGTCGTGCACTGGCGGCTCCTCGATGAGCGGGGCAAATGCGTGCGCCGGGGGAAACTGGCGGCAGGCGACATCCCCATCGGCAACGGAATCGGGCTAGGCGAGGTCGCATTCGGCTGGGAGGGGCTGCCTACGGCCAGGCGGTACCGGCTCGAAGCGTATCTGGAAGGGTACGACTGCGTGAATGACTGGGACGTGTGGCTGTTCCCCGACCACGTTCCGACGGAGGCGCCGGCGGGGGTGGCGGTGGCGACGGACTTGGACGGCCCGGCCCTCGAGCGGCTGGAGGCAGGCGGGAAGGTGCTGCTCCTGGTCGATCCGGAGCGCGTCGGCACCGACGTGCAAATCGGCTTCTCACCGGTTTTCTGGAACACGGTGTGGACCGACGGCCAGGCGCCGCACACACTGGGGCTGCTTTGCAATCCGGAACACCCGGCCTTGCGCAGTTTCCCCACGGAGTTCCACAGCAACTGGCAGTGGTGGGAGCTGGTGCACGGCGCGGCGGCGATGGAGCTCGAGGCCCTTCCGCCGGAGCTGAGGCCCATCGTGCAGCCGATCGACACGTGGTTCCGCAACAAACGGCTGGGGCTCTTGTTTGAAGCCAAGGTCGGAGAGGGCAAGCTGATGGTGTGCAGTATGGACCTGACGAGCGATCTGGACAAACGGCCGGTGGCCCGCCAGATGCGCTACAGCGTGCTGCAGTATATGGCGAGCGGTGCATTCGATCCCGCTGTGGCGGTGGACGTCGAAGCACTCCGTAGTCTGTGGAAAAGAGAATAGAATGTAGGCCTGCGGGCCGCCGGGTAAATATGTGCATCCTTTGCCCGGCGGCCCGCCGCTTTTCCGGCAGACAATTGTCTTAATATAGTCTATCAAGACCACAATATTTTTCATGGCTCTACACATTGCCCCCGATATACGATGGAGTCAAGCCGCTTCGCTCGTCAAGACGGGACGCCGGGCGGGGCCGCCGGTCGGAGATGAGGATTTCGCAATGGGCGCAAAGGAGGGGACCTTGATGAGGGGACTCACAAAGGGTTGGTGCGTTCTGTTGACAATCGTGGCGATCTTCGCACTTGCCGCGCCCTTCGCCGTGGCCGAGGACGACGTGGTCGTTCTGCGGGTCATGACGCGGGGAGGCATGCACGACGTACTGCAGGCTTTTCAGGACCAAAACCCGCATATCCGGATCGAAATTGAAGAGGTAGCTTTCGGCGAATACGTGGAGAAGTTCCGCCTGCACTATGCGGCCGGCGTGGCACCCGACGTCATCTTCCCGGCCACCAGTTGGGCCATCGTGCTGGGCGCAGAGGGTGCGCTGCTCGACCTGCGTGAGTGGGTCGACGAAGATTTCCTGGCCGACTTCGTGCCCCAGTCCCTCGAGCTGTACTCGTACGAAGGGGCCTTGTACGGACTGCCGAACGACATGGCGGCGCTGGCTACTTACATCAACGTCGATCACTTTGAGGAAGCAGGCCTTTTCAGCAACTTCACCTCGTGGACGTGGGACGAATTCGTGACGATGATGAAGCGCCTGACCTTGGACCGGGACGGCGACGGCATCATGGACCGCTTCGGCATGGAGCACATGTGGTATCCTCAGCCTTTCCTCTGGTCCGCGACGGGCAACGGCTACTTCGACAACACGTTCCGCCCGACGCGGATGATGCTGGATGAGCCAAAGGCGTTGCAAGCGCTGCAGGCACTGCAAAACTTGATCTGGCAGGATCATGTCATTCCGCGGCCCGGCGAATCGGCGAGCTTCACGGGCGGCACGGCGTCCTCCAGCGTACTGGGCCATTGGAGCATCAGCGGGATCATGGCCTCGGGCATCAACTGGCAGCTCGTTCCGCTTCCGCGCTTCGAGTACCAGGTCCAGCGCGGCGACGGCAGCGGCTGGAGCGTCGCGAGCACGACGAAGCACCCCGAAGAGGCGGTGAAGCTCGTGAAGTTCTTGGCCGGCGAAGGCGGCCAGACCATCCTGGCGGAGCAGCATTTCGGCACCTCGGCCTATCTGCCCGTGCTGCACGGAGTGTGGCGCAATCCGCCCGATCTGGCGCCGGGAATCAACAAGATGGCCTTCCTCGCCGGAACCGACATGCTCTTCAGCTTCTACGATCCGGTCCACCCTGTTTACGACTACGTCTTCCCGCTCGTGCACGGGGCCGTCAACAATGTCCTGGGCGGGTCGGTCAGTCCCGAGCAAGCCGTGGAGCAGATCAAGGACCAGGTAGCTGCCTTGCTCGCCGAGCACGTGAAGTAGAAGGCGGATGTCGTGCCGAGGTGCGATCGCCTGGCCGCAGAGGGCATGCGTTGCGAGAAAGCGCATTGCTGCCAGCCCGTCTGCGGCCCGGCACGTTTGCCGCGTTTCACCGGATTGTATTCCCACTCCAACGGGTTGTGGGCGGCGATCACCGGGAGAGGTGGTCCTGGCGCACAGACGCCGGGCCGGCGATCTGGGCCTACACGGGATGGACATGCCGGCGGGAGAACGAAGAAGAGGAGCCGAGCCCGCTCGACGATCACACCGGCCTGCCGACGGAGCGGGTGCAGCGGCCAAAGTGAGGGAGGGTTCGTGATGACGGAAGAGCCAATACGACAGCACCTGGCGGGGACGTGGCGGTTCGCCCTGGACCCGGACGATCGGGGCACCGGCGACCGCTGGTGGGAGCAGGAGTTGCCCGATACGGT
>JAAYLA010000109.1 GCA_012522135.1 Bacillota bacterium | reverse complement strand
GCGACGGGGTGCACGTAGCCGCCGTGGCGTAGCCTTGGGTAAAAAGGAGTCCTTCTTCTGCCAGCCTGTCGACGTTCGGAGTGCGGATGCGTGTGGCTCCGTAGCAGCTCAGATCGCCGAAACCAAGGTCATCGGCGTATAGAACCACGATGTTCGGGCGGTTCGTTCTGTAAGTCAACGGGAAAACCTCCTTCGCGCGTATCCTTGAGCAGGCGGAACGCTTGCTACAAACTTACGATCGCACAGTTTCAACCGGCCGCAGCTCCCCACCGGGTGGGAAAAAGCCAGTGCCCAGCCGAACCGCACGAAACTCCGTAGGCGTCTTCCGTTCCCGTGCTTTGAAAACCGAACAAAAATAGCTGTGATTTGAAAACCCAACTCTCCTGGCCACTTCCGCCACGGGCAGATAAGGTTCGTCGATCAACAGCGACTTGGCCCGGCTCACTCGCAAGTTCGTTATGTAAGTTAGCGGCGTCATACCCAAGGTGCGTTAAAGAGGCGGCAAAGGTGCTGCGGCGTTATGTCCAAGAGCTGGGCCATTACCGAGAGCGTCAGCTGGGTGTGGAGGTTTTCGCTGATGTAATCGAGAAGGGGCCGGAGCCGCTCTTGTCAGTGCCGTGCGGCCGGATTGAGGGTCGCTTGCCGGCACAGCTCGACCAGAAACCGGTACGTCAACGTGGACAGTTCGGCGCTTTGCAGGGGTGAGTGCTTCAGGCCGACGACGAGCAGGTCTTCGATCAGGCGGGACGGTGCCCGGGTGTCGACCAGATTGTAAAACCCCGTGGCCAGTCCCCAAGCCGACAGGAAACCCGCCATGCCCGCGCCGTTCCACGTGAGCCACATGGTATCCCACTCGCCTTGCGGAAAGTAGCGGTGGGGCACCCCCGGAAACATAAGAAAGCCCTGGCCTTCGCGCAGCGTCCGGGTCGCACCGCCCAGTTCCACTACGCCGCTACCCCTTACCGTGTGCAGCCAGTGGAAGTCGGGAAGTCCATCGGGCCGTTCGACTGCAAACTGGGGCCTATAACCAACGCTCGTCAAATAGATCGGCAGCGCGAGTTCCTTTTCCGACGGCGTGAGAAACAACGACTGCACGGTCTCGCCCCCCGCAGCTGCATCTGGAACCGGTTCGTACATAGTGAAGCAATTGCACGGTCAAGTAGTCGAGTCCTGCTTTGGAGGCTTCGACCCGGTTCCCGGCGAATGAAATGTCAGAAAGGAGCGTGCGACCATGGCAAAATCCGACCGGCCGAACATCCTTTACATAATGAGCGACGACCATGCGGCCCACGCCATCAGTGCCTACGGCAGCCGCATCAACGAAACGCCCAACATCGACCGCATCGCAAACGAAGGTATGCGGCTCGATAACTGCTTCTGTACGAATTCTATCTGTACACCGAGCCGGGCTACCATCCTAACGGGCCTCTACAGTCACAAAAACGACGTACGGACTTTGAGCGAGAAATTCGATTCGAGCCGGGAACACGTGGCGAAAATGCTGCAACGGGCCGGGTACCAGACGGCGATCATCGGCAAGTGGCACCTGGGACACGGCGAAGGCCACGATCCTACCGGCTTCGACTACTGGAGCGTCGTCCCGGGGCAAGGCCTGTACCATTCGCCCGTATTCATCGAGATGGGCCGGCGCAAGACGATCCCGGGCTACGCGACGGACATCATCACGGATCTGTCGCTCGAGTGGCTGAAGCAGCGCGATCCCGACCGGCCGTTCTTCCTGATGGTGCACCATAAAGCGCCGCACCGGCCGTGGCAACCCGACGCCAAGCACGCGCATTTGTACGAAGACGTGGAAATCCCCGAGCCACCGACATTCTACGACGACTACAGCAACCGTGCCGCAGCCGCTGCCGCCGCCGAGATGCGCATCGACCGCGACATGACCTTCACCGACCTGAAAGAAGACCCGCCCGAAGGTCTGACGCCCCTCGAGCGCAAGCGGTGGAACTACCAGCGTTATATCAAGGACTACCTGCGCTGCGTGGCCTCCATCGACGACAACGTAGGCCGCATCCTCGATTATTTGGATGCAGAGGGCCTTACCGAAAACACCGTGGTCATTTACACGTCGGACCAAGGCTTCTTCCTGGGCGATCACGGCTGGTACGACAAGCGCTTCTTCTACGAGGAATCGCTGCGCATGCCGTTTCTCATCCGCTATCCGAAAGAGATCGCGCCGGGCACGAGCAGCGACGCAATCATCATCAACCCCGACTTTGCGCCTTTGTTCCTCGACTATGCCGGCCTGCCGGCGCCCGACTGGATGCAGGGCCGCAGTTTCCGGTCGATTTTGCAGGGAAGTGCCCCGGACGATTGGCGCGAGTCGATGTACTACCGCTACTACATGCACGGCGGCGAGCACAACGTCTACGCCCATTACGGAGTGCGGACCCGTCGTTTTAAGCTCATCTACTATTACAAGGACGATCCGGGCCCGCGGGAGTGGGAACTGTTCGATCTGGAAAAGGATCCGTACGAGATGCGCAACGTGGTGAATGAGCCCGAGTACGCGGAGGTCGTGGAACAGCTGAAGGCCGAGCTCCACCGTCTGCGGGTGCTGTACGAAGACGACGAGGATCCTTGGGAGGGCGAGCCGGCGTTTACAGAATGAAGCGACGACCTGTAAATCCGGAGGCGCCTGCCGCGGGACTTACAGCATGAAGTTGCAACATGTAAACGCCCAAGTGGCACGGGATATGCGGGACGGGGGACGGAGCGACGCACCCGGGAGGTTTTCATGACGGGGGAAATCCTAGCCAAACCGACGCCGGAGCAGCTGGCCTGGCACGACCTCGAGCTGGGCATGTTCTGTCACTTCGGCATCAACACGTTCTGTAACCAGGAGTGGGGCGATGGCAGCGATCCTCCTGGGAAGTTCCGCCCTACGTCCCTGGATGCCCGGGATTGGGTCGGCACGGCGAAGGAGGCGGGTTTCGGCTACTTTATCCTCACTGCCAAGCACCACGACGGATTTTGCCTGTGGCAGACCGGCACGACCGATTACTCGGTGCGCTCGAGTCCCTGGAAAAACGGCAAGGGCGACGTGGTAGCCGAATGCGCCGAAGCCTGTGCCGAGCTGGGCATGCCCTTCGGGATCTACCTTTCGCCGTGGGACCGCAACGCGCCCTGCTATCACGATAAAGAGGCCTACGACGACTTCTACGCCGCGCAGCTGACCGAGCTTCTCACCGGCTACGGACCGCTCGTGGAGATTTGGTTCGACGGCGCCGGCAGCGAAGGGCGGGAGTACGACTGGCCCCGTATCATGGAACTTGTGAAAAAGCACCAGCCCCAGGCGATGGTCTTCAACATGGGCGAGCCCACGGTGCGCTGGGTGGGCAACGAAGACGGCGTGGCTCCGTACCCGTGCTGGAACACGGCGAAGGTGGCCAGGCAGAGCATGTACACCGGCGACATGGCGAAGTGGCTCCCGGAAACGCCGCCGTGGGTGCCGGCCGAATGCGACGTGTCGATCCGCAAGGGCAGCTGGTTCTGGCATCCCGGCGAGGAACACAAGCTGCGCTCCCTGGACGAACTGCTGGACATCTATTACCGCTCGGTGGGGCACGGGGCGGTGCTTTTGTTGAACGTGCCCCCGGACGATCGGGGACTTCTCCCGGAGGCGGACAAGCAGCGGGTTTTGGAATTCGGCGCGGAGATCCGGCGCCGGTTCTCGCGGCCGCTGGCTGAGATCCGAGGCGAGGGGAACGAGTTGGTGCTTAAACTGCCGCGGCCCAGCCTTGTGGACCACGTGATCTTGATGGAAGAAATCGCCCACGGCGAGCGGGTGCGGGAATACGAGCTCTGGGCCGGCCGCGGGGACGAGTGGACGCTCTTGGTGCAGGGCAGCGCCATCGGCCACAAGAAGATCGACCGCTTCACCCCCCTGACGGCGGATCGGCTGAAGCTGCGCGTGACCCGGTCGGTGCAAAGGCCGCTCATCCGGGCGTTCCGGGCGTATTGGGTAGGGGAGTGAGCTCGCTATTTCCCCGCATCCTTAGGCCTTGCCATGAGCCGCTTATACTCCGATGGGGACAGGCCAAACTCTTGCCGGAAAGCGCGCCGCAATCCGCGCAGGCTGCCGAATCCGACGGCTTCGCATACATTCTCTAGGGCGATGCCGTCGGTCAGAAGTTGCCGGGCGTGTTCCAATCGCACCTTGCGCCAATAAGTACCTGGAGATGTGCCCAGGTGCGTGCGGAAAAGGTCCCAAAGCTGGCTGCGGCTGCAACCAAAGCGTGCGGCGATAGAATCCAGGGTTTCATAGGCGCCGACGTTGGCCCGCATATAAGCAGCGATCTCCTTTACCAGGCGCGTGCCCGAGCAGTCAGGAGGACGGTGCAATGAAGCTTCCATGTCGGCAAGGACTAAGCCCAAGATGGCCCGGACAGTCGTCAGCTGCGTTCCGGGGTGGCCTTGCGTGGCGATGCGGTGCAGTTCCGTAACGGCCCATGTGAAGCGGGATACAGCCTCGGGAAGCAAGATCAAATGCCTGCCTTCGCCTGCCTCCAGTACTTCCTCCACGAGGCGGCGGCGTTCGCGAGACACGATGTCCGGCACGAAGTGGACGGCCGTGCGGCGAAAATAGCCCTTGGCACCGTGCTGCATGCGGGTAGGGGCGAGAACTACTTCGCCCGGGACGAGCTCGCGAGTCCACGTGCCGTAAAAAAGCTGCGCGGTTCCTGCCTGCACGAATACGATCTCGATACCGTGATGCCAGTGGCGGAACGGCGTCACATAGCGGCAGCAACCTGTCATCACGCTGTATCCGTCCCGATCCAGCGCCAGATCGATTTTCTTGCTGTGCTTCACACGCATTTGTGGCACCATCTCCCGGGGGCTCCGGAGGGCCGCGGCAAAAGGGCAGACAGACTCTTGGTCGTGCTTTATATGTCTTGCTCGTACAATTATGAAATCCTTCCGGCAAGCAGGAGCCCCCATGGCGGCGAGGGTCCTGCGCCAAGAGGGCTCCGTCGTTCAGTCGGTTCCGGGTTATCTCCGCTACGTCGCAACCTCGGCGAGTGCTTTGGGCGACGGGAACTGGCGTAACCCGACGTGCGTGTATTAAGGCGAGGCGTTCCTATGGACGCACACTTTCACGCAATATGGCATTCCCCTGCGTTGACATTCTGAGGGCGAATTCCTGCGGGGTGATTTCTAAGGCCTCAAGCTCGCGGTACGCGGCCAATACCACGGGCCAGTAGTCACCCCAGGCGCTGACCGGCGGGTCGCTCACGATGTGGAACCAGGCGTCGATGAACACTTGCATGCTGCGGGGTTGGGCCTGTCCCAGGAAGTCGGGGTGAAAGGCTACCGACTGACGCCCCGGTGCCTTTAGACCGGACTGCATATGCTTCAGCTGGACTTCGTAGCTCGTCAGGAACTCCAGCAGCTTCCAGGCGAGCTCTGGATGGGCGGACCGCGACGACATTGCCCAGCCGGTGCCGCCGCCCGAGGTCCACCGCCCGCCGGGTCCCCGCGGCCAGGGAGCGATATCCCAGTTCACGTCGGGATACTGCGTTTGCATGGCCATAACGTTTCCGGGGATGAACTGCGCCATCGCCGCCGTTCCGTTGCCCACTTCCGCATAGCCGCCGTGCTTGCCCCAGTCTCCTTCCCGGAACATCGACTGCAAGAACGAGAGGGCCTCGATTGCCTCCGGTTCGGCCAGGCCCGTCACAAATCCGTCATCGGTTTCCAGTACAAAGCGGGCGCCGTAAGAGTAGATAAAGGGGGCGATGCCGCGGTACGACCTGGGGAAGACGAAACCCCACCGGGTGACTTCGCCGTGCGAATCGGTCTGGAACAGCTTGCGGGCGGCCTCGCGCAATGACTCGTTGGTCCACTCCGCAGAAGCCCACTCCTTTGTCGGTTCGGCTAGTCCTGCTTCCTGGAACAGGTCCACATTGTAGACGACGACGCGGTTGCCGAAGTCGTAAGGGATAGCATACAGTTTCCCGTCGATGCGATACTGCTCCAGCGAAGGCGGGAAAAAGTCGTCCAGATCGGCGCCGGTGCGTGCGGCCCACTCATCGAGCGGCTCCAAGACTCCTGTCGCGTGGTACTTCGCATGGTGCTCTCCGCTCATGAAAAAGACGTCCGGCGGAGTCCCGGCGAGGATCATCGTGTCGAGCTTCTCCCAAAGGGCGCTCGTACCCGTACGGATGATGTTGACCGTTACACCGTGTTCCGCTTCGAACTCGTCGAGCAGCTCACGGTAGAGTGCCACATGGTCCACGCCCATCCAGGTGAGAATAGTCAGTTCCGCGCCAAGGACCGTGACGGAAACCAGAGCCATGCAGAACAGAGCCAGTCCGAAGCGCAGCGGTGCACTAATCTTTCGCGTACGTTTCACCGTCATCGCCTCCTTGATAAACGAAGGTTGAGTCCGTCTGTCACGCGATCCAACGGGCCTCCTCCATTCGTCTTTATGGAGCAGGAGGCCGAATCCTGCGGACAAAACGTTTCCCTTTCGGACGGTTTGTTAATTGTCAGGTTGCAGCACTCCCGGCCTTCCCCGAAGCTCACACGAAAAGGACCCAAGCCGCGTGTTGGCTCGAACACGGCTCGGGTCCCGTCGCAAGAGGCGATGGCGCAAGCGGTCTGGCGCGACACCGTTACATATTCGCTTCCTCCGCCGTTACCCGCCGCTGGCCGCTCTTTCGGGTCGGTGCCGGTTCGATGACGGGCGCCTCCTCGCCGATCTCCACCATGCGCCGGATCAGCTTCTCTCGCAAAATAGCTGCCGTCTCTTGGTGCGATTCGAGGCCGATCAAGTTCGTCAGTTCGTAGGGATCGGCCTGCAGATCGTACAGGAACTCCTCCACGTACCGGTCCGAACCCGCATGCTTCCTTCCGTTCAGGCCCG
>JAAYLA010000108.1 GCA_012522135.1 Bacillota bacterium | reverse complement strand
TTCCGAGCCGGCGGCTTTTTCCCCTTCTGGCGCCGGGACGTGGCACAGCTCACGGGAAAGACCGTCCCCGCTACGCACGTGTTCGGACCGCAGGCAGAACACTGGGCCGATACCGTGCTCGACGCGGGCGACGATGCGGCCATGGCCCGGGCGGCGGAGCGGCTTCTGTCGGCATGCCTTCCCGATCCCGACCCCCGAGCGGAGCTGGCGGCGCAGATCGTAAGCATTGCCATGGACGAGAGGGATATCATCAAAGCGGAACAGCTGAGCGAGCGCACGGACATGTCCCTGCGCAGGCTGCAGCGCCTCTTTCGCCGGTACGTGGGGGTCGGTCCGAAGTGGGTCATCAAACGGTTTCGGTTGCAGGAGGCGGCGGAACGCATCGAACACGAGCCCGACCTGGCCCTGACCGACTTGGCTGTGGAACTGGGCTACTTCGACCAGGCGCACTTCATCAAGGATTTCAAGGCCGTGCTAGGACAACCGCCGGCGGAATACCGGACGGCGGCTCGACACGCCCTCGGGGCTCGCCGTGGCGAGGGCGCCAGCGAGAACGAGCAGGGTAGCGACGCACGCGCCCCGGTGCCCGGCCTTGACAAACGTCCGGGGCGAGCTGTAGAGTCGTAGCAAAACCGCATAGAAACAGCACGCGGGGAGAGCTGTCTGAAGGCGGCTGAGAACAGGCCTGGCAGGTCTGGATCCCTTGAACCTGATGTGGGTAATCCCAACGCAGGGACGCGGCTGGCCGGCAACGTACACGCGGTGGGCCTTGGGTTGAGTAGGTGCCGGGCTCGCCGCCGGTGAGCGTTGCCGCGACCTGACCACACAGCATCCGAATGTGGTTTGCACCCATGTCCGGCCGTGAACCGCGCACCAAGGTCACGGCCTTTTTCGTTGGGCGGAGAATTACGCCGGCCCGCTTCGGACGGCTGTCTAGGACCCGCTTTGGAGGTCGATCGGATTGAGCGAGTTGCTTGCCGTCATCCGGGCGAAAGCACCCGAACTGCAGGAGCGAGGCGCCGAAATCGAAAGGTTGGCGCGCCTGCCCGACGACATCGTGGACTGGCTGTTTGAGACGGGCGCGTTCAAGCTGATGGTGCCCGAGGAGTTCGGCGGTACGCCGCTGCCGCTTCCGGAGCTCCTTGCCGTATTGGAAGAGCTTTCCGTGGCCGACGGTTCGATCGGGTGGAACGTCAACAACGGGACGGGCGCCGGATACTTCGTCCCTTCCTTCAATAAGGAAACGGCCCGCCGGCTTTTCGCTCCTGAGCGGGCCGTATGCGCCGGCACCGGTTTCCCGGCGGGACGGGCTCGTCGGGTGTCCGGCGGTTACAGGGTCAGCGGCCTTTGGCGTTATGCGAGCGGCTGCCAGTACGCTTCTGTGTTCACGGGGAATGCGGTGCTCGAAGAAAACGGCACGGAATCGGTGCGCGCCTTCGCCTTCTTTCGCGAGGAAGTGCGGGTGATCGAGGACTGGGAGGCGTTCGGACTCAAGGGAACGGCCAGTCATTCGTGGCACGTCGACGACGTCTTCGTGCCCGAGGAGCGTTCCTTCGTCGTCGGAGGCGCCTTGTGGCCGGCCCGAAATCCCGTCTACCGCCTGTCCTTCAGTTTGCTGGCTGCGCTTGCCGGTGGAGTCGTCCGCATCGGCATCGCCCGGCGGTTCTTCGAACTGGCGGAGCCGCTGCTGCGTCCCCAATTCCAGGACGACGCACGCCGCCTCATTGTCCGCGCCGCCCAGAACCGGGAGCTTTTCTACGCGCTCGTCGACCGCTTCTGGCCGCGCCTTGTCGCGGGAGGGACGTTAGCTCCCGAGGAAGACGAGGTCGCGATCGAGACGGCGAGGCGCCTTGTCAACGACACGATCCGCACGGCCCAGAAGCTGTTCCCCCTGCTCCGGATGGGTGCCCTTTGGGAGAAGGAACCGATCAACCGGGTGTATCGCGATCTGTTGACTTCCGCCCACGCTGCCGATCTGGCGGGATTGTGAACGTTTCCTTACGGCCACACGGCCGCCACGGCGACCCACCAGTGGGTCACCGAGCGCGCGATCCGGTGACGGTCATACGGCGACCTCCCGGTTGGATACCTCGATTGCAAGCAGCCGGTCGCAATGCAGCTCGAGCCTGAGGCCGTAGGCAGGAGACCCCTGCGGGATCTCCTGCCGCCGACGCTATTCAGGATCACTGCAAGTTACCAGTTCAAGTGCTTCGCCTCGATTTCCCGAGCAGCTTCCTCAAGCCGGGTACGGGCCGGCGCCCGGTTGTTCAGAATGTCCTGTAGCGCTTGGTTGAGGCTTTGACCGAGGATGGCGGACAGGGTGGGCACGTACCCCGGGAGCGTCGTGGAGAGGGAAGCCGCCTGCATCCACGTGTTCCAGCGCGGATCGGTGCTAAAGGGTTCATACTCAAGGGACGAGATGCGAGGCGTAAGTCGCGGACTTTCCTTGTTGATCAGGGCCAAGTTCTCGGGTTCCAATACGAAGGTGATCCACTCCCAGGCGAGTTCCGGATGCTGCGTCGTGCTCGAGATGGCGAACTTGTTGATGTGCACCTGCGTCGTTTGGTGCCTATGGCGAGTAGGCAGGGCAATTCCCATGTCGTCGAAGCTCGGGTTTAGGTTTTGGACCATGACCCAGCTGCCGTCGTACATCATGGCGTTCTGGCCTTGGACGAAGCTGCCCCCACGTACCAGCGCCACCTGGTGCTCGTAGATGAGGCTGTGCAGGAACTCGACTGCCTCTACTACGGGGTCTTCGGCGATCAATGCCCGCCGTCCGTCCTCGGATACGATCTTCCCGCCGGCCTGGAATACGAACGGCAACACGTGCTGCACGTCGGGGCGCACGTCGAATCCCTGGCCCGTGATGTTGCCCTCGGCGTCTCGGCGGGTCGTTCTCCTGGCGTACTGGGTGAGCTCCTCCCAGGCTTCAGGAGGCGCGTCAGGCAGCCCGGCCTCGGCGAAGATACGTTTGTTGTATAGCAGCGTCCGCACGTCGAGGCGGTAGGGGACGGAGTAGATCTTTCCCTCGTACAGTCCGTCCTGCATCGAGGCCGGAACCATGTCGGATAAGCCTGGCCAGGTCTCCAGGAAGTGGTCGATCGGCTGAATCATGCCCGCCGCTGCGAATTCGCCCAGGCCCGCGCTGCCGATGGACACGACGTCGGGCATGACGCCTCCTGCGTAGCGGACCTTGTACTGGGAGCCATAGGTGCCCCAGTCAATCCACTGGATCTCGACCTTCACCCCGGGGTGCGCCGCCTCGAATGCGGGTACGATTTGTTCAAGGAACACCTGACGGCCGTATGTATCGCTCCAGTCCTGCATGCCGACGGTGAGGACGATCGGTTCATCGGCTGCGGCAGCTGCCGCCGGCAGCAACGCGAAGGCCAGAAGGAACAGTAAGGACACAACGCGACGCGACATGTCAAGTCTTGGCACGGAACATTCCCTCCTCGAGATGAGCGGTGATTGGCGCAGCAGTGAAACTACGTCTGCTGACTTCTCCCGTCGTAGCGCGATGCTCGGAGTCAAGCCTGTCGTCCTGTTTCGGCATCACCTCCCGGGGTCCGGAGTTCCTTCCGGACGCCGTCGACGAGCAGTTGCAGCACCAGCAGCTGGGCCATCCGCGGCACCGGATCGTAGTTGGCGACAAGAGGCTCCCGAAACCCCGTGCACAGGACGAGGCTTACGTGCGAGGCTAAGGTGCGTGTGAGCCCCAGGCGCTGGAAGCGGAACCGGGCGATTTCGCCGAGCTTCGCGGAGATCGCACCCATACCGGCGATACTCAGACGGGTGCTTGTGGATGGCGTGCACTGCGGCGTCAATGCGTTGCCGGGGTAAGGCGGCTGCATCGAGGAGCATCCGCATCCCAACGTAGGCGCCACGAAGAATGGACACCGCCTCGGGACCGGTCTTGTAGCCAGCCTCCACCGGAGCGCAAACGGACTCGCCCACTGCCGCCACGGCTTCCGCCGGTCCCCTGCGCAGCGCGCCGAAGCCGCTAGAACCCAGATCTCTGCAAAGGCGGAACGCTGTGGCCTCGCGCACGCCGGCATGGTTGGCCAGGTCGGGAACGGCCATGGTGGACGCTTCTTTAGGTTGCGCCAGAATGCGGGTGACAAGACGCCGTTCAGTATCGCTCACGTAGGGCAGCGCGTTCGCCAAGGTTTGTAACACGCCCATGTGCCTTGCATGTTGGAGGGTAGCTTTGAGCGGATCCTTCATTCAAACACTTCCTAGGTTGTGACAGTCCACTCTATCAAGGTTATCATGGATGGTGATATATATCTTCTTGGTGATCCTGTGCAGAACGCGCTTTCATCGGCGATATGCAGCCCCATTGTATCTGGCCGCGCCGATTGAGTCAAGAGTGAAATCTATCATGACCGTTCGCTATTGTGACAGTACGCCTCTTGTGCTTTGGGGTTGGGATGACAGGTGATCGCCTCGTTCGGACGTTACAGTGCCGGAGAAGCCTTGCTCGGAAGTGCTTTCCACCTCCACCTTTCCGCCGGGCCAGGTATTTTTTCACACAACCTTCCCTGGACGCCTGCGCCGGGCTGGTCCTATACTGGACTCGGGAAGAAAGGGAGGATGTCCAATGCGTCGCGCACTGCTCGTCTTGCTCTGCCTTGCGATGTTGGCGCCGGCACCCGCCGCGGCCCAGGCGGGTCCGTCGGGCCTGCGGGACCTCATCTCGCGGTTTCGGGGTGAAGTCGCGCTGCTCGATCTTCTCTCTTCCCCGGATCTGGATCGCGCGACTCCGTACGTTTACAAGGTGATCGGCGAGACGGAGCTGAAGTTGTATGTATTCGAACCGGAAGACCGGCCGGAAAGCGAGCCTCTCCCTGCGATCGTGTTCTTCTTCGGCGACGCGTGGACGACGGGTCGGGTTACCCAGTTCGTGACCCAGGCCGAGTACCTGGCGGGGCGCGGCATGGTGGCGATCGCGGCCGATTACAGGGTCGCTTTGCGCCACGGCGCGACGTGGTTTGACAGCGTGCGGGATGCGAAATCGGCCATACGCTGGGTGAGGCAGCACGCCGACGAGCTTGGCATCGACCCGCACCGCATCGTGGCCGCGGGAGGCAGCGCGGGCGGACATCTGGCGGCGGCTGCGGCTCTGGTGCAAGGCTACGACCATGAAGACGGGTCGGTGAGCGCCCGGCCGGATGTGTTGGTGCTGTTCAATCCTGCGCTGGACTTGACCGCGTTCACCGTACCCGAGCATTGGATGGACAACGTCTCCGAGATTTCGCCGTTGCATCTGGTGAGCGAAGGCGCGCCGCCGACGCTCATCCTGCACGGTACCGCCGACGCCGTAGTCCCCTTCGGCCAAGCGGTGCAGTTTTGCGCGGCGATGCACGAGCTGGGCAACCGCTGCGAACTCGAGGCGTATCCAGGCCGAGGCCACGGCTTTTTCAACTATAGCCCGAATAGCGGGGATGACTTTGCCGACACCTTGCGCCGGGTGGACAGATTTCTTGTTTCATTGGGGTATTTGACGCCAGCTGCGTAGCAGGGATTTTTCGTCTGAGCAACGAAGCCAGGCTCCAAGACGTGGGAGATCGCAGGTGAACCCGCATTGCCGCGGAAGGCTCTACCTGCTGTGCTGTTGTCATTGGTCTCCGTTCTTCTCTTGGAATTCGCGGCATGCGCTTCGTCTGATATAACCCGCCTGGCGTAAAGCGCTCGGCGGGCCCGCTCCGGTATGCGAGAAGGGGATGGAAACCGTGTCCGATTCGGGTCCAAGTCACATCGTGATGCTGATGCTCGATGCCTTCCGGCCTGACTACTTAACGCTGTACGATCCGCCCAACTTGAAGCGGCTCATGCGGGAAGGGACCTGGGTGGCCGAGGCGCGCTCGGTATTCCCGTCGACCACGACGACGAACCAAACCAGCTTTGTTACGGGCGCATTTCCGGGGTCGACGGGCATTCCGAATAATGCACGTTACGATAGGGAAAGCGACCGTATCTTGAGGCCTTTGCGCGACAACCGCTGCCCGACGATTGCCGAGATCCTACGGAACAACGGGTGGACGGCGGCGTCGGTGAACCACTTCATGCTCGAAAATCGCGGCGCGGATCCGTACATCCGCGGGAGCATGGAGGATGTGATCGGTCTTTTCGCCGGAGAAGGGGATCCGCCGGGCCTCGTCGTCTATTACCACTCGCATACCGACTCGGTGGGACATGCCTTCGGACCCTTCTCGCCCGAGATGCGCGAGGCGGTACTGGCCATCGACGAGGACATCGGCCGGCTCATCGACGTACTCCATGCCAAGGGGCTGGCCGACCGGACGGTAGTGGTGGTGGCGTCGGATCACGGAATGGTGCCCAACGACGGCCGGCCGGTGGATCCGCCCCTTGAGGAGCTCGCCGCACGGCTGGGACTCAAGGTGGCTCTTTCCGACGAAGAGATCGATGCCGATACCGAACTCGTCGCCCTGTTTTTCGGCTGCGCGTTTCTGTACTGGCGCGAGGGCAAGCGGACCCCGGAGCGGGAACACGAGGTGGTGGAAGCGCTCAGCCGGGCGCGGGGTTTGCGCGTCTTGCGAGCGGAAGACATTCGAGCACTGCGGGCCGATCCGGAGCGGCTCGGCGACATCGTGTTGGTGCCCGAGGAAGGCTGGATGATTCGGAAAGGAAGCGGCACGGGGGGTTACCACGGTCCGCCGTTCGCGGGACACAGTACCATGCTTTTTTGGGGTGCGGGCGTGCGCCGCGGGCACGTGCTGCACCGGGCGTCGATCACCGATATCGTGCCGACGCTGCTCGCTTTGGCCGGTGTGGAGGTCCCGCCCAGCGTCGACGGGCAGGTGCTGACCGGGGTGATGGACAGAGCGGAGGACTCCCCCGGCTCGGAGATGACCCCAGGCGCAGCGACGGAGGCGCTGGAGGAAGTGGCGGCGGCCCTCGATGTGGACGAACACACGGCGGAGGCGACCGTAACACCTGAGCAGCTGCCCTATGGCGCGTGGCGCTGGGACCTCGACTTGGGGACGGTCCGCCGCGTGAAAGCCGTAGGCGTGGAGGCGGCGGTCGATGCCGAAGCGGTGGGTCCCAGTTTGTATTTGCTCGAGGTAAGCGCCAACGGCGAGGATTATGTCGACTTTGCTCAAGGCATCTTGGAGCCCGTCACCGCCGGACAGGTAGCGTGGATCAAGACCGAGACGCCGGTTGCCGCGCGTTACGTCCGCCTCGTGGCCTACCGCGGTCACGCCGGCCGGGAGCGGGAAGTGCGGGTCGGGAGGCTGCTTGTCACGTCGGACGGGGAAGGATGAAGCCGCCGCACCCTCACTCCAGGCCCGGCGGCGTCACGTGTACGTCGTCCCAGCGCACGTCGGCGTCGGTCTGAATGAGTCCGAAGCCTCCCGACCGCAAGTCAGGGTCGACTGCGGACAGTACCAACTCCCCGTTCACGTATAGCTCGAGGCGGGCGCCGTCCACGACGGCCCGCAAGGTGTGCCACTCGCCGAGGGGCAGCCGTGCGCCCGGTTTCACCGCGAGGCGGGTGAACTGTCCGTTGAGCTGCTTTGTGATGCGAAATTCGCCCGCGCTTGCGTTGTAGTTCAGGATGTAGTAATTGTACGGATCCTGGAAGCGGACCAGAAAGCCCACGGAGTCGTTGCCGCGGCCCGCCCAGCGCTCGACCTTCACTTTTGCTTCGGCCGTATAGTCTTTCCAGAACAGGTCGCCCACGGTGGTGCGGGCCAGATCGTCGGTGATGGGTGCATGGTATACCTGCGTGCCGTCGGCAATGGTCGTCCAGTCCCCTTCGACCACGTTCCACAGGGCAGACGGACCTTGCTCGAAGTCGTCGTGGAAGGGCAAGGGCACGCCCATCACGAGCGCAGGTCCACGCACCGACACCGCATCGTAGAGGATGTCGCCACCCTGCTGGATCAGTCCGGCACCGCCGCGGGCCAAGGCGTCATCCGTGGCCGTCAAAACCGGTCGCCCGTACAGATACAGCCGCAGAGCGGGTCCTTCCACCTCGACCTTCAGCGTATGCCACAGGCCCGGTGCAAGCCGCATGCCGGGCAAGGTCACGAGGCGGGTCAGGCGTCCGTGTAGCTTCCTGTCGATGCGCAGCTCCTCGGCGGCCGGGTGGTAAGTCAGTGCGTAGTAGTTGTCCGGGTCGACGTAGCGCACCAAAATGCCCACCGCATCGTCTTCCGTGCCGGCCCAGCCGTCGATCTTCAACTTCACCTCGATCGTGTAGTGACTCCAGCTCGCATCGCCCACGACCGTCCGGGCCAGGGCGTCGGATACGGGAGCATAGTACGCCGGCGTCCCGCCGTCGTCGACCACGCGCCAATTGCCGTCGATCACGCGCCAGCCGTCGGCCACACCGTCCTCAAAGTCTTCCGCGACGGGCAGCGTCATCGGCGCCGGGGTAGCGGGAAGGTCCACCCGCACCCGATCGTAGTGCACGTCGGCGTCGATTTGCACGAACCCGATGCCGCCCCCGGACAAACTGCCGTCACGGGCCGCGAGGATTAGCTGCCCGTCGACGTAAACGCGCAGCACCCGGCCGGCGGCCTCGGCCTTCACCGTGTGCCAGCGTCCCGGCACGAGCTCCACGTCTTCTTTCACGGCGAGCTCGGTAACGATGCCGCCTACACGCTTTAACAAGGTCAGCTTCCGGGCCGCGACGTCGTAGCTGGCCGCGTAGTAGTTATTCGGATCTTGATAGCGGAATAGCAGACCCACCGATGCGCTCGCACGGGTCCCCAAGTTTTCGATCTTGACGTCAACTTGCGCCGTGTAATCGGTCCACGTGGTGTTGCCGATGACCGCAACGGCCGTGGCGCCGGTAGCGAACGCCCGCAGCACCTTCGACCCGTCGTCGGCCACGTCCCAACTGCCCGTGAACTGCCAAGTGGGAGACGGCTCGTCTGCGAAATCGTCGGCGAAAGGCAGCGTGGGGTGGCGGATACCCGTGTGGGTGGCGACGTATTCTCCCGCCGGACCCGTGAAGTGGAGGACGCCGCCTTCCTCACTCACCAAGACCCGGGTTTTGATAGGGCCTGCCACATCCCACAACCCGGATTCCACGTCGGCGATCACTACCTGCACCTCGCCTGCACCGGACACCGTAAAGCGCAGGGGCTCAGCCGTCCGCTCGCCGCCCTTGCCGAACAGCACCACCCGATCGGCTACGGCGACGCCTTCGAGCAAGTCAAAGTCGAGATGCGTCACGGGCAGGGAATCGGTACCGGTATCCATCACCTGCGTCACGTGGAGGAACGTGTCGGACAGGGCCGGCTCTTTAGGCGACACTTCCACGCGCCAGGCGCCCGTCTCGCTCGATGACGTCACGCGGGTCGTTTCGGGCCAGTTCGTTCCGTGATAGTCCGCGTACTCCAGCCCGGGGCCACCGACGGTGCGGATCTCGGCAGCGGCGGGCAACACGGTCGTGTTCACCAGCTTGCCCCCGTAACCGTCCAACGTGCGCATGATGGTGGTCACGTTGCCGTCGACGATAGGTTGTTCGATGCTGTGCAGGAGCCACGTCTTCTTGAACTCGGGATTGCGCGCCGTCACCTGGTCGTAGATGATCACCACCGCCGGCACGTCGTCCCGCTTCAGATTGAGGAACAGGAAAGAGCGGAGGAAGCTGTCGAGTTTTTCCGTTCGGTAGTGGCCCGTCAGATCGCCCTTGATGTAGCTGTAGTCGGGCTCCATGGCATCGGGGCCGTAGGCGTAGCCCAGTACCCGGCCGCGGTGGTATCCTTTGGCCGGGTCGAGCAGCTCCTCGAGGTCGTACGGTTCATACGCCCAGTTCGGCCAGAACTGTCCGCCGTCGTTGCGCAAGGGCGTCAGCTGGCCGTTGTTGTAGGGATCGCGGTAGTATCCGACCAAGCCGTGCCATTCCCACATCTCGTCCGGGTCGTAGACGAGCAAGGTGTTGTGGGCGATGGTGCGGCGGCTGTACTGCATGTGATGGGCCGTCTCGTACAAACCGTAGTTGCCCGAGTCAATGGCTAAAGCGCCTTTGTAGTAGATTTGAAACGCGCCGGCGTCGAGGTGCTGGTGGCCCGAGAAGAAGAACTCGTTCATGCGGATTTCCGCGATCACGTCGTTCGACTGCAGGTTCATGCCTTCCGTCCAGCCCGTGCGTGCAATCATGCCGCCGTGGGGTGTGCCGAAGTAGCGGGTGAGGGGCAGCTCGCTCACGGAAAGGGGCTCGACGAACGGATCGGCGTAGATAATCTCCAGCACCGGGTCGAGCTTGCCCCCTTCGTTCGTGCCGGTGCCGTCGTAGCCCGCGTAGTTGCGCAGGAACTCCCGCTGCAGATAGCCGTTCTTGTAGTATCCCGCCGCCATCATCCAAGGCCACGAGTGGCGCCAGTACTGGCCGTACGGGTGCTGGTCGTCTTCGTAGGAGTCGCCGTCGCGCAGCAGCGAGCCGTCCGGGCGCCGGGCGTAAAGATACCAGTCGCGGGCGGACTCCTGGCTGCGGTCGAAGACGTTGACGCCGCTCATTTTCTTGAACAGGAACGCCGCCGCGAAGTCGCTGTTCAACGTACCCGGGCCGTAGGAGTCGCCCCGGTGGTGTTTGCCCGAAGGGTAGAACCAATCGCGTACGGGGATGTACCGCTCGAAGATGGCGCCCGCCACGGTTTCGTAAATAATCGGATACTCATTGTAGACGGCGATGGCCCAGGCCAGCTGGTCGCGCAGCACCTGGTCTTCCGCGCCGTGTCCGCTGACCGCGCCTTGGGCCGTGGGCGGAAAACCGATCTCCATGTTTTGGGCGTGCTGGAAGAAGAGCCGTTGCCAGTCGGCCCGCTGGTTCGGAGTGAGAAGGTCGTAGCACCAGTCGTATACCATCGCACCCGTGAGCAGCATGGAACCGATGGTGCGCGTATCCCTGCTGTTGAAGGTGCGGATGAAGGAGTCGAACAGTTCCACCGCTTGCTGTCCGTAGTTCAGGCCGTCGCCGAGCAGGTAGCGGAACGCCTTGGCGCGGATGACCTGTTCCGTGGCGGTGGAAAGATGGCTGTTTGCGACTACCGCCTGCCACGCCGGAGCCAGTAGGCCGGTCGCTGTTCTCGCCCGCAGCTCTTCGATGTCGGCAGGGCTCGAGACGAAAAGGCGCGGGTGCGTAGCGGGCGGCTTCGGAATCGGGTCGGGAACCAGGGGACCGGAGGCGCTTGCCGCAGATGTGCCGGGGAAGAGAGGCAGCGCCGCCCATGCCGCCAGCAGCAACAGAACCGGGAGCAGTCGCCTCGCTTTGATGCTCATTCTTGCATCCCCTCCATCGGAGGCCCTTCCGGTCCGTTCATGCGTTCCCGGAACAGGGCGTTTCGGGTTGATTGCGGATCGCGGGCCAACGAGGAAGTGCCGCACATTCTTCGCCGCGATTCCGCTCGTTGCGCAACAAAAGGGGCAATTCCCTACTTAATCCGCGGTGTTGCGTAGATGTTCTCCGGTTGTGTTGCATTTCCTTCCCGCGGTTTGTAGATTTTTCGCGAAGAGGCGGACGAAGGGGCAGGTCGGGGCGAAGCAGTCGGATCCGGACCGGATGGGAGGTATGGAGCGCAGGGAAGCTGGTTCGGAGGTCGGGACCGGGCGGGGAAGCGTAGCGCAACAATAGGAAGCATTGCCGGGTGGGTAGCGCGGGGCGGGCGAGGTCTAGGTCGAGTCCCAGGCCCCGCCCGCAGCGTTGCGTCACGTCACATTACTGCCCGATGGCGTTGCGGATAGCCTGGGCCCACTTCTCCATGCCGAACTGCACCGGTTCTTCGCCTAGGAATGCCGGTTGCAGGGCGGCGTTGCGGGCCGAGTTCCATTCACCCCAGTTGGGTCGGAACTCGAGGGGATGGCCGTAGGCGACCTGCTGGATGAAGATCATCTTGTCCGGGCGCTGGTCGGGTTCGAGCCACTCGGGCGAGGTGGCAAGCGCCCTGTAGACCGGTACCCTGCGTGCGCCGCGGTAGCGGTCCATCTCGTCCCGGGTGATGACGAACTTGATGAACTCCCAGGCTTCCTCGGGATACCTGGAACCCGCGGGAATGGCGAAGCTGTCGGGCCACAGTCGGACTACCCGCTGAGCCGGACCAGCGGGCATCAGGGCGACGTTCCAGTCATTCGCCATCGTGTCACGGAAGAACTGCAGGTCGAAGATGTTCGTCACGTGCATTGCCAGCTGGCCCTGCTGGAACAGGTTGTTGCCGTTGGCCCTGATGCCGGGAGCGATCTGATCTTCGTGAATCATGTCGACGAGGAACTGGGCGGCGCGCACGGCTTCGGGTTGATCGACCAGTACGTTGTGGTCTTCGTCCAAGATCCGTCCGCCGAAGGCGTGGATCACCATATCGAGCAGTTTATAGTCGAAGTTGGCATGAAAGCCCCAGCGATCGATGACTCCGTCGCCGTCCGTGTCGTGAGCGATGCGCTTTCCGGCCTCCCGTACGTTCTCCCACGTCCAGGACTCATCGGGATAGGCCAACCCCGTAACGTCGAACAGCGTCTCGTTGTAGTAGAACGCCGACATGACGAACGCGAACGGAATGCCGTACAGGTCGCCCGTCTCCATGCTGGGATACCGCATGGCTTTGAAGGGCTCCATGAAGAAGTCGTCGGGATTGAGGTCGCGGTCGAAATACGGCTGCAAGTTGAGGAGCAGCCCCAAATCGGCGAAGTCGTACACGTACCCGACGCTCATGTGGATCAAATCGGGGGCTTCTCCACCGGCGATATAGGTCGTCAGTTTGTCGAAGAACTGGCTGAACGGAACGGCTTCGTGTTCGATGGTGATGTGCGGATACAGTTCCTGGAAGGGTTCGATCAGGTCCTCGCGAATTTGCTGCGACTCGAGTCCACCGTCCCAGGTGAAGTAGCGCAGCGTGACGGGTTCAGGCTGCGCCAGGGCCGGTATAGCCATAGCGAGTAGTAACATTGCAAGTGCGACCGTTGTGACAGTGCTTCGAAGCTGCGTCGCACGGTGTGACCCCTCCTTGATGCGTTTGGCTATGGTTCAAAAAAACTCCTTGGACAACAGACGCTTATTGCGCACCGGCGGCTGCGCGGTGCTCCCCGGGGTGTTTGAGGGTCTCCGCTGCCTCAAATATTCAGAATGGCAGAGACAACACCTGCCTCGACCATTCTGGTGCGGGAAACCCTCACTTTGCTCATTGTGCACTAATTGTCCATCTCTTGCCAGGGACAATTGTTAACGCCGAAACAAAGCCACTAACTGCTCCGGCGAAACGATCACGTATCCATCCCCCAGTTGCGCATCCAACGCTGCTAGGTCGCCCGGGCTCACGTTCCAGTTTAGGGCGAAGACGTGGACGAAAGCCGGCCGGGGCGCGTCCGCCAGCGCCGTCTGTATGCTGCGGGCCAGGGGCGTCTCTCCACCCATCGCGTGGAAGACCGGCACCGTGCGCCCCCTTGCTTCCAACGTGTAAGTGGCCTGTGCGTAGGTCGGTACCTTTTGGCCGTAGTCGGGAAACAGTGCCTGCAGGTTTTCGATTTCTGCCGCGTACAGAGCCAGGACGCTTTGGGGTACGGGCCCTTCCGGTACCATGGGCCAAAGCATCGTAAGGCCCATGCGGTCCATGTAATCGGAGGTCAGCTGCAAAAAGCCCCGGACCGCCTCGTCCTTGTTCGGCAGGTCGGCGCCGTAGCGGTCGAGGTAAACGTAGCCGATTCCCGACACCGCAGCGATGAAGGCGTCGCCGGGCAAGCGGCGGGCGGCGTAGTAATCGACCACGTCGGGAATGAGGTCCCAGGCTGCGGGGCTGATGGTCCAGGCCACGGGCGCGGTTCGGCCCTCGGGCTCCTCGAAGTAGCGGGGAAAGTAGTTGAGCAGAGCCTGCACGTTGTCGCCGTCCGAGACGATGACGGCAAGATACACCTTGTCCGGATCGGGTTCGCTCGGGGACGGACTGTCGGGTGCCTCGTTTTGCAGGGCAGCCCGGGCCGGAGGACGCGTGTTGGCATGGACGCTGAGGTTGCGCGCCAGGTCGCTGGGTACGAGGAATTTCCCGTAGCGGCTCAAGAGATCGACGCCACCGTGCTCGCCTAAACCGACGCCCTCGCCTTTCCACGGATAGCCCAGCACGGGGATGTTGACGGGCGCCGCCTTGAGCACGTCGTAGGTGACCGTGAGCTCGGCCAGCCGGTTCGCCAAGCCCCCGCTGTCGGCCGTGCCGCCTTGCCACCAGACCCAAATTTTCTGCTGGATGATGAAGTCCCTAGGATGCGGCACGTCGGGATGGAGCAGGGCCAGGGCGTGGTGGTTGAGCCGCGCCCACAGGTTGTCCAAGGCCCAGCGGTAGGCCTCGCCGTTGCGGTTAAAGAGGCCCCGTAAGTCCGTCACGATGGGCAGTCCGTACCGTTCGGCATAGTGCTCGGCGTAATCGGGATACGTGATCAAAAGGCGGTCGAGCGCGGCGATCATCGTGGCGAGGTTCAACGTTGCCGGAACCCGGGGATCGACGACGACCTGTCCCCGCAGCTCGTCTTTGAATTCCTCGATGAGGGCTTCCGTTTGTGCGGCCGGAACGTAGCGCACGCCGTCGATGTCGCCCCGCGTGACCAGCCAGTCGAGCCACAGCCTCGCGAACCCGCCTTCTACCAGGAAAATTCTCGGCTCGGTTTGGTTGACGATGCCTTGGAGTGAAGTGAGCGTAAGGGTCCGATCGGCCGGCAACCCGCTGACCTCTGCGGCGATCAGCTGTCGTGCGGGCGGCGCGATCTTGATGAAAAGGCCCGGGGGACCGTCGGACTGCGGGTGCGACTCCTGCGGACCGGGTTCTTCCGCGTGGGCGTGGAGTGACAGCGAAAGAACAGTCAGAAGAACCAGAGCTACGGTTATCCATGCTGCGTACGGCCACTCGATCCACCAGGCGGTCTTCACGTGATGAACCTCCTCGAGCCTTGCGATGACCCATGCGCTGGGGTGGCGCGGAAGAACGATTCCGTATTCGCAGCTTGCTTTCCTTGTTTAGTGCAGAAATTGCTGTAAACACAGGGGATTGTAGAAAGCGAGGGTTATGCGAGGAAACGCCGTGCCCGCCAATGGACGGAGGAGGTGCGGCGCGACGCCTGCCCCGGGCTGCGCTTGAATTCCTGCAGTCGCCAGCACTTCGTGCAGCTCGCCGGTGGGAAGGCCCAGCTCCTTGCCGAGGCGGATCAACGTGGCGTGATCGAAGGCATCCGGATTACCGCCGAACAGTTCCGCCTGCATCGCCGACATGTATTCCCAGCCAACCCCGTAGCGGTTGCCGAGCTGCACGAGGCGAAGCATGTCGAAGGTGCTGCTGAAGGGGCGGTCGAGCACGTACGCCAAGCCGTCGCTCTTCGCTTGGGCGGCTGCCCGCTGATCCATCGCCCGGGCCTGCTCCACCGACACGTCGTACTTAGCGGCGAGGTACTCGGCCGTGGGCCGCACTTCGGCGGTCGGTGCGGGTCCAGCTGGAACGTGTGGATCTTGAGCTCCCACCTTGTACCTTCGTCCAATGCAGAGCGTTTCCCCTGGGTACGTGGACGACGCGTTCCCGCCCGTCTAGACTAAACTTGCGTGCTGGATCCAGTGCACGCACATTTTGTGAGAAATGGGTGGGATGGCATTATGCGCATTTTCTGGGGCACCGTGCTCATCGTGCTGGGTACCCTTTTCGCTCTGCAAAGCTTTGGCGTTCTTCCGGTCGCCCTTCCGTTCTGGTCCGTCGTACTCACCATTGTCGGAGTGTATCTGTTCTTCCGGGGCCTCGTTCCCGGTCCGTTCAGCTGGCGCAAGGGACCGCACTGGGTGAAGCTCAGCTTAGGCGCATGGCTCGGCGGCATCGGCGTTTTTGACATCCTGCACGCGAACCAGATCACCGGGCTTGCCGGGCGTGACATTTGGAGCGCGGGATGGTTCGTGCTCCTCATCGGCATCGGGCTCGCTCTCATCTTCGGAAACGGACGTTTCGAGATCCGCACGGACAAAGGCGGCAAGTGGGACCGATGGGGAGGTTGGCGCAGCCGCTGGAACTGGGTTTTCGGGCCACACGACGCGAGCACGGTTATCGGCATGGGTGACCTGTATTACGGCCGGAAACCTTGGGCGCTCGACGGCGACCTGACCCTGCGGCATCGGGCGGGCGACGTGCGCATCGACCTGACCACGGCGGAGATCAAGGACGGTTCCCATCGGGTGGAGCTCGCCGTAGGCGCAGGTGACGTTGTGGTGCTGGTGCCCGACTGGTGTAGCGCGAACGTACGGGCAACGGTCGGCGTCGGCAACTTGGATGTGTTCGACGAGGTGCGCCAGGGTCTGAAGGTGAGTATGGAGAAGAGCGAAGTGGTTCCTGACGCGACGGTGACACTCCACATCGACGTGCGCTTGGGGGCCGGTAACTTAGAAGTGCGCCGTGTGCCGTCTCGCCGTGTGGAGGGTTAAGACAGATGGGTGTCCACAGAACCGTGGGCCTGCAATGGAGGATCGTGCTAAATCAGTGCGCCTTCGCTGCAGCCGCCGTGGGGATGACGGTCGCAGGGGTCCTGTTTGTGCGCTACTTGGGCTACTCCGTGCTCGTTTCCCTGGCGGCAGGTGCGGCGGCGGGACTTTCCGTGGCCGCGATCGGGACGGGCGTCGCCTTGTCGCTCGCCCGTTCCATTAAACTGCGCTTGTGGGAGGCGGGTGACTTCGCAAGCCGCATCGCCCGCGGAGATCTGGGATACCGCCTCGTGCCGGGCCAGGCCGATGAGCTAGGTTGGCTGGAAAGTCGCCTGAACGAGATGGCCGGCCACTTGGAGACTGCGGTGACCGACTTGCGCCGCCTGGCCGAGCAAAACGAGCGCCTCGCGGAACAGGCCGGACGCGGCGCGGCGTTGGAAGAGCGGGCACGCCTGGCCCGGGACCTACATGACACGGTAAACCAGCAGCTTTTCGCCTTGACCATGGGTTTGGCTACGGTACGGCGGCGTATGGCAGCGGGCGACGGCGGCGCCCACGAGATCCAAGGCGAGCTCGAGTCGTTGGAACAACTGGCTCGCGAGTCCCACGCCCAAATCCGCGAGATCATCTTGCAGCTGCGGCCCGTCACCTTGGAACGGCACGGACTCGGCGCGGCTTTGCGGGAGTACGCGGAGCGCATGGCCGAGGAAGCAGGGTGGGTCTTGGAGATGCAAGTGCCTGAAACCATCGAGCTCGCGGCCGACGTGCGCGACGCCTTCTTCCGCGTGGGACAGGAGGCCTTAGCCAACGTGCGCAAACATGCCCGGGCAAGCCGCGTGACCATCTCGTTGGAACGTACCGCGGACGAGCTCGTCTTTACCGTGTCAGACGACGGAGTGGGGTTCGATCCGAAGGAGCCGGTGCGCCTTACCGCCGTCGGATTGGTGGGGATGAAGGAACGGCTGCAGGAACTGGGCGGCGTGCTCAAGGTGGCGAGCCGTCCGGGAGCAGGGACTACGGTAACGGCTGTGGTACCCGTAGTCAGGCAGGAAAGGTGAGGCTCCATAATGCGCATTTTGATCGTCGATGACCACCGCCTCGTACGGGAAGGTTTGAAAAAGTTCTTAGCCACCGAGCCGGACTTCGAGCTCTTCGAGGCGGCCGGCGGAGAGGAGGCCGTGGCCCAAACCGAGCGCCACCGGCCCGACGTCATCTTGATGGACCTGATGCTGCCCGATATCGACGGTGTGGAAGCGACGCGACGGTGCCTGGCCGCATGTCCCGAGGCCAAGGTGATCATTTTGACCAGCCTGCCGGACGACGAGCACGTGGTGCCCGCAATCCGCGCCGGGGCCCTTTCCTATTTGTTGAAGGACGTGTCGCCCGAGCAACTGGTCAAGGCCGTACGTGAAGCGGCGCAGGGGAAGCCGGCGTTTCATCCCATGGCCGCCCAGCGCATGATGCAGGCGGTGCAGGATCCGGAATCTCTCGCCGGAGACTACGAAGCCTTGACGCCCCGGGAGATCGAAGTGCTCAGCTACGTGGGACAAGGGCTCGAGAACAAAGAGATCGCGGAACTCTTGGGGATTACAGAACGCACCGTAAAAGCCCACGTAACGAGCCTGCTCGCGAAACTCGACCTACCCAACCGCGTCAGCCTGGCCATTTGGGCGGTGCGCAAGGGAATCGTGTGAGGCGGGACACAGCGTGAAGGCCCATACGACGGAAGCGCACCTTGCGTCTGGAGGGGCAGATGGACGTGGGGCTCGAACGTGCGTCGTTTTCGCCGCCCGCTCCCCCTCGCTACGGGAAGCCGGCCTCCTTCTGCCACAGCCCGTGTACTACCTGGCTCCGGATGAGTGAGCACGGTCGCACAAAGGGGCTTGAACGATAGGGAAAGTGCCGGTGGACGCGCGAGCTTCTTCCCCCTCTCGCGCCGCAGGGTGGAGGCCGCACCGACGCCGCCCGAGCTGCTAGCGCTCCTTCCAAAACAGTAACTTATCAATGTGATGACGCCTGGATGGGGAGACTTGCCTGCGTTTCCCTTTGCTCCAATCATGCTGAGGGGGTGGTCTGGTTGTCCGTACCCGTTCCCGAACCGAGAGTTGCCCGCTTCGAAAAGATGGCCTTCGGCATGTTCGTCCACTGGGGCCTCTATTCGCTCCTCGAACGCGGCGAGTGGATCCTCCATCACAGCCGTATGCCCGAGGCAGAGTACCGGAAGCTCACGGAACGGTTTACTGCCGAGAACTTCGATGCCCGGGCGCTGGCTCGCTTGGCAAAACGGGCCGGCATGAAGTACATCACCCTCTCGGCACGGCATCACGACGGCTTTTCCTTGTACGACACCCGGGGACTGAGCACGTACGACGCACCGCACTCCGCCGCCGGACGGGATCTGATTGCGGAGTTCGTCGAAGGGTGCCGAGCCGAGGGCATCGTCCCGTTTCTGTACCACACTACCTTAGATTGGAGCTTTGGGACGGCCGACTGCGACGAGGCC
>JAAYLA010000107.1 GCA_012522135.1 Bacillota bacterium | reverse complement strand
TCCGTCGTCGCCTGCTATATCCGGTAGGCGCGCAGCAAAGCCGGCAGCCGAATACTTTGGGCACGCATCCGGTCCGCGGCGCCTCGCCCGGCACCGGGTTTCTTATTGCCTAAACGAGGGTGACCCGCCCTCCGTTCCGGTTCCACGGGCGGTATGACTCGAGCAAAATCCGGGTGTGGTACAATGGAGTAGGATATAGGACATCTGTCCCGAAAGGCGGCATGCCGAAGACGAGGTGGACATATGCGCATTCATCCGGAGACCCGCATCGGCGCGGTGCACTACACGGTCCGCGACTTGAACCGCCAGGTCGACTTTTACCGGGATATTCTAGGCTTTCATTTGCTGTGGTGCGACGGCGACACGGCCGCTTTGGGCACGAAGACGAGAGAGCTGTTGCGCCTGACGGAGAACCCCTCGGCGCCGGCACCGGGGCGTACGACGGGCCTTTACCATACCGCGTTCTTGGTGCCGACCAAGTGGGAACTGGCCCACTTGGTGAACCGGGTCATTGAGACGCGTACGCCGGTGCAGGGCCATTCCAACCACGGCACCCACTTGGCGCTCTATCTTCCCGACCCCGAGGGGAACGGAATCGAGCTCGCCTGGGATTTTCCCAAGGAGCAGTGGCCGATGAAAGACGGCGTGATCCGCTTTGAGGACATGCCGCGGGAGGGTATCGACCTCGAGGCGCTCTTGTCGGAGCTGGATAAGGATCCGTCGCCGTGGAACGGGCTGAGCGACGAGACGGTCGTAGGCCATGTCCACCTGCACGTCTCGCACCTCGACGAAACCCGGGCCTTCTACCGGGATCTTTTGGGCTTCGACATCACGATCGAGGGCGAGCACCTCGGCGCGTTGTTCTTCAGCGCCGGCGGGTACCATCACCACATCGGGACGAACGTGTGGCGGGGCGTAGGCATCCCGGCGCCGCCGGAAGGTGCCCGTGGCCTTCGCTATTTTACTATCGTGTTGCCCCACGGCGGCGAACTGGAGCGATTGGCGGCCAGGCTGCAGCAGGCGGGGGTGCAGGCTCAGACGAGCGAAGACGGTCAACAGGGCCTTGTCGTACGTGACCCGGCGGGAAACGGGGTCCTGTTGCAGGCAGCCTAGGAACGGCCGGCTGCAAAGCCTGAACCTGCGTTAAGTACGGGCGGGGGTGCGTAATATAAAGCCTTTGCCTTTGCGTCGGTACTCTACGGGGCCGGGGGCCGTTTCTGTCTTGACATTATCATTATCGAGAATGATAATAGACCCGAGCATGCCGGTGCGCGAAAAACTTACAGAAAGCAGGTGCCGAATTGGGAACACGTCTTGATCGCAAGATCCATCCGTCTCCCCACCGGAACGTCGCGCTCTTTTGGGCCGTTGCCGGAGCGCTCACTGCCTTGGCCGTGCTCCCGTACGCCTTAGCACTCAATCCGCAGGCGGCGGAGGAATTGCCGTTGGCTGTCCTCGTCGTCGGCCAGCCGCTCCAGACGTTCGCCCTCATCTTCCTTGGCGGTTGGCTGGGCCTTCGGTTAGGTGAGGAAATCGGACTCGATTCGCCCTTTGCCCGCTCGTTGGTCCACGGGCGCCCCATGCCCGATCACAGCCGGCGCCGCTTCGGTTTGGCCGTCGCCCTCGGCGTCGCCGCGGGCCTTGCGATCTTAGCCTTGGAACGTTACGTTTTCGGACCGCTCCTGCCCCCGGCGAAGAGCGACCTGGCGCAGGGCGCAGCTTTGTGGAAAGGCCTTTTGGGAGCCCTGTACGGCGGCATTGCGGAGGAGCTCTTGACGCGCCTTGTCGTCATGACGGGCGTGACCTGGGCGCTGTGGCGAATAGCAGGCCGGGGCAGGCGGCCCGTCCCGCCGTGGGTCTATTGGACGGGAATTGTCGTGGCCGGCCTTGCCTTCGGACTCGGTCACCTGCCCGTTGCCGCCGGCATTTGGCAGCTCGTGCCCATTGTTGTCGTGCGCACCGTCGCACTGAACCTCGTCGGTGCCGTAGGGTTCGGGTATCTATACTGGCGGTGGGGACTCGAACACGCTATGGTGGCTCACTTTGTGGCCGATGTGGTGCTGCGCAGCGTCGGAATGTGAGGGGAGCTTGGACGACGCGACCACCACCGTTGCTCACCCCGGTTGCCTTGACTCAGTCCCGTCCCCCACGCCTCTATTTACGAAGCCGGCCTCGATGCGCTACACTAGTAACTCGGGCGTTTCCGACCGGCCGCATCCGTGGACGGGACGCTTCGCACAGCCGACGAAATGACATTCCGCACGGAAGGAAGGCACATGGCCATTGCAATCGGTTGACTCCCACCGCACAGGGTCTCTGGCCGCAGAAGTGGCCCGGCGCAGGACCTTCGCCATCATCTCGCATCCCGACGCGGGCAAGACCACGCTTACGGAAAAGCTGTTGCTCTACGGCGGCGCGGTCGAGCTGGCCGGCGCCGTACGCACGCGGAAAAACCAGCGCCACGCCCGCTCCGACTGGATGCAGATGGAGCAGGAACGGGGCATTTCCATCACCTCGACCGTGCTCCAGTTCGAGTATCAAGGCCACATTTTCAACCTGCTCGACACGCCGGGCCACCAAGACTTTAGTGAAGATACGTATCGTACCCTCATGGCCGTGGACAGCGCGATCATGGTGCTCGATGCCGCGAAGGGAATCGAGCCGCAGACGCTGAGACTTTTCGAAGTGTGCCGGCTGCGCAACACGCCGATCCTTACCTTCATCAACAAAATGGATCGCCCGGCCAAAGATCCCCTCGAGCTTCTGGACGAAATCGAGCGAGTGCTGGGCATCGAGACGGTACCCTTCAACTGGCCCATCGGCGACGGCGACGCGTTCCAGGGAGTGTACGACCTAAGGCGGGAGCAGGTTTGGCGGTTTGAGCGGACGGAAGGCGGTAGGAAGCGGTCGCCCGTAGTGCAGGGCAGCCTTGACGATCCCGCCATCCGTGCGCTCATCCCGGAAAACTTGTACGAAAGGGTGCGGGAGGAGACCGAGCTCTTGCAGGAGGCCGGCAGCGCCTTCGAACGAGACCGCTTCCTGCAGGGAGAGTTGACGCCCGTCTTTTTCGGCAGCGCCATCACGAACTTCGGGGTCGAGCCGTTCATTCAAGCCCTCATCGATCTTGCGCCGCCGCCCCGTCCCCGCCTGAGCGACGGCCGATCCATCGACCCGTGCAGTCCCCACTTCACTGCGTTCGTATTCAAGGTGCAGGCGAACCTCGACCCGCGCCATCGTGACCGGGTGGCTTACGTGCGTATTTGCTCGGGCCGCTTCGAAAAGGACATGGTGGTCACACACGGGCGGTCGGGCGCGCCGGTTCGGCTGAAGCGTTCGTACAAGCTCTTCGGCCAGGAGCGGGAGACGGTGGACGAAGCCTACGCGGGCGACGTGATCGGTCTCGTACACCCCGGTACCTTTGCGATAGGGGATACGCTGTACTTGGGCGAGCCGGTGGAGTTCGAGGCCGTGCCCCGCTTCGAGCCCGAGCATTTCGCCCGTGCGGTCCTGCCGGATACGTCCAAGCGCAAGCAGTTCGATAAGGGCCTCGCCCAGCTTGAAGAAGAAGGCGTCGTACAGCTCTTCTACGAATTGAACAGCCAAAGGAAGACGCCTATGCTGGCCGCGGTCGGTGACCTGCAGTTCGACGTGCTGAAAGTTCGCATGTCGCTCGAGTACAACGTCGATATCGGGATCGAGCCCACGGCTTACTCGCTCATCCGCTGGGTCGAGGGCGGGAAGGAGGCCCTGACGGACGTGATGTGGCCTTCCCGGGGCACCACGGTCGTGGAGGATCGCACGGGCAAGGTGGCGGTGCTCTTCGAGTCGGACTGGCACCTACGCTTTACCCGGCAGCAAAATCCGAAGCTCAGCCTGGTGCGGTTCGGCCAGAGCGGGTAAGGGCACGGTTCAGGGAGGAGAGGCGGTATGCACCTTGTTCGTTACACGGTGGACGGAAAGAACTGGCTTTTGGGGGCGCTGGCGGGAGAGCGCATCGTGCAGCTCCACGAACCGGACCTTCTGACGTTGATTGAAGAGGGAGAAGGGGGTCTGCAGCGGGCTCGGGAGCTGGTGGCGAAGGCACGGCCCGCCGACGCACCGTCGGGACCGGGCAGCGCAGTGCGGAAAGGCGCGGTGAAGCTGGGCGCGCCTTTGGTCAACCCGCCGAAGCTCATCTGCATCGGGCTGAACTACCGCGAGCATGCCCGGGAGACGAACAAGCCGATCCCGAAGGCGCCCGTCGTCTTTTCGAAATTCGCTTCGGCGATTGCCGGACCGGAAGATCCGATCATCATCCCGCCCGTCACGAGCAAGGTCGACTACGAGGTGGAGCTGGCCGTCGTGATCGGAAGGGGCGGGCGCAACATCCCCGAAGGCGAGGCCTTGGAGCACGTTTTCGGCTATACGATTATGAACGACGTGAGCGCCCGGGACCTGCAAACCATGGACACCCAGTGGCTGAAGGGCAAGACGCTCGATACGTTCGCACCCATGGGACCAGCCGTCGTGACCCGGGACGAAATACCCGACCCCCAAGCCTTGCGCCTTTACATGAAACGCAACGGCGAGATCGTGCAGGATGCCACGACCGCCGACATGATTTTCAGCGTGGCCTATTTGATCCGCTACCTATCGAGCCTGTTTACGCTCCAACCGGGCGACGTGATTGCCACCGGTACTCCCGAGGGCGTCATCATGGGACAAGAAAATCCGCGGTGGCTGCAAGACGGCGAAATGCTCGAGGCGGGTATCGAAGGCATCGGAGTCTTGCGCAATCCCGTGCGGGCGGAGTGAATAAGGGACGGATGCCTCGCCGCGCCATGACCAAAGCCATTCGTTTTGCAGAGGGCAGGTTCGGGCAGCCGCAGCCGAGAAGTTCTCCGTTGATGGGAGGCGATCGGTGGTGTGGGTCACGGAGAGCACCTCACGCAAGATCGTTTTCAGCGCGGCGGACGTGTGGCGTGTGGCGAGGGCGGTCTTGTCCGCGGATTTTCCGGGTTTTTCCATTACGGTCGGGCGGCGCGAGGCAGCCGGGCGGTTTGCGGGCGGCGGTCTCGGGGCAGGCGTAATGCTCGTCGTGGCGGACGGTGACGGATACGAGCTGGACTACGGCCAAAGGCTGCTGCTCGAAGCTTGCGTCCAAGATGCGCGCGACCACGGTTACTTCCTTCCCCAGGGCACCTTCGGCCAGCTGTGCCATAGAAACCTGGATCCTTTGGTGGATACGGCACTGCCCGACGATCCCGGGCTGCCTGTCTTCGCCGTGCCGGTGGAAGAGGCGCACTATAAGCCCGAGCTGGACGCCGCAACCGTAGGGTGAGTAAAGCAAAGCCGGCGGTGCATACTTCGAGGACGCCCAGAAAGTCCGGGGGTGTCCTTTTTATTTTTCAAGGTCTTTTCGGAAGAGTGGCGAACCAGTGGGACTGGTATCCGGACTCTGACTCGGAGGTGCACAATGCGTTGAGCAGGACACTATTTGGCGTGCTTCTTATCGTCGCTGTCTGGTTTGCCGCGGGTTGTGCAAGCATTACCGAAGTCGCGGATCTTTCCATGTCCGAGATCGTCATGAAAGAAATAGACGGCAAGGTGTCGCTCTTGGCGGCAGGCCATCCGAACCCCGACTCCATCCGATTCGGGAAGGCCGCTACGGGTGAAGAGTTTGGCGTCGTCGTGCAGGTTAAGCTTCCGGACGGATGGGATGCCGAAACGCTGCGCGCCGCCACGCTGTAGATTCCCATTACCACGTTCCGTCTTACCGGTACACCGGAAGGAGCGGACGTGTCCCCCGTACGTGAAGAACCCTACTGGGTGGAATACGGCGCGTTCCGCGGAATATTCGAGCGTCCCATCCGGCACGGGGACATTCCGCGAGGCATGGGAATCATCTGGACGTCCTTGGCACAGATCACGGACGAAGAGCGAGAGCGCCAGAGACAACGTACAAGCGTGAGCCCGCGTCCCGACTCTCAAGTAATCGTGATACAAGAGGAACGGGCGCCAAAGGTCATTCTGTGGCACTGATGACGTAGCAGCGGGATTGGCAGGCTTGCTCGAAAGCGCAAAAACGGCCCGCGTCTGGTAATCGACGCGGGCCTCGCTCTTACGGACGGTGGGTCTTAAGAGCCCGTGATACCGGAAAGGACGTCAGGAGCTCCGCTCCGACATGCGCGCTTCCACGGGCAGCGTGACCGCCTCCAGACCGCGCATCGCTTCGCCCAGTCCGGTGGACACCCGCAGCAGGACCTCCGGATCGTCGTAGTGGCGGGTCGCTTCGACGATCGCCTTGGCGCGCTTTGCGGGATCTTCCGACTTGAAGATGCCCGAACCCACGAAGACCGACTCTGCGCCCAGCTGCCGCATGAGGGCTGCATCGGCCGGGGTGGCAACGCCGCCGGCGGAGAAGTTGGGAACGGGGAGGCGACCCGTCTCGGCCACTTCGACCACGAGCTCGAGCGGCGCGCCCAGCTCCTTGGCGGCTACCACGAGCTCGGAGCGGTCGAGGCTCTGGAGCCACCGGATCTGCTCGTTCACGGTACGCAGATGCTTGACGGCCTCGATGATGTCGCCGGTTCCGGGCTCTCCCTTGGTGCGAATCATGGCCGCGCCTTCCGCGATGCGGCGCAAAGCTTCGCCCAAATTCCGGGCCCCGCACACAAAGGGGGTCTTGAACGCGTGCTTATCGATATGGTATTTGTCGTCGGCGGGCGTGAGCACTTCGCTCTCGTCGATGAAGTCGACGCCCAGGGCTTCGAGGATCTGTGCTTCGGCGAAGTGCCCGATGCGCACTTTGGCCATGACGGGAATCGAGACGGCTTCCTTAATGCGGATGATCACCTCAGGATCCGCCATGCGGGCTACGCCTCCGGCTGCCCGAATGTCGGCCGGCACCCGCTCGAGCGCCATCACCGCCACCGCCCCGGCGTCTTCTGCGATCTTTGCCTGCTCGGGCGTCGTGACGTCCATGATGACGCCGCCCTTGAGGTGTTCGGCCAAACCACGCTTAACTTCCCAGCTGCCCAACTGCTTCTCGCTCATTTGACGTGCCTCCCGTGGGACCATCCCTAAACGCTTTAGAACTAGACTCGTAATCATAGTATACGTCATTGCCTGCCTAGCGCAAGCGTTTCGACGCAGCGCCTGCACGTTCGGCAGGATTCGTTACCTGGCAAAACGAAAAACGCGTGCATGTACCCGCGAATGTAGCAGCGGTGCCGGACGGGGTCGGGGGGACGAGCGAGCTTCGTTGCGTTAACATAGAATCAGTGGGGAGGCATCGCCATGTACCGTACCCTCGTTCGCACCGGGGTTCCACGCAAAGTACTCATCTTGATCAGCTTGCTTTTCCCTCTCCTCCCGGCCGGTTGCGGTGAGCGGACGCAGCCGCCCGTCATCGTGTCCTTAACGGCGTCCCCGGCCCACGTCTTTGTCGGAGACGAGGCGGTGGTGCAGGTAGAAGCATACGATCCGAAGGGTCAGGAGCTTACCGTCGCCTGGTCGACCGGTGAGGGGTCCTTCACAACCATAAGCGGCACGAAGGCTGTGTGGACATCATCGGTACCCGGCCGCCACTTGGTCGAGGTGATGGTGACGGACGCGTACGGCGAGTCCGTGAAAGCATCCGTGGCGATCCAGGTGGACGACCATATCGTGTTGCAATCGGGGACGCCCGTCTCCCTAGAGCTCTTGCACGATGTACGGGGCGATGTCGTGCGGATCGGAGAGCTCGTTCCCTTGCGCGTCGTCGATCCGGTCTACGTACAGGGGTTCGAGGTAATTGCGGCCGGCGCCTACGGGATCGGGCAGGTCCTGTACGTCGAGCTCCCTGCCAACGGTGCCACGGGTTACGTCGTGCTCGCGCCTACCCGTGTCCAGCTCGTCGACGGGCAAATCGCCATGCTCAACGGAAAAGACGCCGCGCATGAGCAAAGCCGCGACGACGAACAGCCGGGCGGCAACCTGCAACTGGCCGGAACGGTCCTGCCCCTTGTCGCGGGAGAATCGCCCAAAGTGCCGTCCGGTACCTTGCTGCATGGCATCGTACGGGAAGACGTCGAGCTGGAAGTGCGCGACCAGCGAATTCAGCCCCGCGGCGAGATGACCCCGCCTCCGGTTACCGTGAGCGCCTGCTTGGGAATTCACGCCGTAGACCTGTCCGAATACGTGGTCAGCGTGTATTCCGACGGGATCCGCGTTGAAGGCTTCGAGACCGGCAGTGCGGCCGGAAGCAGCGGCTTGCAGATCGGAGATCGCATCGCCGGCATCCGTGTAGGTGACGAGACGTATCCCATAGCCGGCATGGCCGACCTCGTACGGGTGGAGCGCCTGCTCGAACCGGGCGACGAGGTCATTGTCCAGGTGCGCAACTTGTTGCGCCGGGCCGACATTCCCTTAGTCGTAGGCACGTGTTACACGCTCCCCTGACCGGCCAAAAGGTGGCAGGAGTTTTCGCCGCTGCGGCGAAACGTACACACCGACGTAACATCCTTGTAACATAACCTTAACATCTTTGCAGTACTTTTGTCATAAATGTAACCCGGACTGTAGTCGGAGCGTGGAGATGCGGAGAGCCTCCAGTACGGGGTGACTCCACAGGGTCACTCTGTGGGGGGCTCTTTTTGTCGCAGAACGATGGCGATAACTTACGGACAGAGGGGGAGATACTCCGGTGCTCGTCGTGATCGGGCTGCTCGGCGGCCTCGCGTTATTCCTGTACGGTATGGAACTCACCTCGGACGGACTCCAACGGACCGCCGCGGAGAAGATGAAGGACATCATCCAGAAGCTGACGACCAATCCGTTGATGGGCGTCGTCGTCGGTATCGTGGTGACCGTCCTTCTGCAGAGCAGTACCCCGACGACCGTTCTGCTGGTGGGACTCACGAGCGCGGGGCTCATGACCTTACCGCAGAGCCTGGGCGTCACCCTAGGGGCCGGCGTAGGAACTACCGTCACGCCCCTTATGATGACCTTTAAAATCGAGCAGTACGCCTTGCTCGCCGTCGCCGCCGGTTTCGTCATCATGTTCGTCGCCAAGCGGCAGCGCACGCGCTTTGTGGGACAAGTCGTGTTGGGCGTCGGGTTCTTGTTCTACGGCATGAAGGTCATGTCCGACAGCGTCGTGCCTTTGCGCGAGTCCGAGTTTTTTGTGAACTACTTGATCAGCCTGGGCGACCGTCCTTTGATCGCGCTCCTAATCTCCACGATCTTTACCGCCATCATTCAGAGCAGTGCCGCGACCGTTATGCTGGCCATCTCGCTGGCAACGCAAGGCATCCTGCCGTTCGAGGCGGCCCTGCCGATCGTCTTCGGCGCCAACATCGGCACGTGCGGCACGGCTTTGCTCTCTTCGATCGGCGCGACGACCGAAGCCAAGCGCGTGGCGATCTCGCACGTAGTTTATAAGGCCATTGCCGCCTTCTTGTTGTTGCCACTGCTCGAGCCCTTTGGAGCCCTCGTGCGGATGACATCCGACGTGATGGGGCGACAGATCGCGTACTCCCACGTCCTCTTCAACGTAGCCATGGTGATTATTTTCATCCCGTTCACGTCGCAAATGGCCTGGCTCATGCGCAAGATCGTACCCGAGCGGGAGACCGAAGCGCTCACTGCCCAGCCCAAGTACCTTGACCGTCTGGCGCTGAACACTCCCAGCGTGGCCTTGGACCTTGCCGAGCAGGAAGTTTTGCGGCTGCAGGGTATCGTCATGGAAATGGTCGACGCCGTCGGCGAAATGATCACGGCGCGCGACGAGAAACTGATCGCCGAAACCTTGGCTACCGAGGAAATCGTGGACGTGCTATATAAAGAGGTAAGCCAATACTTGAGCGACCTGTCGCAGACCACGATGAGCGACGTCGATTCGCAGCGGATTGTGGCCTTGCTCCACGTGGTGAACGACTTGGAGCACATAGGCGACAGCATTGTCAAGATCGCGAGGAATGTGCAAAAGAAGTTGGAAGGCGGCCTTCGCTTCTCGGATCTGGGGCGAGAGGAGATGCTTGCGTATCACGTTCAAGTGCGCGACGTAATCAATGCAGCTTTCGAGTCGTTCCGAAAGCGTGACGCGGCCTTGGCGCAACAGGTGCTAAGCCGCGAGGCCGATCTAACGCAAGACGAACGGGAGCTGCGGGAAAGCCACATCGCCCGCTTGCGGTCGGGTCTCAGTGAAACCCGAAGCACCACGTCGATCCATTTGGACGTGTTGAACGGGCTCAGGCAAATGGCTACCCATGCGGGTGACGTGGCCCACACCGTGCTCGACATCGCGAAGGGCAGGACCGGAGTGGAGGAGCCCCTGCCGAGCTAGCAGCACCGGCCGCCGCCGAGGAGGGTGCATATGGAGAGCGCAAAGGGCCAAGCCGTGGAAGGCCAGCCGGCCCCCGACTTCGAGCTTCCGGACGACCAGGGCAACATCGTCCGGCTGCGCGATCTGCGCGGCCAAACCGTTGTGCTGTACATGTACCCGAAAGACCAGACGCCCGGCTGCACGGCCCAGGCATGTGACTTTCGCGACAATCTGGCGCGCATTCAGGCCGCGGGCGCCGTGGTCTTGGGTTTGAGTCCCGATTCCGTGGCCTCCCATAAACGGTTCAAGGAGAAGTACGGCCTCACCTTTCCCCTCTTGTCCGATGAGGGCGGAGCCGTGGCAAGCCGGTACGGGGCTTGGGTTCAAAAGAGCCTGTTTGGCAGGAAGTTCATGGGCATTGAGCGCTCCACGTTTATCATCGACGGCGACGGCATCTTGCGCAAAGCGTTTCGCAAGGTGAAAGTACGCGGGCACGTTGACCAAGTGTTACGGGCGCTCGAGGAGATAGTTTGAACGTTTCCACTGGATAGGTGATGTGCGTGCTTGTTTCCGTAACGGCTCCGCTGAGCTTTGCCGTGCGCGACCGCATACGGAAGGCGATTGAGGCGGCCGGCGGGGCTGTGCATTTTGCCGAACGGCTGCGGGATGTGCCGGCGGGACCCGAAATCCACTTTGGCCATGTTTCGCTTGACTTCATTTACGCGCATCCCACCTTGCGCTGGGTGCAAACCGCATCGGCCGGAGTAGACCGCCTGACCATGGGGGACAGGCCCTTCCCGGCGGGCGTACTGCTGACGAACGCGTCAGGCGTGTACGGTACAGCCGGAGGAGAGCACGTCCTGGCCATGATGCTTTATTTCGCCCGGGGGCTGCATTTCTACACCGCCAATCAGCGGCGCGGCGAGTGGGTGCGAGACGTCTCCTACGCGAGGCTGCTGAAGGACCGCACGGCGGTCATTCTGGGTCTGGGCGATATAGGCAGAGAAGTGGCTCGACGGGCGCGCGCCTTTGGCATGCGGATTATCGGTGTGAAGCGTACCCTAAGACCCGTGGAGGAAGCGGACCGGGTCGTCACCTCGGAGCAGCTGGACGACGTGCTGCCCCTCGCGGACCATTTGGCGGTCACGCTGCCTCTCACGCGGGAAACGTATCACTTGTTGGATGCACGCCGCCTGAGCTTGTTGCCGCGGGGAGCCTTCGTATATAACATCGGGCGCGGTGCCGTTGTGGACGAACAAGCCCTCATCGAGGCGCTGCGCTCGGGTCATATAGCGGGGGCTGGCCTCGACGTCTTCGAGGACGAGCCGTTGCCGCCGGAAAGCCCCCTTTGGCGGATGGATAATGTCCTGATCACGCCCCACGTCGGCGCTGACACCCCTTGGGACTACGACGCGGCCGCGGAGGTTTTCTTGGACAACTTCTCCCGGTATGTGCGGGGCGAGCCGCTGCGCAACGTAGTCGATCCGGCCTTAGGTTATTAGCCGGATGCCGGTTTCGCGTCGAACCGGGTTATCCCGTGGCCTCGCGCCGGGGTGTGACGGTAGCCGGCAGCCCGCCCTATTGTCGAAACTCCCGCTCGTTGAAGTACTATGGGAGGAGTTTTTTCCCCGATTGGCAAATAAGCTTAATATGTGAACCTGCACGCACACCTACGATTGGGGGGACGTGCACGTGAAAGAAGTCTCATACCGTACTCACGGCTGCAACGGGATGAACAGCGAGGAGGCTTCTGAATGAGAAAGGCATTTGATACCAGAAGGTTCACAATAGTAGCGGCGTTTCTGGGCCTCGTTCTGTTCTTCGCTCTGCCGGTCAGCGCCCAGAACGAGGTTGTGTTGACCATTTGGGTAGGCGACGGCGAGTACAGGATGCAGGAGTACCGTGTCGTTGCCGACCTGTTTGAAAAGCAGAATCCCGGCGTGAAGGTCGAGCTGATCGCACAGTCGGGCAGCCAGGCTCAGGTCATGGAGAAGATTTTGCTGGCCATCATTTCCGGCGCACCCCCTGACCTGATGTGGTTGGAAGGCTCGGGCGTCATCGAGTTCGCCTATCAGGGACTGCTGGCGGATCTGACCGATACGCTCGCCGGTCTCAACTTCGTGCCTGCCGACACCCAGGAAATGACCTACGACGGCCGCATATGGGCCGTGCCGTACCACACGACGTCCCGGGGACTTTTTAAGAACGTCGATTACTTCCATGAAGTCGGTATGGACCCGAACGTGGATCCGGCCGACATGGAAGAGCTGTACCAGTGGAACCTGAGGTTCATCCGCACGAACGAGGACGGCACCTACACCCGGGTAGGTATGGTCCCGTGGCAGACCAACTGGCACATGCCGGGCTGGATTTGGGCGTTCGGCGGCGAGCTGCTCGAGATCGACGGCACGACTTACCGTCCTACGGCCAACGCGCCGAAGAACGTCGAGGCCATGGAATGGATCCGCAGCTGGGCGCAGCTGTACAATAACCGCACGCCCATTGCCGGCGGTGCCACCGGCTTCCAGGTCGGCAACGTGGCGATGAGCGCCGAGTCGACCAGCGTCGTCAGCCGGTTTAAAGACGCCGGCATCCGGTTCACGGTCGGCCGGGTGCCCCACCCCGAGGGCGGCCGCAACGGCGTTTGGGGCGGCGGCACGGCGGTAGGCGTGCCGGTCAACGCACCCAACATGGAGTGGGCTCTGAAGATGGCCCGCTTCTTCGGCGAGGCGGACGTGCAGATCGCCCGGTTCGAGGGAGCGCCCCACGGACTTCCGGCGAACTGGGACGCGTTGCGTGAGGTCGTGGCCTACCTGCCGGTCGAGTTTGCCGGTCTAATCGAACAGTTGCCGGAGGCCCGTCCCCGCACGCCCCTTTGGATCGAGTACTACGTCAACCAGCTCATTCCGGTCACGGAATTGGTCGTTCTGGGCGATTTGACTCCGCAGGAAGCCCTCGACAGAGTGCAGCTAGTCATGGAGGCCCGCTACGCCGACGTGTTCGGCAGGTAAACAACGGCGGCGGAAACCGCCTCGTGAGGTGAAGGGGCTGTCCCAAAAGTGCATTCGGGATAGCCCCTTCACTGCGTCATGGGACCGGCGCAGGCCAAGCCTTGGCCGCGGATTTGTTCGAGCCGGGCTGCGCCGATGCCCGAGACGCGGCGCAAGTCGTCGAGCGAGTAGTAGGGCCTGCCTTCGATGATGCGCTGCGCTAAGACGGAGCCCACGTTGACGATCTTGACGAGCTCGCTTTCGGGCGCGGTATTGACGTTGATCTGCCCCGGCGCGCAGCCCTCAAACATCGCCTCCTCAAAAGGCCTGCCCGCCGGAGCCCGTTCCGTCTCGAGCCTGTATGCCCGGCCGTCGGTCCACACCGTCACCGTGCCGTGGGTGTCCGTGCCGTACAGGGCGATGCCGAGGGATAAGACTCGCTCCACGACCTCCTGATGGGGATGTCCGTAGGAGTTGTCTGGGCCAGCCGAGTAGATCGCCACCTCTGGATTTACAGCACGTAGAAAGGCAAGGGTGGACGATGTTCGCGAGCCGTGGTGCCCCAGGTGCAAAATGGTGGCCTGCAGGTCGTGGGAGCGAGCCATCATCTCCCGCTCGGCGTCCGCCTCCGCATCGCCCGTAAACAGAAACACAATATCGCCGTAGCGGATGCGCAGGGCCACTGATCCGTTGTTAAAATCGCCCGTCACCCGCGCCGGGTGCACCACTTCGATATGTGCCGAGCCGATGGTGAACGCTTCGCCGGCCCGCGGTTCGTAGTAGTACGCGTCGGAAGCGAGAATCGCGTCGATGCAGCGCTCGAAAGTCCGGCTGGTGTGTATGTCGCCCGACATCCACACTTCCCGCACCGGGAACGCGTCCATCACCTTATCGCACTGGCCGATGTGGTCTGAATGGGGGTGCGTCAGGACAAACAGGTCGATCGCCTGCACTCCCGCCCGGCGCAACAGGTCCACCACTTCCGAGCGATCGTGCCGTCCCGCGTCGATCAATATGGTGAAGTCCGGTCCTAAGAGCAACGTCGCATCGCCCTGGTCGACGTCGAAATAGTAGACGTTGAGGTGTGCGCCCGAGGCGTGCGGAACAGGTGCCGCGCTCGCGAGCAGGGCCGCTACGAGAAGCACGAGGGCGAGCCCCGAACGGGTAACTACGGTGCGCAAAGCCTGACTCCGTTTCATGTGTGGATCCTCCAATATCGCTCTGCCGTGTGGAAGCAGGGGCAAACGCACGACAGGCTAGAAATTTGTGTCGGAATTGAAGGAAGTTGTGCGTTGATGTTTAAATGAGATAACATGGCTTGGCGATGTGTTCCGATCGTGGTCGTAGCAGCGTTGTGTCTTTGGCACTCCGTCGAGGCGCAGGCGGTTCCGGACCCGGCCCCGGCGTCGGACCACGGTGCATTGGCGGTGGTCGAGCGCATCGTCGACGGTGAGTGGATCGTCTTTCACCTAGAACCGGACGGGGCCGAGTGCGTCGTACACCGGGCTGCGGTGCGGACCCTGCCGGACGGCGATCCCCTCCGGTCCGGCGTTTGGGGGCATCTGGAGGGCGCCGATTTTACAGCATGTAACACGGCCCTCCGGAAGCCGGCCTTTACCTTCATCCTGGATGGGGAGCTTACGCAAATCCGGGCGCAGCAGATCGCAAGAAAGGTAGAGGCGTTGCGCTCGCGCGGCCAGCCTACTGCGGAGGCCGGCCGCGCCGGCGCAGAAGCTCCATCTTCGCTGCAATCCGCTCGCGCGCCGCGGCGGTTCGCTCGGTGTCGATTACAGCACGCACCAGGCGGTCGCCGTCGCACGTAAGCCGCAGCCAGACACCCTCCCGCACGTCCGGGGGCAGCAAGCTGCGGGGCACGATCCGTTCGCGCTCGGTCGGGCCTACGAGCAGCACCACGTGTTCGCCGTCTACGATGCGATCGACGACGGCCGCGACTTCGTTCAATCCCTTCCCTCCGCTCGCAGCCGCTTGAACGCCGCGATCAGGCCGTTCGTGCTGCTGTCGTGGCTTGTGACGGGCTCGTCGCCTTTCAGCTCGGGTAAGATCTTGTTCGCCAGCTGCTTTCCGAGTTCGACGCCCATCTGATCAAAGCTGTTGATGTTCCAGACGGCGCCTTGCACGAAGATCTTGTGCTCATACAAGGCG
>JAAYLA010000106.1 GCA_012522135.1 Bacillota bacterium | reverse complement strand
GCCGACTCGCGCACCGTGTCCACAAGCCGGCCACCCTGGGCAATCCGCACACCGGTGTAACCTTCGCCTTGAACCCGGTCGATTTGCGGTTTCGTCACGTGCCGGGTATAGGGGAAGATGACCGTAACGACGCTCCGGGTCGGCGCGGGCGGCAGAGGATACTCCGCATACAGGTACTTGCCGACCAGACTGCCGTCGAACCCTGCCAGCACCCCGTCACGGAGCTCTACGGCGGCAGGCTCCGTCCCCAAGAACACCGACAGCGTGACGTCGCCGACCTCCCACTCGTACTCCCGGTTCGGCGCGACCGTGGTGACCCTGGCTGACCGGGGATGCAGCGCGACGTGGACGGTGCTCGCATCGCCCGCCGGTTCGACGCGATCGAGCAGAACCCAATAGCCGGCGCTCAGGTCGGAGGACGGGATGAACAGGAGGCTCCGCATGTGGGTTCCGTTGGGCAAGGCCGCGCCGGAATGACCCGTTGCGTAGGCCAGACGGTCCGTAATGAAACCTGCCCGGATGCCCGCGCCGAACTTGAATCTGTGATCGGCCCCGTCGATGAGCACCGTGTTCGAGGACTCGGCCGTGTCGTGAATGTATTCCCAGGAAAAGCCTCGCGCGCCGTTCCCCCAGCCTGCGTAGCCCGAGTTCACCACGAGCTGCCGGCCGTAGCCTGCGAGGTGCACCGCGTTGACGTCTTTGTGCGCATGGCCGGTGTGATGCGTCGGATTCCAAAGGGCTCCTGCTAGCCAGTCCGTCCCTTCGCCCTGGACGTCTAAGAACCACGCGCCGTTGTCGTAGATTTTGCTCTCCGCCGGCTGCTTGGGCGCCGGCACCCGGTCGAGCAGGACGTAAGCGGTTAGCGACCCCGGAGGCGCCAACTTGCGGGTCCACCAGGCCGCATAGTCGCCGGCCGTTTCGGAGAATTTATAGGCCCGGTACATGGCGGTGCTGGGCTGCCGTGTGTCGAGGGGCCGGTTCAACGACGTGTCGCCGAAGCTGTAGGGCAGCCCGTCGGGCGTCACACCGTGTGCAAAGAGCCATTCGTAGAATGCCTGCAGACGGGGTTCGGAGTAATACGTGTCCTCGCCGGTGAACTCGAGAATGTCCATAAACAGGTTCTTTTGCTCCCGGTCGACGCCGGCGAAGCGGGCGAGGGCATATCCCGGCGCGCTGCTGTAAACGCCGTCGGGGAAGATGTGGTCAGTGAAAAGTTCGTCCCGGTATGCCTTCTTATAGCGCTCGAAGGTGTCCCGGTCGCCTTGGAACAAAGCCCACGTGCCCCGTACGGCGTAATAACCGATAGTCCAGCCGTTGGGGTCGAGGGACCGCACGAGCCTGTCGATCCGGTCCACGACGGCCGCCCGGATGTCGGAACCCAACTCGTAGTACACCACGTCCAAGGCTAAGATCGCAGCAAAAAGGGTATCGCCGACCGGAACGTTGGCACTCCAGCCGGACGAGCGGGCCCGGGTCGCCGCCAGGTCCTCTAAGCGGTCAAAGGCTTCCTGCAGTTTGGCCAGATAGGACGGACGGCCCGCCGGGTCGAGGATGTACATCAACGCGCCGGCGCTGAGGATTTCTTTCAAGGCCAAGGACTTGTTCTCGATGTCCGCGCCGAGGGGATAGGTCTTGCTCAGAATGGTCCTCCGCGCGGCCTCTTGCATCTCCTTCCACGGCGACAGGTCGGCGCGCGCACGCAGGGCGGCGTAGTCCTCTTCGCGCACGATAAGGAACGGATGGTCCATGGGAATCCTCCTGGCTATTTGGATGAAATTGATCTGCTGCGGATGGTCGTAGGCGATTTCGTACTCAAGCGGCGGCGCCTGTTCTAAGGTAATCGGAATGGCCCTCGTCACCCGTGCTTGCAGGCTCACGGTACCTTGCCAAACGAGTGCGGGTTCGGCGTCCTGCTCGGCAGGGCGGGCGGTAAGGCGGATCTTCACGTCTTGCAGGTCCCGGTCGGCGACGAGAACCAGCTCGCCCCGGTATCTAAACGGGCCTTCCGTAGACGGTTCCAGCTGCACGCCGGGACCTTCGTAGCGGAGAAAGGCCTCTACCGTCGCGGCAACGACGTAGAGCGTTCCGCGGGCTAACTCCAGCTCGTATTCGGGTTCGAGGTAATGCACGACGAACTCGTGGCGACCGGTGCCGAGGTCCGAGAGGGTCAACCGGATGCGGTCCTGTCCGGGCGGGAGGGTGCCGTGCCAATTCTCGCGGGGCTCCGGCTGCGGGGAACCGTCCGGCCGCCCGCCTCCGTATGGGTCGGTGAGCACTTCGATCCGATATGTTCCGGGAAGGCCGCGGGCAGGGGCGATACGCTCGGCCGTCAGCTGCGAGTCGACGTAGACGGGCTCGGAAACGGTGAATAGATTCCGCTCGTCCCCGGGCTGCACGACGCGCAATACCACTGGATTGCGTTCCAAGGGCAGGGGGTTGCCGATGCGTACGTGCGCGTCGTCTACGGCCAATTCGTGGAACCGGACCGACCAGTCGCCGCCTCTGCCGTCTGCGGAGAAGACGCCCGAGCCTGCGTACGCCGGCGCTGGAAGCTGGTCGAGATGCAAATGCCCTTCAGCCAGCACGTTGCCTCGGCCGGTGGCGAAACGGAACGACACCAGTCCCGTAGCTCGATCCGCGGACAAGGTAGCGACGTACGTTTCATCCGGTCCGAGTAGGATGCCCGAGCGCAGCGTAAGGTCGGAAGAGATAGCGGAGGTGACGGGCGCCAGTACGTCTGTGGACCCGGTGAGCTTCAGATCCGCCATGGGACCGAAGAGCCCGCCGCCCCGCACATGGAGTGACAGGGCGAGGACCGGCGACGGGTCGTGCGGAGCAGCGAAAAGGCCTGCGGTCCAGACGACAAGGTCTGCGCCTTTGGGATCGAGCGAGAAACGGCTGATCAAAGTAAACCGCTCCGGCAGGGGGAGTGGCTCGATCCGGGCCGCAGGGGACGTGCTGTCGGCATCTG
>JAAYLA010000392.1 GCA_012522135.1 Bacillota bacterium | reverse complement strand
CAGGACTTCCGCATCTGTAGCTTGCACGTTCCTTAGATGGTCAACTCGGAGCTATTTCCGGGCTACGCAAGTGAATGAAGCCTAGTTTTGCGCAGCCGATACCCGTTTGTGAGACATAAGGCCCCCTTTCCCCCAAGGAAATCCTTGAAGGCTGCAGTCTCCGTATCCTCCCTCAAACAACGAAACGACAAAACACCCTACGTTGCGCCAACCGATTGTAACGGTTCCGGGAGCGGTGATTCCGTCAGTCGCACTAAGCCTGCGTAGAGCTGGCGGATAACCCCTTTCATCGTTCGCCATCGACACCGCAAATTGCGGTGGATGAACAGCATAAACAGGTTGAACGCTATCATGAACAACGCATAAAGCACCTCAATGACCTGCGGATCGTAGCTGTAGGCATGTTCCAGCTGAAAGTGGTGCTTGAGAAACCGGATCGCCGTGTTCTCGATGTCCCAGCGTACGTGAGCAATCTTCCATGCCGTCAAAGCCGGCATCGTCGCTTTAGGAGCGTTCGTCACGAAATGGGTCGTCACCGTTTCGCTTTTGACAACTTCACCGGCAGCGTTGACCTTCTTTCGCGTCTCGCGCACCCGAAGGCACCGCAGGGGACTGCGGACCTGCTCCCAGCTTCGAAAATCTTCCTCATCCCAGATTTCAAGGTCGTAAACATAGGCGCTGTCATCGCGCACTTTGACGTTCCGATGTGTCTCGTGCGGCGCTGTCCCATCGAATAATCCGGCAGCGTCTTTTATGATGTCGTAGTTGTGTTGCTTCACCCGGACAACGAACAGCTTCCGCTCATCGACGATCCTATTGAGCACCGGCGCTTTGGCAAAGTTCGCATCCAGTGTGAACACATCGGCGTATCGACAATGAACGGCAAAGAGACGTTTTAACTCTGCCTGAGCAACGGTCGTTTCGCCTTGACCCGGCGGTATACGCACAAGCGACAGCAGCAAAAGCGGACCACTTCCGCCAACATAGCTGATCGCAAGAGCATTTTCGTAGTAGCGGTAATCGTCTGTTTCCTCCCCGTGCGCATTGCGCCGAAAGTGGCTGTTTTTCCCAAGACGAGGACTGACCGTGGCGAAGATGCCCGTACCGTCAATGGCGGCGACCTTAAATCCCTCCACACGCACCGTTTGCAATGACTTATTCTTTCGGCACTTAGCAACGATCGCATCGTTGATACGGACCAACTCCATCGGATCCACTTGCGCAAAAGCACGTGCGAACGTATCCGCCGATGGTCGCCGGTTGCCTCCCAGAAAGTCCAAATGACCGCATCGAATCGCTTCTTCGATCTGGTTGAAGCTCTCGAACCTGGATACGATAGCTCCGATCATCGCCCAAAGCAAATTCCTGAGCGAGTGAACTGCTCCTCGCCGACCATCTCTGACCGAACGAAAAAGTTGATCCAGGGAGAAGGATTTTTCCGCGTATCTCACGAAACGAACCATCAGATTGGCCAAGAACGAACCTCGCTTCTTTCTGGTGTTTTTCTCAACTTTTCACTTCTCCAGAAGCGAGGTTCGTTCTTTCTTACAGGCCAAAGCCGCAATTTCACGACCCGCGGCAATCGCGTGAATTAACTGACAGAATTTTGGAATAAGCGATCTGCTTAGCGATCACCGTGCAATCTCTTCCTAACGGACGTTTCACCCCTCCCCGTGTCTATGGATGCGGAAGTCCTG
>JAAYLA010000105.1 GCA_012522135.1 Bacillota bacterium | reverse complement strand
TTCCTGGAGGCCGAGGGAGTGGACCCGGAGCAGACCGATCTGGCCTCGCGCTATGCGCCGGCGGTGGCCCGGCAAAGGCGCATTGCACCGCAGCAAAAGGGCATGGGCCGGGTGGTCTGGGACGCGGCCCGGATCGTAGACTATGTGAGCGGACTCGACTTCGTGGATCCGCAGCGCATCGCTTGCATGGGGCATTCCTTGGGCGGGAAGATGGCCCTGTACGCTGCGGCTTTCGATCGACGGATTGCGGCGGCCATCGGCTCGGATCTCGGCATCGGGCTGTCGTTTTCGAACTGGGATGCGCCTTGGTACTTGGGTCCCGAGGTACGCGAGCCGGACTTCCCGCGGGACCATCATCAGCTGCTCGCCTTGATCGCACCCAGACCTTTTCTGCTCATCGCCGGGGAGGACGCCGACGGCGAGCGCAGCTGGCCGTACCTGAACGCTGCCCGCGAAGTGTATGCTTTGTACGGCGCCGAGGAGCGTCTGGGAATGTGCAACCACGGGACCGGACATACGCCGACCTGGGATGCGCTAAAGGCCGCGTACGCCTGGCTCGATGCGCAGCTCGGATGGGAACCCGCCGGCCAGGGCGCGGCAAATGCAGAGTCTGCAGGCGGCTGAGTCCGTTTCCGCTTTCCCCACACGGAATGGAACAGAGGCAGAGGAGAGATTCGACAATGCAGCAGATTCGTCTAGATGAAATACTATTCCACGGCGCTATTTCGCTTGAACGGGTAGGCGAGGGCGTCCGAGCGTGGCGCCTGCCCTTCGATGAGATCTCCCTGTATGCTCCTCCCCTCGTCGAGCAGGCCAGGCAGCCGGCGGGGGTGCGCATCGGATTCGTGAGCAATACACGCACGGTCGTGCTCGGACTCGTTCCGATCGATGAGGAGCGCCAGGTCGACCTTGTTCTCGACGACGAACTGGTACAAACGGGCATCGTCGCGCCCGGAGCCGATTCGGTGCGGTTCGAGGGACTGCCGGAGCGGGAGAAGCGCATCGAACTGTACCTGTCGCAGAAGGCGGACATGGTCATCACGGGCCTTTCCATCGATGCCGACGCGACCCGTTCGTTGCTCCCGGACGACAGGCCGCGCTGGATCACCTACGGCAGCTCCATCACGCAAGCCAAAGCCGCGGCCAGTCCCGCGCAAACTTGGCCGGCGATCGTGGCCCGGCGGCAGAAGCTGCACCTTACCGCTTTGGGTTACAGCGCGCAGTGCCACATGGAGCCGATGGTAGCCCGCATGATCCGGGATCTGGATGCCGATTTCATCTCCCTTTGCATCGGCATCAACATCCAGGGCGGTGCGAGCCTGAGCCCCCGAACCTTCAAGTGGGCAGCGGTCGGCATGGTCAAGATCATCCGCGAGCGACATCCTGAAATTCCCATCGTCGTGCAGTCGCCGATCTTCTCGCCCGACCGGGAGATCAATGAGAATGTGGTCGGCCTGAATTTGGTCAAAATGCGCGAGGAGCTGGCCGATGCCGTCGAGCGCCTACGGGCCTTGGGCGACGATCGGCTGTTCTACCTGGACGGCCTGAAGATCTTCGGTCCCGAGCACATCGACCACTTGCCCGACCGCTTGCATCCCGACGCGGAAGGGTACCGCATCATGGCCGACAACTTCGAGAAGTACGTGATGGAAGAGATGGGAATTGCCAAGATGCTCGCCGAAAAGACTTCCGGGCGGGCATAGGAGGCAGGAGACTCGGGAACACGACGGGGCCGCCGGAGGTGCCGACCGCAAGGCATCCGAAGGCGGCCTCGCTGCGTTCCGGATTTGACGTTACCCCTCCGGAGGCTCGGACCCGCTCTATCTCAAGCCCAGCTGGCTCGCGTTGTATTCAAAGACGTCAATCAAGGTGCGGGTGCCTGCGTGCCCGGGGAAATTGATCAGGAGCACGTAGGGCACGTCCGCAGCCAACGCCAGAGCTTCGGCCGTCGGGTTGTGCCACACGTCGATGATGAGGTCCGGTTCGAGCTGGGCCAAGCGGTGTAGCGCGGCGGGGGTCATCTCCTCGAAGCCAAAGGTGGCCACGACATCGTAGCCGAGCCACTCTGCGAACGCGGCCAGGTGCCCGACGACGATCACCCGACGACCGGACGCATTTTTCTCCTCCGCCGCTGCTTTGATCTCGTCTGTCACCGACAAGAACTCGGCTTCCCACGCGGCCTGCCGCTCCTCGGTTCCCCAAAGGCGGGCGAGCCCCCGGGTGAGTTCGACAAGGTGCGCCGGCGTGTTCTCGGTGCGAATTTGGAGCACACGGTCGCCGGGAATTTCGGCCGCGGCGATGAGCTGGTTCATAAAGCCCTCGTAGCCGGCCCAGAGCAAGACGTCAGCCGCGAGAGCTCGGGTGATGTCTCCGGGCCGAAAGTCGCGCTCGGGAGGATGGCGCAGTTCAAAGGAAGCCAGAATGTCGACCTGGGCGGCACCTGCGGCTTCGGCGATGGCTCCCGTCCAGGCGGTCGATGCGAGCACCGTGGGGCCATCCGCCTGCGCTGCCGCTCCCCACACGCCGAGAAACAGAACCAAAGCAAGGGCAATTGCGGCACGCAACGTCTGCATTAATTCCGCTCCTTCCTTGAATGTAGCAAAGGCCGGACGATGCCTTGGACCGCCGCGAGCAAGACGACGCCGGCGACGCCCACGCTCGCGCCGATAGGCCAGTCGAAGGCGAGGCTCGCGCTCACCCCGCCGAACCCGGCCAACAGTCCGAACAGGGCCGACAGCGCAAAGGCCTGGCCTGCGCTGCGGGCCAGGGGCAAGGCGGCCATGGCGGGCAAGATGATCAGGGCATCGACGAGCAGCGCACCGACGAGCCGGATGGCAACCGCAACGGCAAGCCCCGTTAACGTGAGCATACCATAATAGAGCACGCGGGCGGGCACCCCGAGCGCGGCGGCGAATTCCCTGTGGTACAGCACGGCCTGCAGCTCCCGGTAAAAGACGGCCACCAAGATTACGGTGAGGATGCCCAGGATCGCTACGCTCCACGCTTCGACGGGCCGCACGGTGAGGACGCTGCCGGCAAAGAGCGAGAAGATTTCCATGGCGGGCAGGCCGGCTTCGTAGAACAAGATGAAGGCCAAGGCCAAGGAACCGGTCATGAAGAGGGCGCTGACGGCCCCGGGGTTCAGTTTCAGACGTTCGGAGAGGGGACCGAGGGAAAGGGCAGCTAGGACGATCGCGACGAGAGCGCCGGCCAGGGGTTCCCAGCCGCAGGCGACGGCGACGGCGGAGCCGAGCAGCCCGACGTGGAGCAGGGAGAAACGGATTACCGTAAGGCCTTGCGTGATGATAAAGACGCCGTACAACGAAAAGGTGGCGCCGGCGACGAGGAGCGTGACGACGGCCCGGCGGATGAGGGGAACGCCGAGCGGAGCGAGCCAGTCAAACATCGAAGCTGCCCTCCCTTGGCCGCTGTTTCGCCTCGTGTTGGAATCGGCCCTCCCGCATGGTGAGGATCCGGTCGGTGCACTCTTGCAAGATGGCGGCATCGTGGGAGACGAGCAGCGTAGTGATGCGCAGCTCGCGCCGCAGCCGGATCAGCAGGTTGCTAAAGTCGGTTTGTGCGGCGGCGTCCAGGTGCGTCGTGGGTTCGTCGAGGATTAAGATGTCCGGGTTGCCGACGAGCGCGCGGGCCAAGGCAACGCGCTGGCGCTGGCCACCGGATAAATGGCGCACATCGTGACGTGCCCGGTCGGCGAGGCCCACCCAGGCGAGCCGGTCCCACACGGCCTTGCGATCGGCGTCGGAGGGGCGGCGGAGGCCGGCGAAAGTACGTCCCCAGCGGCCGAGGAGCACGGCGTCGAACACGGTGATGGGCATCTCGCCGGCAGGCTGCTCTTGTGCCACGTAGCCGATCCGCGTGCGGATGCGACGGCGGCTGCGACCTGAGGCGAGGGGCAGGCCGAAGACGTGGACGCTGCCTTCCTGCGGGACGAGCAGGCCCATGACGACACGCAGCAGCGTGCTCTTGCCCGCGCCGTTCGGCCCGGTGATGCCTACGGCTTCCCCTGCCTGCACTTCCAAGCTGACCGAACGCAAGACGGGCCGGCCTCCGTATCCCGCCGTGACATCGCTTAGCCGCAGCGCCGGAGCTGTCACAGCCTGTGCCCCTTGCAACATGCAATTACCTCACTTCAGCGTTCTGATCCGGTCTGGTCCCGTCTGTTATCGTTTCGAACCGTCCGAGCAAAGGCCTGCCGGTGAGGTTGACGCCGGGTAAACTTGTGCGCTTGCTACCGGGCCGGCAGGAAGTCCTCTTCGGGGCCGGCATCTCACTTCGCCAGACGGGCGCTAGGTTCCTACAGGGTAGCTGAGCCAGGATGCGGGAGGGCGTCGTCCGGCGGAGGTGGGCGGTGTGCGGTGCTGCTGGTGACCCAGGAGTGGGTCAGATTGCCGCTGCAGTGACCCACCTGTGGGTCACCGGGCCGTCACCG
>JAAYLA010000104.1 GCA_012522135.1 Bacillota bacterium | reverse complement strand
CGGGCGACAACGTGACGATCACGGCGGAACTGATCAGCCCGATTGCGATGGAAGAGGGCCTGCGCTTTGCGATTCGCGAGGGCGGCCGCACCGTGGGCGCCGGGGTCGTTACCAAGATCATCGAGTAATCTGCGCCGCGGTCGCGTCGGGCCCTGCGGGCCTTTTAGGGTATTCGGCGAGAAGAGCCCAGCGACACACTCCGGTGGCGACCGGTGGCTGGTGTGTCGGTGGGCTCCTTTCTTGCCACGCACCGGGACGGCCTCGTGTCAAGGGGTTGCTATTGACATGCGTTGGCCGCCGTGATAGAGTTTAATAGTGACTTTTTCAAGGTTGATGTGGAGGAGGCCTCCGGATGCGAGTAGGGATCACTCTGGAGTGCACGCAGTGCAAGAGCCGCAACTACCGTACGACGAAGAACCAACGGAACGACCCCGATCGCCTCGAGTTGAAGAAGTACTGCAGCAGGTGCAACACGCACACGGTGCATCGGCAGACCCGCTGACGTCTCCTCTCGTGGCCCCTCGTATACCGTGGTGAACCCGGGTATTCTTATGTCGAGCGGCATGCGGGCCGAGCCGCGAGTTGAATTAGGCTAGGGAGTGACCACATGGCAATTGGAAACAAAGCCGGTGCTGGTGTTCGCAAGCCCTTCTTGGAACGGGCGGGAAAATTCTTGCGCGAGGCGCGGGCGGAGCTGCGAAAAGTTCACTGGCCCAATCGCAAGGAACTCGTCGCGTACACCGTCGTTGTGCTGGGCATTTCGGTGATCGTGGCACTCTTCGTGTTTGCGGGCGACGTGATCTTTTTCCGGCTCCTTGACCTGGTGGGAGCGATTTAAACGGAGTGCTGGGGAGGTGACGGGTCCTGATCGGGCGGTTCGGTCCGTCCGTGTGTCACCCCTGGGACCCTCCCGACTATGGTAAATGATTCGACCGAAGGCCGCGAGCGCATCGATATCGACGCGTTCTTGGCCACCGACGGCGATCCCGACAGAAAATGGTACGTCATCCACACGTATTCGGGCTATGAAAATAAGGTGCAGGCTAACTTGATGCGCCGTGTCGAGTCGATGGGCATGGAGGATAAAATTTTTCGCGTGCTGGTGCCCGTCGAGGAGGAGATCGACTTCAAAGACGGCAAGAAGAAGGTCGTCAAGAAGAAGGTCTTTCCCGGATACGTGCTCGTTGAGATGGTCATGAGCGACGACTCGTGGTACGTCGTCCGCAACACCCCCGGGGTCACCGGCTTTGTGGGCTCGGGCAATAAGCCGATCCCTCTCGACATCGAAGAGGTAAAGGCCATACTGAAGCAGATGGGCTTCGACGAGACGCGACCGCGCATCGCTTTTGAAGTCGGCGACGTGGTTCGCGTGATCTCGGGGCCGTTCCAGAACTTCGACGGTCAAATCGAGGAAGTGAACATCGAGCGCGGCAAGCTGCGTGTCGTAATCTCTATGTTCGGGCGAGAGACCCCTGTCGAGCTCGATTTTGATCAGGTGGAGAAGGTGCGGTAGACGCCTGCCGTCCTCCGGCGGCTGGCGAATGATCGACGGAAGGATCCGTGCGGCCGCGTGCGGGGCGGAGCGCGGCTTCTTGGGAGGTAACGATTCATGGCGAAGAAGGTAAGGGCCATCGTCAAGGTGCAGATTCCTGCAGGAAAGGCGACTCCCGCGCCGCCGGTAGGGCCTGCCCTGGGCCAGCATGCCATCAACATCATGGAGTTTGTGAAGGCTTTTAACGAGCGGACGGCGTCGCAAGCCGGGATGATCGTACCCGCCATCATCACCGTGTACGAGGACCGTTCGTTCACCTTCGAGGTCAAGACGCCTCCGGCTTCGGTGCTGCTCAAGAGCGCGGCCGGCATTGAGAAGGGTTCGGGCACGCCCAATACCGAGAAGGTGGGCAAGGTGACGTGGAGTCAGGTCGAGGAGATCGCGAAAACGAAGATGCCCGACTTGAACGCCACCGACTTGCAGGCCGCCGCCCGTATGATTGCCGGCACCGCCCGGAGCATGGGCATCGTCGTAGAGGGCTAGTCCCCTTGCGTGGGAGGGGAGTTTTCCCCGTAAGCACCGCGAAAGGAGAGGTTTTCTGATGGCAAAGCGAGGTAAGCGGTATCAGGCGTTGCTGGAAAAGGTAGATCGCACGCGCGAGTACACGCCGGAAGAGGCGATTGCGCTCGTGAAGCAGCTGGCCACGGCCAAGTTCGACGAAACGGTCGAGGTCGCGCTGAAGCTGGGCGTCGACCCGCGGCACGCGGACCAGCAGGTGCGGGGCACCGTCGTCCTGCCGAAAGGGACCGGCAAGGCGGTGCGCGTGGCGGTATTTGCGCAGGGTGAAAAGGCCCGCGAGGCCGAGGCCGCCGGTGCGGATATCGTGGGCGGCGAGGACCTGGCGAAGCAAATCGAGGCTGGAAACATTGACTTTGACGCTGCCGTCGCGACTCCGGACATGATGAGCGTCGTCGGGCGGCTGGGCCGTATCTTGGGCCCGCGCGGTCTGATGCCGAACCCCAGGGCCGGTACCGTAACCTTTGAGATCGCGAAGGCCGTCCAGGAGATCAAGGCCGGTAAGGTTGAGTTCCGTGTGAACCGGGAAGCCGGCATTCACGTCGCGATCGGAAAGGCCTCGTTCAGCGAAGAGGATTTGCTGGCGAACTTCAGGGCTCTAATGGAAGCCATCGTACGCGCTCGTCCCGCGGCAGCGAGGGGCACGTACATTCGCCGGGTGGCCATCTCCAGCACGATGGGCCCCGGCATCCGGGTGAATCCCCAGGCTGCCGCAAACGTGTCCGGGTAAGGCGGGCAGTGCAGCGTTTCTTTGCCAACTGAATTCGTTCACTCCCATCGGGAGGAACGGGTGTAGGCCGAAGAGAGTCGGTGTCAGGCGACATAATGGGCTGGTCCCGCCGACGGAGGTCACGCTCAGTTTCTCCGGTTCGCCTCGCGCGCCGGTTTGCTGGGGACCTCCGCTCGGAGGTCCCCGTTTTTGTCGTCGGCCGGCCGGCAATCCGGACGGATGAAGGGAGGGGAACAATGTGGCAAGGCCGGAAAAAGTGGCTGTGGTGGAAGAGCTTGCCGAGAAGTTTAAGAACAGCGCCGCGGCCATCTTTACCGATTACCGCGGTCTGGACGTAAAGGCCATGACCGAACTGCGCCGGCGGCTGCGGGAAAGCGGCGTAGAGTACAAGGTGGTAAAGAACACCTTGACGCTGCTGGCAGCCAGGGCGGCGGAGATCGAGGGAGTCGAGGCGCTCTTGGGCGGTCCGACGGCGATCGCATTCGATGCAAAGGATCCCGTCGCGCCGGCCAAGGTGCTGAGCCAGTTCGCCAAGGAGAACGACGCGCTTGAGATCAAGGGCGGTGTCCTGGAGGGCCGGGTCATCGCAAAGAACGAGGTCGACACCTTGGCCAACCTGCCGTCCCGCGAAGAGCTTCTGGCAACGGTGCTCATGCGGATGCAGGGTCCGATCTACGGTCTCGTTTACGTGCTGCAAGGTACCATTCAAAGCTTGGTCTACGCGCTCGAAGCGATTCGGCGCGAAAAGGAAGGGGCTACGGCCTAAGGCGCCGCAGTCCCACACGGGCGGCCTGACTCGCGGCCCGGTTCCGGAGTTTTATACTGATGAAAGGATGAGACGAAGTGACTCGCGAAGAGATTTTGCAGGCGATCGAAAACATGACGGTTCTTGAGTTGTCCGAGCTGGTAAAGGCTTTGGAGGAGAAGTTCGGGGTCAGTGCGGCGCCCGTCGCCGTGGCCGCGGCTGCTCCTGCTGCCGGCGGTGCCGCACCCGCCGAGGAGGAGAAGACGTCCTTCGACGTCCACCTCGCCAGTGCAGGCGACAAGAAGATCCAGGTTATCAAGGTGGTCCGCGAGATCACCGGCCTGGGCCTGAAGGAAGCAAAGGAACTTGTCGACAACGCGCCCAAGCCGGTCAAGGAAGGCGTCAGCAAGGAAGAGGCCGAGGAGATCAAGGCCAAGCTGGAAGAGGCCGGTGCTACGGTCGAGTTGAAGTAAGTTCCCGGCGGGAGGGCCTTTGGGCCCTCCCGCTCCTTTGAGCGCGGCGCGGTAAAAACAGGCATACGCCGTTTGACACAGCCCCCCAAATGTGGTAACGTTCTATGATGCTAGAGTGAGTATGTTGGGGAGGTAGCGCTTTCTGGCGGCCGCAGTCAACAGGCGAACGCATACCACGCTGCACTCAAGGCCAACTTAATGGTGTTGCGTATGTTCATCCGGTTACGCGCGAGGACGGGAGGTCACGGGCGAGGTGTGGCCTTTCCCCGCCTGGCCTTTTTTAGTATGCGGCGCGCCGCGGAAACCTCCCTCACCCCAATCGTACTCGAATACGCCTCCGCACGTGATCATCAGCACGCAGAAAAGTGCATCGCTGCAGGTGAAGCATAGGTGATGCCGGCGAGCCTTCAGTGCGACGTAACTCGGTTGGAAATGCTGCACACCGACCCTTTTTCATTCCCCTCTTTTTGCTTTAGCGTGAGGTTTCCCGATGGTAAGACTGGAGAGGAGTGGCGCATTTGGCAGTAGCTACACAGTTAGGCCGGCGTGAAAGGAGAAGCTACGGTAAGCTCCAGGAAGTTCTCGATATGCCCAATCTCATCGAGGTGCAACGCTCATCCTATAAGTGGTTCCTCGATGAAGGGCTATTAGAGATGTTCCGCGACATCTCCCCGATCCAGGATTTCACGGGTAACCTGGTTCTCGAGTTCATCGATTATGAGCTCGGCGAGCCGAAGTGGACGGTAGAAGAGTGCAAAGAGCGCGATGCCACTTATTCGGCGCCGCTCAAGGTGCGGGTGCGGCTGATCAACCGTGAGACCGGCGAGGTGAAGGAGCAGGAAGTGTTCATGGGCGATTTTCCGCTCATGACGGAAAACGGCACCTTCATCATCAACGGTGCGGAGCGCGTCATCGTCAGCCAGCTGGTACGTTCGTCTGGGGTGTACTTCGGCCGCGAGGTCGACAGCAGCGGCAAACCCCTTTATACCGCAAGCATCATCCCCAACCGTGGCGCGTGGCTCGAGTTTGAATGCGATGCGAACGACGTGATTTATGTGCGGGTCGATCGCACGCGGAAGATTCCTGCTACGGTCTTGCTGCGGGCGGTCGGCTACGGTTCCAACGCGAAGATTTTGGACCTCTTCAATAACGCCGAGGCCATTCGCGCCACGCTCGAGAAGGACAGCACGGAATCCGAAGCCGAGGCTTTAATCGAGATTTACAAGCGCCTGCGCCCCGGCGAGCCGCCTACCGAGGACAGCGCCCGCGCGCTGTTTGAGACGCTCTTCTACGATCCGAAGCGCTACGACATGGCGGGCGTCGGGCGGTACAAGATGAACCGCAAGCTCCGCCTGCTGCCGCGCATCTTAGGGCGCGAGCTCGTCGAACCCGTCGTCGATCCGGAAACCGGCGAAGTGCTGGCGGATGCCGAGACCAAGGTCGACAAGCGCCTGGCCAAGCTGATCGAAGACCGCAAGGTGACCGACGTCGTGGTTGCGGCCGACGACGGCGTTGCGGTGCGCGTCCATTCGAACGGACAACCCGAGGAGGATGTCCGTACCCTTACGCCGGGCGACGTGGTCGCGACGATCAACTACCTTGTAAACTTGATGCACGGCGTGGGCGACATCGACGACATCGACCATCTAGGCAACCGGCGCCTGAAGTCCGTCGGCGAGCTGCTGCAGAACCAGTTCCGCATCGGCCTATCCCGCATGGAGCGCGTGGTGCGCGAGCGCATGACGATCCAGGACGTCGACATCATCACGCCGCAAGCGCTCATCAACATCCGGCCCGTGGTGGCCGCGATCAAGGAATTCTTCGGCAGCTCGCAGCTTTCGCAGTTCATGGACCAGACGAACCCGCTTTCGGAGCTGACGCACAAGCGCCGGCTCTCGGCGCTCGGTCCGGGAGGCCTGTCTCGTGAGCGTGCAGGGTTCGAGGTGCGTGACGTCCACCATTCGCACTATGGGCGCATGTGTCCGATCGAAACGCCGGAAGGTCCGAACATCGGCCTCATGGGCAGCCTGTGTACGTATGCGCGGATTAATCAATACGGTTTTATCGAAACGCCCTATCGCCGTGTGGAAAACGGCCGCGTCACGGACGAGATCGTCTACTTGACTGCGGACGAAGAAGACAATTACATCATCGCGCAGGCGAACGAGCCCTTTGATCCCGAGACGGGCGAGTTTCTGAACAAGCGCGTTTCGTCGCGGTATAAGGAAGAGATTCTCCTTGTGCCGAGCGAGCAAATCGACTACATGGACGTGTCGCCGAAGCAGATTGTCTCGATCGCTACGGCGCTCATCCCGTTCCTCGAAAACGACGATGCGAGCCGCGCGCTCATGGGAGCGAACATGCAGCGCCAGGCGGTACCCCTTATCCGCACCGAGGCACCCCTCGTCGGAACGGGCATGGAGTACAAGGCGGCGGTCGACTCGGGCGTGGTGGTTCTCGCCAAGGAGGACGGCGAAGTCGTATCGGTCACCGCGGACGAGATCGTGGTCAAGACGAAGAAGGGCGACGAGCACCGTTACCGCTTGACGAAGTTCGCCCGCTCCAACCAGGGTACGTGCATCAACCAGAAACCGCTGGTCACGAAGGGGCAGCAGGTCAAGGCCGGCGACGTGCTGGCTGACGGCCCGACCACCGATCGCGGCGAGCTGGCCCTGGGGCGGAACGTGTTGGTCGCGTTCATGCCGTGGGAAGGGTACAACTTCGAAGACGCGATCGTCATCAGCGAGAAGCTGGTCAAGGACGATATCTTCACCTCGATCCATATCGAGGAGTACGAAGCTCAGGCCCGGGATACGAAGCTGGGCGCCGAGGAGATCACCCGGGACATTCCCAACGTGGGCGAGGATCAGCTCAAAGACCTCGACGATTGGGGAATCATCCGCATCGGCGCCGAAGTGCGGCCGGGCGACATTTTGGTCGGTAAGGTGACGCCGAAGGGCGAGACCGAGCTGACAGCTGAAGAACGTTTGCTGCGGGCGATTTTCGGCGAGAAGGCGCGGGAAGTGCGTGACACCTCGTTGCGTGTGCCCCACGGAGAGGGCGGCGTCGTGGTCGACGTGCGCGTGTTCTCCCGTGAACAAGGTGACGAGCTGGCCCCCGGCGTGAACAAGATGGTGCGCGTCTACGTAGCCCAGAAGCGCAAGATCTCCGTGGGCGACAAGATGGCCGGTCGGCACGGGAACAAGGGTGTCGTGTCGCGCATCGTGCCGGAAGAAGATATGCCGTTCCTGCCCGACGGAACGCCCGTCGAGATCGTGCTCAATCCCTTGGGCGTGCCTTCCAGGATGAACATCGGCCAGGTGCTCGAGACGCACCTGGGCTGGGCGGCGAAAACCTTGGGCATCCATGTAGCGACGCCGGTCTTCGACGGTGCCACGGAGCAGGAAGTGCTCGACACGCTGAAGGAAGCCGGGCTGCCCGAGGACGGAAAGATCGTTCTGCGTGACGGCAGAACGGGTGAGCCGTTCGACAACCCGGTCATGGTAGGCTACATTTACATGCTGAAGCTGCTCCACTTGGTGGACGACAAGATTCACGCCCGGTCCACCGGCCCCTATTCGCTCGTCACGCAGCAGCCTTTGGGCGGAAAGGCCCAATTCGGCGGGCAGCGTTTCGGCGAGATGGAGGTGTGGGCTCTGCAGGCCTACGGAGCGGCGTATACACTTCAGGAGATGCTCACCGTCAAGTCGGACGATGTGGTCGGCCGGGTCAAGACGTACGAAGCCATCGTAAAGGGTGAGAACGTACCGGAGCCCGGCGTGCCCGAGTCGTTCAAGGTGTTGATCAAGGAGCTCCAGAGCCTCGCCCTCGATGTGCGTGTTCTATCGGAGGATGCGCAAGAAGTCACCATCCGGGAAGACGAAGAGGATATCAGCGAAATGGCTCGCGAGCTCGGCATCGACATCCAGGGACGGGATGACGACGAGATCGACCCGATTTTCCAGCGCAAGCCCGCTGCGGATGATGACGACGCCGATGCGGACGAAGGGGACGAAGAAGAGGTCGCGTCCGAGGACGACGAAACTGCGGACGACCTCGGTGATGACAGCGATCCCGACGACGACACGGACGACGTCGATTTCGAAGCCCTCAGCGAACTGGGAATCGTGGACGATGCGGATATCGATCTCGACGACGACGAGATCCTAATCTTGGACGACGCGGACGACGAGGACGACGACTGACCCAACGAATTGCTCGCCTGGGTTTTCGTTGGGGCTGGGCGTGGAAATGGGTTGGTTCGATGGCCGGACCAACCCCATTTCAGAGGAGGTAGAGCATGCTCGACGTCAACAATTTCGACAGTATCCGGATCGGGTTGGCATCGCCGGAGCAGATTCGAGCCTGGTCAAGCGGTGAGGTGAAAAAGCCCGAGACGATCAACTACCGCACCCTGAAGCCGGAGCGCGAGGGACTGTTCTGCGAGAAAATCTTCGGTCCGTCGCGCGACTGGGAATGTCACTGCGGGAAGTACAAGCGCGTCCGGTACAAGGGAGTCATTTGCGATCGCTGCGGTGTCGAGGTCACGCGGGCGAAGGTCCGGCGCGAGCGCATGGGCCACATCGAACTCGCGGCGCCCGTCTCCCACATTTGGTTTTTCAAGGGCATTCCGAGCCGCATGGGACTCATCCTCGACATGTCGCCGCGGAATTTGGAGAGAGTGCTCTACTTTGCCTCGTATGTCGTGATCGATCCCGGCGACACGCCCCTGGCCAAGAAGCAGCTTTTGACCGAGGCCGAGTACAGGGAATACCGCGATAAGTACGGCAACGCGTTTACTGCCGGCATGGGCGCGGAAGCAATCAAGAAACTCCTCGAGGAACTGGACCTCGACTACATGTGCGACGAACTGCGCAAGGAGATTCGGGACAGCTCCGGCCAGCGGAGGCTGCGCGCCATTCGCCGGCTCGAGGTCGTCGAGGCGTTCCGCAAGTCGGGCAACCGCCCCGAGTGGATGATCCTCGAGGTCATTCCGGTCATTCCGCCCGAGCTGCGTCCTATGGTGCAACTGGAAGGCGGCCGCTTTGCGACGTCCGATCTGAACGATCTGTATCGCCGGGTCATCAACCGCAATAACCGGCTCAAGCGGCTGCTCGAACTCGGCGCGCCCGACATTATCGTCCGCAACGAGAAGCGCATGTTGCAGGAAGCGGTCGATGCGCTGATCGATAACGGTCGCCGCGGCCGTCCGGTCACAGGTCCCGGCAATCGCCCGCTCAAGTCCTTGTCCGATATGTTAAAGGGCAAGCAAGGCCGGTTCCGCCAGAACCTCTTGGGCAAGCGCGTCGACTATTCAGGTCGCTCGGTCATCGTGATCGGCCCGCACCTGAAGATGCACCAGTGCGGCCTGCCGAAGGAGATGGCGCTGGAGCTCTTCAAGCCATTCGTCATGAAGCGCTTGGTCGACGAAGGCCACGCGCACAACATCAAGAGCGCGAAGCGCATGGTCGAACGCGTGCGCCCCGAGGTCTGGGATGTGCTCGAGGACGTCATCAAGGAGCACCCGGTGCTGCTGAACCGCGCGCCCACCCTTCACCGCCTCGGTATCCAGGCGTTCGAGCCGGTCCTCGTTGAAGGGCGTGCCATTCAGATTCATCCTCTGGTCTGCGTAGCTTACAATGCCGACTTCGACGGCGACCAGATGGCGGTACACGTCCCCTTGTCGGCGGAGGCACAGGCCGAAGCGCGCGTCCTGATGTTGTCGGCGCACAACATATTGCTGCCCGCTTCCGGCCGAGCCGTCACGACGCCCACCCAGGACATGGTCATCGGCTGCTACTACCTGACCCAGGAGCGGCCCGGTGCCAAGGGCGAGGGACGGGTCTTCCGGGACGTCGACGAGATGAAGATGGCGTATCTCGAGGGCACGCTCGACCTGCATGCGAAGGTGCACGTGCGCCTGAACGGGCAGCGTATCGAGACAACGGCGGGCCGGATGTTCTTCAACGAAGTCCTGCCGGACGAGTTGCCGTACATCAACGAACCGGTAGGCCGCGACCAGCTCGGCCCGCTCGTCGCCACGCTGTACCGCCGCTTCGGCAGTGCGAAGGCGGCGGAGGTTTTAGACAAGATCAAGACGCTCGGGTTCCGCTACGCGACCATTTCGGGTACTACGGTCAGCATCACCGACATCGCTATCCCCGAGCGGAAAGCCGAGATGGTGGCCGAGGCGGAGCGCCAGGTCGAGCAAGTCGAGATGCAGCACCGCCGTGGCCTTCTGACGAGCGAGGAGAGGTACCAGCGCATTACCGAGATCTGGGCCCGAACGAAGGACGAGATTACGCAGGAGATGTGGAACAACCTCGATCCGTTCAACCCGGTTTTCATGATGGCCAACTCGGGGGCGCGAGGAAACAAGGCCCAGCTCTCGCAGCTCGCGGGCATGCGGGGACTCGTCAACGACCCGACGGGCCGCATTATCGAGATCCCCATCAAGGCCAACTTCCGCGAGGGGCTTACGGTGCTCGAGTACTTCATCTCGACCCACGGTACCCGCAAGGGCCTCGCGGACACGGCTATCCGTACGGCCGACTCGGGTTACCTGACGCGCCGGCTCGTCGACGTCGCGCAGGATGTCGTCGTGCGGGAGGAAGACTGCGGTACGACGGAGGGCATCACGGTGTCTGCGCTCAAGGAAGTGAACGCGGGCATCGAAGAGGTCATCGAGCCGCTGCGTGACCGCATTACTGGCCGCGTCACCGCCGAGGAGGTTCTCCATCCGGAAACCGGAGAGATCCTGGCCCACGAAAACCAGCTCATCGACGAGGAGCTGGCCACGCACATCGAAGACGTGGGCGTGGAAAAGGTGAAGATCCGGTCGGTGCTCACCTGCCGCTCGCGCCACGGCGTCTGTGCCCGCTGCTACGGACGGGACCTGGCTACCGGACGGGCCATCGAGATCGGCGAGGCCGTGGGTATCATCGCGGCGCAGTCGATCGGAGAGCCGGGCACGCAGCTCACGATGCGCACGTTCCACACCGGCGGCGTAGCGGGCGTAGAAGACATCACGGCCGGTCTGCCCCGTGTGGAGGAACTCTTCGAAGCGCGCAAGCCCAAGGGGCAAGCGATCATCACGGAAGTAGACGGCGTGTGCCGCATCGTCGAGACGAAGGGCACGCGGAAGGTCATCGTCACGACTGAAACGGGAGAGGAGAAATCCTACACTATCCCGTACGGCGCGCGGCTTAAGGTGCGGGACGGCTCCAAGGTAGAAGCGGGCGACCGCCTGACGGAAGGCTCCGTCAACCCGCACGACATCTTGAAGGTGAAGGGCGTGCGGGGCGTCCAGCAGTACTTGGTTCAAGAGGTGCAGGAGGTCTACCGGAACCAGGGCGTAGACATCAACGATAAGCACATCGAGCTGATCGTGCGGCAGATGCTGCGCAAGGTCCGTGTGGAAAGCCCGGGCGATACCGAGCTGTTGCCCGGTGGTATCGTCGACCTGTTCCAGTTCGAGGACGAGAACAAGCGCGTGATCGAGCGGGGCGGCGAACCGGCGGTAGCCAAGCCCGTCCTTCTCGGTATCACCAAGGCGTCGCTGGCCACCGAAAGCTTCCTGTCGGCCGCGTCGTTCCAGGAGACGACCCGGGTGTTGACCCAGGCCGCGATCGAGGGCAAGGTCGACCCGCTCCTGGGCTTGAAGGAAAACGTCATCATCGGCAAGCTGATTCCCGCCGGTACCGGCATGTCGCGCTACAGTAACCTCCGCGTATTCACCGAGGAGGAAGAAGCCGACGAGCCGGGTGAGGAGTCGGCTGTCGACGGCGAGATCGAGCTGGACACCGCCGGTGTCGACGCGGAGGTCGAGGCGTAACCGAGAGCCCAGCCGGGGGCGCACTCCTTGTCATGTGGAGCAAGGGTGCGCCCCTTTTTGTGCTCAAACGCGCGAAAGCCCCTATTTGCCG
>JAAYLA010000103.1 GCA_012522135.1 Bacillota bacterium | reverse complement strand
GGGCGCTGGAAGGTTACATCAACGACTTCGGCATCGCCATGCTGGCCAAGGCCTTGGCCGAAAAGAACGACCCGGACGATCCTTACACGCCCTACTACGAAAGCGACTACCGGTACTTTCTCAGCCGGGCTCAAAACTACGTGCGCCTTTTCAACCCGCATGTGGGGTTTTTCACGGGGAGGCTGCCTTCGGGTGAGTGGCGCCCCGATCCCGATACGTTCGATCCCGCGGAATGGTGGGGCGACTACACCGAAACGAACGCCTGGAACATGGCTTTCCATGCGCCCCACGACGGTCAGGGTCTGGCGAACCTGTACGGCGGACGTGCGGGACTGGCCCGCAAGCTCGACGAGTTTTTCAGCACGCCCGAGCTGAACACCGGCACCATTCACGAGATGCGCGAGGCCAAAGACATGCGCATGGGCATGTACGGCCACAGCAACCAGCCTTCGCACCATATCATCTACATGTACCTGTACGCGGGACAGCCGTGGAAAGCCCAGGATAAGGTGCGCGAGGTGCTCGAGCGGCTTTACATCGGCAGCGAGGTCGGTCAAGGCTACCCAGGCGACGAAGACAACGGCGAAATGTCGGCCTGGTACATCTTCAGCGCTTTAGGCCTGTATCCGTTGCGAGTGGGCAGTCCGGAGTACGCCATCGGCGCGCCCTTGTTCCGGAAGGCCACGGTACATTTGGAAAACGGGAAGCAGCTTGTCATTTTGGCTCCGAACAACAGCAAAGAGAACCGGTACGTACAAAGCTTGAAGTTGAACGGCGTGCCGTATGAAAAGACGTGGATTCGGCACGAAGATTTGATTAACGGCGCAGTGTTGGAATTCGAGATGGGGCCGGAACCGTCCGACTGGGGCACAGGGATCGATGCGCTGCCGCCTTCGATTATGCCGGCCGAGCTCGACGGCGCGGGGCCGCCCCAGCCGCTTGGCGATTTGACGGACGGGCTGATCGCGACCGGCCGAGGCACGGCGACGGACAGCGCAGGAGGCGACACGCAGCTCCTGTTCGACAATACGTCTGACACGCGCTGGACCGTGAGCAGCACAAACCCGTGGATTCAGTTCGAGTTCGCCGACGGGCCGAAGCGGGTCGAGATGTATACCCTCACCTCGGGTGTGAGCGCCTCCGATACGGCCGAAAGCCGGTCGGCCGATCCCCGCAGCTGGAGGCTTCTCGGATCGCACGACGGAAGCGAGTGGACGGTGCTCGACGAGCGCCAAGGGGAGACGTTCCCCTGGAGGCTGCAGACCCGGGCCTTCTCGGTGCAAAATCCCGGCGAGTACAAGTACTATCGCTTGGAGATCACCGAGAACAACGGCCATGAGACGACCTCCCTGGCCGAGGTGGAGCTCCTCGGATGAGGGAGCGGGGCAGGGGTGAGGCAGTGTGACGGCGGGGCTGTCTCAACAGTACAGTCGGGACAGCCCCGTTAGGCCCGCCTCCCCCGTTGCCTGGTTTTCCATAGCCTTCGCCTTCCACATCCCTCGTCCTCGCGAACCCGCTGGTCACGTCACCCCGGCCGCACGGCGATCACGGTATAGGCAAGCGGAATCCGGTCCCCGGGCAGGCGCCAGCGGCCGTCCGCGACCTGGACCATACAGTCGAGGGCCTGCCAGTCGAGCCAGTCGTGTTCTTGGAAGTGCTGGATCTGCAGGCCGCTCGCGAGCAGGGCACCGAGAATCTCGCCCAGCGTATGGTGCCACTGGAAGTTGACCCGGGCGTCGTGGGGCAGCTCGTCACCGGTGTAGCTGTAGACGAACTCGTCGCGCTCGGCTACGCCGGTGCGGAAGTAGGGGCTGATGCAGACGACCTGGTCGTCGCCGCGGGCGTAGTCTAAGGTCGCGAGAATGGGGTGCCCGTCGCGCAGATAAAGCCGTCCGCCCGGGCGCAGGCAGGCCGCGGCGGCTCGGGCCCACGCGCCTACGTCGGGAATCCAAGGCAGGACGCCGACGCTGGCGTATACGACGTCGAACTGCCTGCCGAGGATCCGATCGGCCTCGCGGGCATCACCTTGCACGAACTCGACCGCAAAGCCCGCCTTGGCTGCCAGCTTGCGGGCTTCCTCCAACGCGGCCTCCGAAAAGTCGAGGCCCACCATGTTTGCACCGAGCCGGGCCCACGAGATGGTGTCCGTCCCAATGTGGCATTGCAGATGGAGCATGTCGAGGCCGGCCACCTCGCCCAGCACGGTACGGTCCCATTGGACGGTGCTGCTGATGGCCTTGGGTTCGTCGATGTATCGCTGCACGTTGTAGAAGGGCGAAAGTACGTGCAACTTGGCCCGGGCGTTCCAGTTGGCCCGGTTCGCAGCAATCTTGGCTTCGAGGTCTGGCGCAGTCAAGGGGATCACTCCTCGGCTCGTCGAGCGCACTAGGCTCGTCCGGTGCGCCGGCGCCCTCTTACTGATCCGTTGCGGGCACCGCCTTCAGTACGTTACCTTCTTGCCGCGGGACGTCCTGCTCCAGTGCGGCAAAAATGGGAGGCCGAAGCCCCCCTTGGAGCCGCTGCAGGCACTACAGCAGCCAGCGGCGGACACGCTATCCGGCACGAAACACAAAACTCCTGCAAAAACCCTCTTTCGATTGGGGGACGAATCGAGTAAAATAGTTGCTGCATCCTGGTTCTACCGCGGGCCTCCTGCATCCTCGTGGTTTCCACCATGGCGGGGAGCGCAGCTCCACGCCG
>JAAYLA010000102.1 GCA_012522135.1 Bacillota bacterium | reverse complement strand
TCGCCGTACCTGCTCTTTTACAATAGGCAGCATTTCGCGCAAGCCGGGCTGCCGGAACCAGACGCGTCGTGGACGTGGCTTGAAGATGTTCCCGATGCCCTTCTGAAACTCCATCAAGTTGGGGACGACGGTACCGTTCTTCGCTACGGCCTGGTACTGGAGAACCGCCTGTGGAGCCTGTTCCTGTCGGCTGGAGGAGAGGTCTTGGACGAAACCAGCACGCGCAGCACGTTGGTAAATCCCAATGTGGCGGACTTGCTAGAGGAAGTACATCGTTGGCGCAGGGAGAATCTGATCCCCAATCACGCGAACCACCGGCCCACGTTTGCCTCCGGTCGAGGATCTATGCATGCCTACATGGGTACGTTCGCGTTTCCGTACTACGTCGAGCATGCGGCAAACATCGATTGGAGTTTTTCGTTGCCGCCCCGTGGCCCGGCGGGTATAGCTATCGACGAAAACGTAAACGGCTGGGGCATCAGCCTGTATTCTCAACATCCTGACGAAGCGTGGATCGTGCTGAAGGCATTGGCGAATGTGACGGGCGACATCACCATGGCGGCGCTGGGCCACTTTTCGCCGGTCATCGGGAAGACAGACAGCGCAACGATCGCCTACCTGGAGGGCGAGATCGGTTTGACTCAACGGGAGATCGAGACGGCGCTCGAGGCCATTAATTACGTGCGGCCGAGGTTCCGGCATGCCAAGGCGGACGAGATTACGCCGATCGTGGAAAGCACCCTCTCTCAGATCGTGTGGGGTGGCCGTCCGGCGATCCCGATGCTCACCAACGCCTCCGAAAGGATCGACGCGATTCTGCGCTCGAACCCCTAGATGCATCGTGGTCACCTCTGTTTCTAGGGGAAGTCGCGACGTATATCTCAACGGAGAGCGCGGCTTAGACGATGCCGCGCGGACCCTCCGGCCGCGACCTGGAGAAAACAGCGCCGGCCCGCATGGACGACAGAGAAAGCGCAAGGGGCTGTCCCGAAAGTACAGTCGGGACAGCCCCTTATTGTCAGTCTCGTGAACTTGTGGCCTACACCTCAGCCTCCGAGCGAGGCTTTCGTTCGAAGCGGCTTGACTCCTCCGCGCCGTCCCAGGCCGTAGCCGACACGGTATACGTCGGGGATATCGACCCGTCCATCGTGCGTGCGACGAAAGATACCTAATTCCTCCAAGTCACGGCGTAGCCCGTTGGCGTCGACTCCCATTTCAAGGTGCGCCGGCGGGAGCCGCTTTTCTTCATCTCGTTGTGCGGACTTGCGAAGCGCTTCGATGGCCCTTGCTTCCTTCCACCGTAGCGCCACCTCGGCAAAATCGCACGGGACTACCACGCCGCTGAGCGGTTCCATTAGGGCATGCACCCAAGGATAGTCTTCGGTCAGCTCACGGACGCGGATACTGGAGGCTCGCTGAACACCTCGCTTGATGCTTTCGTAGTGCAGAGCGGTATCGTGAGCGGGATAGCGCTCGTTGGTGTCCTGTGCTGCCGCACGCAATGCGGCCAGGAATGAACGGGGACTCACGTTCCCGCCGGCGTCAGCCAAATGGTTTGGTATCCAAGTGTACGGGAATCCGCGCCGCCAGTCGCGTCCCATCCACTCACCGGCAATGGAATGAAATAGTTGTCTCTGTGCGGCTTCATCGTAAATGCAACTGGGAGCGACCCGGCGCACTCTGACGTCGCCCACCTGGGTGTCTTCCCAGCGAATCCCGAAGTGCGCTTCAGATATCTGGACAAAGTGTTCGGCACCCTTGTGACTTGCATTGCCGAGGTACTGCCATAGGAGTCCGAACAAGTCCTCACGGGTCCAGGTGAGCTCGACGCTAGAAGCCAATACCTTCGAGGCGTCCGGAAAATCGGCGACTTCGCCCTCATCAAGTTGGTCAGTGCGCAGAAAGCACTTCACTCGCAGACGTCGGTAAGGGCGAAAATCGCGCGCAGTTTCGAGGAGTCCCCGTATGAGACGGTTCATGTTCTTCCAGGTGCTTGCGCTTCGATCCAGAGCATCGAATAAGACCATGAACCAGGTATGGGCTTCGGCAAACGCCTCGTCACGCTCGGCGAGCCGATGATCGACGATCTCAGGGTTGTTCGTGACCCAGTAGATGCGTTCTTGCCATGTGGGTAGGACGCGCAAGGGACTGTCTTTCGTGTCCGCATGGTAGGCCACGACAGTCCTCCAGATTAGCCGGGCGGCGACGCCGTCACTCAGCAATTTCTCAAGAGTTTCGCGACCGGGAAAGGTATCGGGGCCCGGCGCTGTCTCACCAAAACCGACGGCGACGTGCATCTTCTCGGAGACGCCGGCGTGCGGGGCCAAGTGCGATACGAGCGAGCGAATCTTGGAATCTTGCAGGGCCGCCCACCAAAAACTCTTGCCTGCACCTCGCATGCCGACTACCACTGAGGCGTTCGGCTCCAACGCCTTCCGATGCGACGCGGGCAGGTACACGAAGCGCGCTTCGGGGACGTTACCGTGCAGAGAAGTCTCCTCGGGCAGAGCGCTGAGGAGAAGATCACGGAGCCACGCGGGGTCCCAGACGCGTCCTGTAGTCATGGGTGCTTATGCCTCCCTGAGACTTCGCATAAGGTCATCAAATCGGTCCAAGAAGCGCTTATAAGCCAGGGTAACCGCGGTTTCCGGCAGTTCCCTTAACGAGGGTAGCCGTTGCAGGCCCTCATGCCAATAGATGGGCAGCGGATCGTGCGGAGCACCTTCATCGGTTAGCGCAAAGGAGAACGGATCTTGCTGGAAGACGTCCGAGACCTGGGGAGACACCTCGTCGTACAAATTGTCGCGAAAGAGGTCCCACGCCCGCCCCCGGTAGCGGTTCAAGTACTCATGTTCGCCTGCGTCCGCCGGAACATAGGCTGCCACCAGGGACAACCGCTCACGAATGCGAGTCACCACGTTGTAGCGGCGCCAATGTTCGAAGAGCACACGATACCCGTTCCACATGGCATCGGAATCTAGCGCAAACAACAACACATGAGCGTCTATGGCGGTGACTGTTACCGCGGCCAAATCGTGCAGACCGTTGCGGCTGTCAATGAGGACGACGTCCGGTTTTTCCTGTTCTTCGAGGCTATCCAGTAGTCTCCCGAGACGACGAGGCCAACTCATGTCGGCGGCACCGGCGCTCGGGGTGCTCATGTATACTCGTCCTAGTTTGGCCAGATACTCGCCCCAATCGGATCCGTATGCGGGTACGACTAATACATCTCCAAACAACGTTTGGTGCCAGCTAGGACGTCCTACGATCTGTGGTAAGACCTCTTTACCTTGACCGACAAGGTCTTCAACGAACCAGTCGACAACGCCGTACCTGGGATGCCGGTCAGGCTCGAGTAACGATGACGACAGTCCCGGCGATTCGAGATCCAGGTCGATCAGGAGCACTCGCGAGCCTTGGAGGGCAAGATGTGATGCCAAGACAGCAGCCGTCGTACTGCGACCGACACCACCCTTGATGGAAAACAGCGTGAAGCGCAGGGGGCGTCCGGGCCGTGAAGTCTCCGAAACGGCAGTCCACTCGCCTCCGGTGACGAGCCGATCGACGAACACAATCGATACATCATCGATGGTATGTCTGATGCTATACCGTTGTAGGTCCTCGAGCTGCGCCCGTGGCACGGCCAAGAAAGATTGAGAAGGTTCGTACGCGCGGCTGCCGAGACGACGCGCTATAGCTTCCGTTAGCTGAGACCACGGTCCTTGCAGTGCAAAGTCATCCTCGGCTGCCGGCTCTTCGTCGTCCACAGGGATGAGCATGCGGACACGTCCAACTAGGTCGCGAACGAACCAAAGTTCCTTATCGGCGAGGTGCTTGGTGCCGGTTTCATGTATAGCCTCTAGCACGAGGGACCATACATCGTCGAAGCGGACCAGCTTCGTCATGGCAGAATCCCGTCCAATCTAGCCTGGTGCACGAGTTGGCGTATGCGGTTGGCGCCTTCCGAGTGAGCCTTAACCGATTCCTGATGAAAGAGTCTCTGAGGACTGTAACGCTGGTCGATACGCCAGTCGGCAAACGGATTCTCAGACCCGAGGATTGCTACGTACTGGGCGCCTTGACGGGCATGCGCGAGCGATATAAATGTAGACCACAATTGATCAATATGTTGCTTGTATTTCCGCCGCAAACCACCTCTTGGCGAAAGAGTCCCCGGGTCCAGGGCCGTCATCACTGCCTTCAGCCCGCATTCTGCGCTCAACCCGTAGAGATAGTCTGCGTTCGCCAAGCGATGATTCTTATATAACAACGTAGCGTCGTGCCAGTGCCGTTCGTGGGCGTCGAGGAAGTCCTCCTTGGATGCAGCATGCGCCTTGCGTTGCATTAGTATGACTCACCCTCGAAAGATCGACACAGTGTCATTCCGTATTTTACCACAAGGAACCACGGCGTAGCTGTTGCGTGCCTGGAGGAGTACGAGCCGTAGCGCGACGAAGTCTAGTTGCCGGCGCGGGTTCGGAAGACGGCACGCATCTCGACCGAAACTCCGGAGAGTGCCGAAACGCGCGGAAATTAGAACAGGGAAGGTTGGAGGCCATGAACGAAGGCGGCGTATGGACGGTTTGGTGGCCGGCAGGTGACGGGGGAGACTTGCAGGCCGTTGTCGTTCAGGACGGTGAGGCAGGGCGTCTGAAACTGGC
>JAAYLA010000101.1 GCA_012522135.1 Bacillota bacterium | reverse complement strand
CGATGCGGAAGCTCTATCAGCGTAACGAGTTGCCCGAGCCAACGGAGTTGCTGGATGCGAGTCAAGCCTAGTTGACCGTCCTAGCACGCTGGAACCGAATTTACACCTCTTGACGGGACGCGATCCGTGGGCACAGCCCCCACTGCCTCCGGGCCGGCAGGTCGTCCGCACTAACGGCCCCATCCATGGCGGCTGGCTTCCATCGCAGTCGGGGCACGTCCCGCCGAGGCTGGCCAGCATGTGCACATTCTGCCCGTATACCCGCACCCGCCGGCTCGCCAGCGTGACCCGTCGCAGGCGCCCAAGCCTTCTACCTGGCCGTTTAGCCTGGGCATACGCCCGCATCGCACCGCATTCCGGCGCATATCCTGAGAATCTGCACCGTCTGGCCGACCACGGCTCGGCCCACCCTCACTCTGCGGACGCTGGGCACACCACGCTAGACCCTAGTCCCCTTAACCCCGCGCCATCCAGCGGTCAGCCGGGCCAAGAAACAGCTTAATACAAGGGCTAGCAGGGAGTCTCACCGAAGTGGACGAAAGAGCCGGGGCGGGCCTTGTGCCACCAAACCTTGCATCGACGGAACATGAACACTGCTTGCGTACACACCACATGTGTACATCCTCTACAAGGAGTGGAAGGACGTGACACGACGTCGGCTCCGTTTTGCGTTAGCGGTAACATTGCTGTTCTTCTGCGTGCACTTGGTCCTGGATGCGGATGCTCTTGCCCAGGGTACAGCCCCACCCGCCTTGGGTACGGTGTCCCTTGTCGCAGGTGCGGACACCCTCGCCTTGGATGCGGGCACACTCACCCTGCGTGCAGCCTCGCCTGCCCTGGGGGCCGCCCCACCCGCCCCGGGAGCGGCCCTGCTTGTGGCGGGTACATCCCCACCCGCCCTGGGAGCGGCCCCGCTTTCCGCGGGCACCGATACCCTTTCAGAGCCCGGCTTTCCCGATGGCTGGTGGGCGCCGACCATCGGGCCGGGCAAGGGCCACTGGGACCTAAGAGTAGGGGTTCACGCCTGGACGGACCACATCGAGCTGCGCAATCTGCGGCTGCGGGGCCTGATCGATTTAGGGCCGGGCCTGCGGGCGCTGGCCGTTGTGCGTTCTAACTCCGATGTGGCCGGCATCACGACCGTGGCGCCGCGGATCGACGAACTGTACCTCGAAAAATACGGCTACTACACCCGGGGCGCACACAGGCTGTCGCTCAGTCTGCGCCTGGGCGTCTTGCGCTACCTGCGGTTTCCGTATCCCGATATCATCTCGACGTTCGACCAGGTGCCCGGCATAGCCGATTTGCAAGGCACGCACCCCACGGGCTACGGTGGCCTCGTGGCAACTGCGGAGTACGAACACGCCTCGGGCCTGGGCGCGCACTTCACGGCCATCAAGTGGGGCTTCGGCTACCCGGGCCGGCACGACCTCATCGAAGGCTACGGGTTTTACAGAACACAACTCGGCCCCCTCGACCTTGAGCTGCGGGCGGGAATTTTGGCGCTGCGCCCGGAACCGCTGGGCAAAGGCGCGCCCGGCTACAACGTGTACCTGGGCTATCGCGACCCGGAATGGCAGGCCGGCGTGTTGTATGAGAAGCTCCAAGGCCAACCGGTGCGGACGGGCGTCATGGTGCGCTTCGCCTTTCCCCATTCGGGGCAAAGCCAGCCGATTACAGGCAACCCTTGGCGGCCCGATGGGCACTTTCACGGGAGCTACCTGTCCGTGAGCATTCCGGCTGCCCGGTTCGCCGAAGCAGCCGGACGCGTCGCCCTGGACTATACCCGGGCGCCCCAGGGCATCGCCTTCGAAATCCCGCTGGCGAAAGGCTCCTTCGGCATGCACGGGGAGTTGCCTCCGCCTCAAGGTGCGCAACTTGTAGGGGAAATCCACGCCGAGCGGGTTACGACGTACTGGCAGAACGGGCAGAGCCGCAACTACTACGAGCACGTGACCGGCCAGTGGGGCGAGACCGGCGATCCTGCTTTGGACGTCGTCGTCGTGGAAGGGCCCTGGTACTTGCAGCTGGAGGCGCTCGTCAGCCCGAACATGCTGACGCCCTCGCAGCTGCGGGAGTGGGAGCGGCAGCGGCAGGGCCCGGCGCAGCTAGCGCAACCGGTGGTCTATCAGTTTTATCGCAGCGTGCGGGAGCCCGTCGCCGACTAAGCCCGCACGCCGATCGGAAGGGAAGGAGATAGCACCTTGCAGCCTCAGCAAGCTCTGGCCGCGCTCTTGGCCGATGCAGAACAGATGCAGCATGCCGCAGTCCGGAGCATGGAGGCGCTCGCGGGCGGTTCGATCAATCGTGTGTACAAAGTAGAGCTGTCGAGCGGGACCACGCTGGTTTTCAAGTGGAACGCAGCGCCGCCGCCCGGCTTCTTCGCAGCCGAGGCCGACGGTTTGCGCACCCTGCAGGATGCCCGGGCCCTCCGCATTCCGCGGGTCTACGCCGCCGGGGAGCACGGCATCCTGCTCGAGTGGCTGCCGTCCGTTCCGCAGCGGGGCCGGGAGCTGCGCAGCGCCGGCCGGGAGCTGGGCGAAGGCTTGGCCAAGCTGCATCGCGCGTACGGCACGGCCTACGGCTATCCCCGGGACAACTTCATCGGCACGCTGCCCCAGGGCAACAGCCAAAGCCAAAGCTGGACCGCCTTTTACCGGGACCATCGCCTAAGACCCCAATTGCAGCTGGCCGAGCGCCTGGGTTACCTGCACGCCACGCGCCGCCGGCTGGCCGAGCGGCTGCTCGACCGCTTGCCCCGCTTTATCGACGAGAGCGCGGTGCGTCCGTCCCTGTTGCACGGCGACCTTTGGGCGGGGAACTGGCTCGAAACTCCGGACGGCCCGGCGCTCATCGACCCGGCGGTGTATTACGGAGACAGGGAAGTAGACCTGGCCATGGCGCATCTTTTCGGAGGCTTCCCGCGCAGTTTCTTCGAAAGCTACGCCGCTCACTACCCACTGGCTCCGGGCCACGAGGAGCGGCGGCCGATTTATCAGCTGTACTACCTGCTCGTCCATCTGAACCTGTTCGGCGAGGCGTACGGTCCGCAGGTCGACAGGGTGCTCGTCCGCTACGGCGGCTGATCGGGCAAGGGCTGCGGCCGGGATACCGCGGCCGGCGGCCCCTGACAGGATTCGCCTTACATAGCGCGAACCACCACGGCGACGCGCTGCGGCAGGCGCGGCAGTGAACGGCAGCTCTGGTCGAACGCCGGACGGAACGGTATAATAAGGAGCACACCAAACGCATCTCGAGGAGGGCGTTTACAAAATGAAACTGACCGGGAGCTCACGGCAGTTGTCGGGTCGTAGGATGTCTGTCGTGTGGGTCCTTTCGCTTCTCGTCGCATTTGTGGCCGGCGGCACGCTCGCGGCAGCCGCCACCGAGGTGACGTTTTGGCACGCGCTCGGGTCCGACCACCAGGCGGTTCTGAACGAGCTGGTAGCCGAGTTCAATGCGGCCAACCCCGACGTGGTGGTGCGTGCCGAGTACCAGGGCAGCTACGGCGATTTGCAGACGAAGCTCATCGCAGCCGTGAGTGCCGGCCGGGCTCCGACGGTGTCGCTTGTTTACAATAACTGGACGGCGGCGTTTTTGGATGCCGGTGCCCTCGTGCCGGTGGAGCAGTTTTTCGACCACGGGGAGCACGGTTTGAGCCAGGCCGAGCGTGACGACTACGTGGCGTCCTTCGTGGCTGCGAACACCTGGGACGGCACGTGGGTCACCATGCCGTTCAACAAGAGCATTTACGTTCTGTACTACAACCAAGAGCTTCTGGACCGGGCCGGCGTGGGCGTTCCTGCCACCATGGACGAGCTTAGGGCCGCCGCCAAAGCCGTGAAGGACAAGACCGGCGTGTACGGGTTCGCGCTGAAGGCCGACATCGACCACTTCGGTGTGTTCCTGCATGCTTTCGGCGGACGTTGGATCGAGGACGGCAAGACGGCTTTCAACGGCCCCGAGGGCGTGGCGGCGCTTCGCTTCATGCAGGATCTGGTGCTCACCGACGGGTCGGCCTACTACCACGACGGCTACCTGGACGAAGAGTTCAACGTCGGCAACACGGCGATGTTCATGGCCACGGTGGCGACCATTCCGTGGGTGTCGAACGATCTGAACTGGGGCGCGGCTCCGATTCCCGCCGGCGCGGTGCAGGCTTCGCTCGTGCAGGGAACCGACCTGGCCATCTTCGCCCAGGCTACGCCGGAAGAGCAGCTTGCAGCCTGGCGCTTCGTGAAGTTCCTCACGTCGCCCGAGGTGAACGCCCGCTGGGCCGTGGCTACGGGATACCTGCCGGTGCGTGAATCGGCGGCGCAGTCGGCTACTTATCAGGAGTACGTGAATCAGGATCCGAAGAAGTACGGCGCGGGCGTCGCCCAGCTGGAGCACGCCAAGTTTGACCCCGGCCTTGCGGCGTGGTTCGACGCCCGCCGCAACGTGACGGAAGCGGTGGAGGAGGCCCTTATCTTGGGCGTCGATCCGCAAGATGCGTTGAACAGGGCCGCACAGGCGACGGATAGGGCGCTGGGCTTGTAACCGTGAAGCGCGGGGAGACCATACGGAAGCGCATACGTGGGTGGGCGGGGCTCCTATATGTCCTGCCCGCCCTGTCCATTCTGGGCCTGTTTCAGCTGGCACCCGTGGTCTACGCCGCGTGGCTCAGCCTCACCGATTCGAATCTCATCCGTCCCGTCACGAATTTCGTCGGGCTCGAGCAGTACCGGCGGATGATCTCGGACCCGTCCTTCCACATCGCGCTGAAGAACACGGTCGTCTACACGGTGGGCGTCGTGTTCTTTTCCGCGCTCTTCGGTCTGATGCTCGCCGTCTTGCTCAACCGGAAATTCCGCGGCGTCGGGCTGTACCGGACCCTCCTTTTCCTGCCCGTCGTAACCGCCACCAGCACCGCGGCGGTCGTGTGGCGGTGGATGTACGCGCCGAATCCGAACGGGCTCCTCAACCGCATCGTCGCGCTGTTCGGCATGGAATCGCAGCGGTGGCTCCTCGATCCGGATCTCGCCTTGCCCTCCGTCATGGCGATGAGCATCTGGCAGAGTACGGGTTATAGCATGATCATCTTCCTGGCGGGCCTGCAGAACATTTCCAGCACAGTGATGGAAGCGGCCAAGGTGGACGGGGCGAACTGGTGGCAACGTCTGCGTTACATCACGTTGCCGCTCCTTTCGCCGACCATCTTCTTCGTGCTTGTGATCTCGGTCATCCATTCGTTCCAGGCTGTCTCGCAGGTGCTCGTGCTGACGGGTGGCGGACCGCTCCGTCGCACGCTGGTGCTCGTCTACTATTTGTACCAGCAGGCCTTCGAATCGTTCAACATGGCCTACGGCGCCGCCATCGCCATGACGCTGTTCGTTATCTTGGCCGCCTGCACCTGGATCCAATGGAAGGTCGCCGAGAAGAGGGTGCATTACGGTGAGTAAGCGCCGCGGGGAACGATCTACCGGCCGCAAGCTGCTCGTCCACCTGCTCCTCATCGTGCCGACCGCCCTGTCGCTGTTGCCGTTCTTGTGGATGCTCGCGACGTCGTTTAAGGAGCCGGCCGAGCTGTTGGGGCCCATGTCGTTTTGGCCCCGCAAGTGGACGTTCGAGAATTACGTGGCCGCCTGGAACGCCGCGCCCTTCGCCCGCTATTACATCAACTCCGTTATCGTGGCGGCTTGCACCGTCGCCCTGCAGCTGGTGACGGGAGCGCTCGCGGGCTACGGCTTTGCCCGGGTGCAGATGCCGGGCCGCGACATCCTCTTCGGCATCATTTTGGCCACCATGATGGTCCCAAGCACCGTGACTTTGGTGCCGAGCTATCTAATCCTGAACAAACTCGGCTGGCTCGACACGTACGCCGCCTTGATCGTCCCTTGGGGTGCGACGCCCTTCAGCATCTTCTTGTTCCGCCAGTTTTTCCGCACGATCCCCCGGGATTTGGAGGACGCGGCCCGCATCGACGGATGTTCGCAGCTGGGCGTCCTGTGGCGGATCGTGCTGCCTTTGTCGAAGCCGGCCGTGCTGACAGTGGCGACGTACGGCTGGATCGGCAGTTGGAACGACTTTTTGTGGCCCCTCGTGATGACCGACAGCGAGCACATGCGCACGCTCCAGGTGGGGCTGCGCGTGTTCACGCAGGATGCCGGCACCCGCTACACGCTCCAGATGGCGGCGGCGGCCTTTACCATCGTGCCCATTCTGATCGCCTACTTCTTCGTGCAGCGGCAGTTCGTGGAAGGCATCGCGCGGACGGGGCTGACGGAGTAGGCGAAGGGGCGCCGGGAAAACGCAGCAGCCTCTGTGCCCCGGTCAGCTAGCGGACGCGCCGGCTCGCTGTCCCGGTCAGCCTACGGAACCGACCGCACGCATCACCCACGCCACGGCCACGTCCCGCAGCGCGGCATACTGATCCCACAGGCACGCCGCCAGCCGCTTCGACACCGCCGCCGTGCTAATGCCGAGCTGCTCCGCTACCCGCTGCTGCGTGCCCAGTTTTTCGAGCAGCTGCACCGCTTCGCGCTGATTTTCCGACCACAAGGCCCTGTGCGTGAGCAGGAAGTCGACGACGGCGGTTACCTGGCGGGTCAGCTCGTGTCGTTGTGGCCCCGCTTCCAAGACGAACGCCTTGCGCTGCCGCCGGGCCCGCTCGACGGCTTCGTTGGCCCGGTACCAGGCTTCGCCGTCCATGCCGATCGCCAGCGGTTGGAGTTCGGTCGCCAGCCCGCCGACCCCGACGCCGAAGCGAATCCTCTGGGGCGCCACGGCATCGACGAAGTGCTCGCACAAGGGCACGAGGTGATCGGAGGCCGAGGGGTGAAGGAGGCCTTGTATCTCGTCGCCGTGGGTGACCGTAAAGCGAGCCGCGATGGCCTTTCGGAAGCGGTCGTTGGCGGCGTCGACGGCTCGGAAGAGGAGATCTTGCAGCTCTTGACGGTTCCGGACTTTGCGGGAGCGGACGACGTCGATTTTCACTGCTACGTACGGCATGGTCGTGTAAACTCTCCTTGTATGGCGTTTCCCGTTCCGCTGGCGTCGGCAGCTTCGCTACAACAACGTGGTGAGGCCCAAGGCGATTAAGATGCTGTAAAGGGTGCCTACGAGGTAGTATTCGGCGAAGTCTTTCCGGTCGAATTCCTTGTAGCGCACGATGGACTTGCCGGCAAAGACGAAGCCGACGGCTGCCATCTCGCCCCGGGCCATGAGTGCAAGGAGCATCCAGCGTTCCAGGGTGCCGATGATGCGTCCGGCCTGGAGCGTCTGCAGTTTGGCATCCTCGGCTGCGGCGGCGGGCACGGGCCACGACGCGGCGGTGCGGGGTGTGGCCAAAGGAAGGCGCAGCAGGAGGTCGCCCACGGCGAGCTCGGGCAAGGAGACGTCCTCTGCTTTGTTCATGAGCCATCGGATCGCGTAGTTGCTGGGCGTGGCGGCTAGGAGGAAGACAACGGCCGTGCGGAGGACGTGGGCCGGGTCGAATATGGGGAGAGTGTTGGCGTGGAGGCGGGCGAGGATGTGGGGCAGGTCGGACGGCCACGGTGTGGAGCGGACAGTGTACAGCAGAGCGGCGAGGAAGGCGACGTGGGGCACAAGGTGCAGCGGGCGGAAAAGGCGTTGGGTGCGCAGGTAAAGCCAGCCGCTGGCGAGAGAAGCCAGTACCTCCGTGCACGCTAGGGCGGTAAGGACGGCAGCGGTGAGGAGCGACTGGCCCAGTGGGAGTGATGAAAGGCCCCACAAGACCGCAGCGTGGACGATGAGGGCACCGACGCGGTACAGGGCGTAGATGCGGTCGGCGGCGGAACGGTGCGCGGCACCCGCGGCTGCGCTCAGATGCCGTCTGCGCCCGGACGCGCCTTCGCACAGTGCCTTGAGTGCGTACTCGAGTAAGATGACGATACACAAATAGAGGAGAAGGTTCGGCGCCACGGGAGCGGATCACCTCCGTGGGAGTTAACCTCTAGCGGTTGAAGGGTGCGAGTTAACTTTACGAGGTTAAGTAGTCGCTGTCAAGGGCAAGTTGGAAGCAGGGAATGCGAAAACGAATTCTAAGCATTGACAGCCGGCGCGTCTACTGCAATACTATCCCCATGCTCTGTAATGTGAAACGAATGAGTGAACGCGCTGGACCCGGTGCCGGAATAGGCAGTGGAATTCCGGTCCCAAAGGTCCCTGCGAACGACCCTGCGACTGAACCCAAACCTCACACCGGAACCGGCCGGGGATCCACCTCGAAGCCACGCACGGAGCCGACACCGGAGCGGACTGCGCAACTGGTGCTGCAATCGGTACTACGACGTATCTTCTCACCCCGCCGATGTGATCCCCGCAATGTCCTGAAGCCGGTAGCCACGCCCGCCTCCCGCGACGCCTTCGATCCCATAGCCGCTACGAACACCTCCCGGCAGCGCCCGGCCCGCCGGACAACAGCGCGTCGGTGCCGCAACGTGGGGCCGCGGCTGCAAGGAAACCGGTGCACGGGCACGAAGCGTCCGGGTTGCCTGGGTCCAGCGTCGTATAATTTTCTACCTAGTACGAGAGGGGAAATCCCGTGTCCCAAAAAGATGCATCGCTCCTGAAAATCCGAGTTTACTCCGATTATATTTGTCCGTTTTGCTATTTGTCTCAGAAACCTTTAGAGGAGGCTGCAGCGCAGACCGGCGTGGAGATTGAGTGGTTGCCCTTCGAGCTGCGGCCGTATCCTGCACCTGCAAGCAACCTGGATCCCGAATACAGGGCCGCCGTATGGCTGAGCAGCGTGCTTCCTTTGGCCGAGCGGCTCGGAGTCCTGATCAAGCAGCCCGACATTCATCCGGATCCGCACACGCACCTGGCGCATTACGGCTTTCAGTTTGTCAAGCAGCATGGTTTGGGCCGTCAGTACCACAAGGCGGTTTTTGCGGCATACTTCCAGGAGGGACGCGACATCGGCCGGATGGACGTGCTCGTCGACGTTGCGTGGCAGGTAGGACTCGACGGGAGCGAGTTTCGGACGGCGCTGGTAGACGGCCGGTATGCCGAGGCGCACCGCCGGGCGCTCCGCGCCGCGTTCGAAGCCGGAGTCACCGCCGTGCCGACGTTCGAAATCGGCTCCCGGATGCTGCGTGGCGTCCAACCCGTTGAGCGGCTGCGGCAGGCCATCGAGCGGGAGCAGGCGCAGGGCGGCCCGTTGTGGAAGTAGGCCGCAACGCGTTAGGGGAGGATTGTCCTGTGGAGATAGGCATTTATACTTTTGTCGAGCGGACTCGGGATCCGGAGACGGGGCGTGTGCCGAGTCCCGAAGAGCGCATGAAAAATTTGCTGGAAGAGATTGAGCTGGCCGACCAGGTGGGACTCGACGTCTTCGGCAGCGGCGAACACCACCGGCCCGAGTACGTCGCTTCCTCGCCTCCGGTGGTCATGGCGGCGGCTGCGGCCCGGACCAAGAACATCCGCCTGACGAGCGCCGTTACCGTGCTGAGCTCGGACGATCCGGTGCGGGTTTTCCAGCAGCACGCGACGGTCGACCTGATCAGCGGAGGCCGGGCCGAGATTATGGCGGGCCGGGGCTCTTTCATCGAATCCTTTCCCCTCTTCGGTTACGACCTCCATCTGTACGACGAACTGTTTGAGGAGAAGCTGGATCTCCTGCTGAAGCTGCGCGAATCGGAGCGGGTAACGTGGTCGGGCAAGCACCGGCCGCCGATTGACGACCTGGGCGTCTACCCGCGCCCGGTGCAGAATCCGCTGCCCGTGTGGATCGCTGTAGGCGGAACTCCCCAGTCGGCCATTCGTGCCGGGCGGCTCGGCCTGCCCATGGCGCTGGCGATCATCGGCGGCATTCCCGAGCGCTTCAAGGTCTTTGCCGAGCTGCACCGCAAGGCGGCCGAGGAGGCTGGGCACCCGCGGCCGAAGCTCAGCATCAATTCCCACGGGTTCATTGCCGAAACGTCGCAGGAGGCTGCCGATACCGCGTTTATTCCCCTGAAGACTGTAATGGATCAGCTGGGGCGGGAGCGGGGCTGGCCTCCCATGACCCGGGAGCAGTACGAAGCTTCGCGCACGCTGCGTGGCGCCAACTTCATCGGCAGTCCCGAGCAGATCGTCGAGAAGATCCTGTACCAGCACGAGATTTTCCAGCATGACCGCTTCTTGATCCAGCTGAGCGTGGGGACGATGCCCCACAAGAAGGTGCTCAAGGCCATCGAGCTGCTCGGTACGAAGGTCGCACCGGCTGTACGGAAGGCCCTCGGGGTGGCCTTCAGGTAACGGTTATTCCCCCGCGGACCTGCCGGGCGGCTGTTTCCACATCATCGGTCCGTTCAGTGGGCAGCTGTTGCACGGGGTGTTGGATTTTGCGGGGACGGGGAGGAGGCCACAAGGTGCGTGAATGGGACTTTCCGGACTTTCCCGTGGCCGAGGGCTTGCGGCGCACCTG
>JAAYLA010000100.1 GCA_012522135.1 Bacillota bacterium | reverse complement strand
TCGGTTCGCTTTCGCTAAGTCCCATGCTCCCCCTTCGGCTTCCTCCAGACGGTCTGTTGCCAGGCCCGCCCTTGCCTACGGGTTCCCTTCCCGCTGGTTGGGTGGTGAGGGCTTCTTTCAGCCCTCCGGCTCGGCAGCCATGCCGGGCACACAAGAACCTAGGCCCCTGCAAGACGAGGGGCCTAGGACGTTCCCTTGCGCAAGCCGTCAGAGCGCTCGGGCACAGCCATTTTACTCGGGCCAGCCGGTGGCGCGCCTGCCGGGAACGCTCCTCCCGGCCCGTGGCCGCGCACTCACTTTGGCGACGGAATCGCGGATGATCAACTCACAAGGCAGCGATTGCAGGCCACGAACGGGATGCCCCTCCAGCGCAGTCAGCAGCCGCCGCACGGCCAACTTGCCGAGCTCAACGAAGGGTTGACGGACCGTAGTCAACGCCACGGGCAGCATACCCGAAACCGGCAGTTCATCCATGCACAGGACGGAAAGGTCCCGCGGCACGTCGAGTTTTGCCCGCCGGGCGAAGCTCAAAGTCGCAAGGCCCGACGTATAATCCGCGGCGAAAATGGCCGTTATCTGCGGATGTCTCGCGTACCACTCCGTTATCGACTGCACCAGGTCGGCACCGTCGGGAGTCCGGTACAAAATATAGTCGGGATTCACATCGATTCCGGCCTCCTGCAACGCCTTACTGTATCCTTCCACTTCCCTTTGGTAATTCGGGAACCCGGACACGACGCCGATCAGCCCCACGTGACGATGGCCTTCACTCATAAGATACTGCATGGCCTTTTCCACGCCGGCGCGGGTATCCGCGTTGACGCACGGAAGCAGGGGGCGTTCGGGATAGTCCGATCCGAGTACCACGAAGCGTGCACCCTTCTCCGCGGCAGCATCCAAGAGGCGTCGATCCGCTTCGGAGGGGACCACCGCGATGTGCCCGTCCAGATCCCATTCGGCGATCCTGCCCTCCGGCACTTCTATATAGGACACCGCGGCGTACCGGGCATGGGCTTCCGTACGAATCCCTTCCATCATCTGCAGCAAGGAATCGTGCCACGTCGAGACCTCATTCAGGAGCAGGACCTTGACCTCGCGGTGCAGCGCGCGCTGCGCCACGAACGTCCCCTTCCCCTGCGCCGCTACGAGCCACCCTTCGAGCACGAGTTCGCTTACGGCCCGGTGCACCGTAGCCCAGCTGGTGCCGTACATTTCCATGAGTTTGTGCCGCGGCTCGATTGGATCCCCGGGACGAAGCTCACCGCTCGCAATCCGTTGTTTGAGGTCCTCCTTGATGGTGGCGTAGATCGGTGTAAAGTCGGATCTGTGCCTCGAGCGCTCCACATGTTTCACCCCTATAGACTTATATATATTTGCTTCCGCGCGCTGCGTTCGATCCCTCCTGTCCAAACGGGTCGTCCAGGGCCGTACGGGTGCGCATCCCGGAGCCATTGACAGGATGCGCCGGTACGACCCTGGACCTGGAACCCGAACCCCTACTTAGGCCTTATCCGACGATCCGGCCGTTCACCTCCACCCGCGCACCGGGCTGGGGCGGGACCACCTCAAGATCAACGGTGTCGGGCGCCGTCACCGCAATGTGCATACCGTCGTGGGACCTGCGCCACTGCACCGTGATCGGGCCGTGGGGCGTGGGCACCGTGCCGCGGCACCAGGCCAGATCGCCGGGATGGGGCTCCACCACCGCCTTTGCAAAGCCGGGTGCCACGGGACGCACGCCGAGAACGTGGGTGCTCAAGAAGAACGTCGGCGCGGCCGACCAGCCGTGGCAGTGGCTCCGCGTCAGCCGTCCGCCTCGCCGTGACCACATCTCCCAGAACGTCGTCGCGCCCATATCGATCATGAAGCCCCAGTCGCGGCGCAAAATGTCCAGGAACAGCTGGTCCTTCCCTTCCTGCTGAATCGCCTCGAGAAGGAAAAACTCGAAAAACGGGCTGCCCGCCTTCACGAAGTCCTCCGGCGGCTCCTCCATGACGGCACGGCAGCGCTCGGCCCGCTCCCCTTGCGCGACGCCTGAAATATACGCCACGGTCTGGGTCTGCTGGCTGAAGACGCTGCTTTGCTCCGTACCCCGCAGCGCGTCGGTGTAAGCGCCCTTCTCCTCGTTCCAAAGGTGGTCGTTGATCGCCGCGGCCAAATCACCCGCCAGCGCACGCCAGTCCCGGGCCAGCTCGGATGCACCCAACCACTCGGCCAGCTCCGCGCACTCCTTTAGCGCCAGCACGGCCAGGCAGTTTTGGTGGGTCACGACGCCGACGTGGGGCGTGTCCATGGCCGCCCAGTCGAAGAAGTTCCACGCTTGAATCTCGAAGAGCCCGGCGTCATTGATGTGGCTGCGCATTCCGTCCACGTTCCGGCGCACGAAGTCGAGTAGCCTCCGGCTGCCTTCCGTATCGCCCGTGAACAAAAGGTACTCGCGGCACGAGCGCATCCAAAGGAACGCCCACGCGGGGATGATGTTTTGCCAGCCGCTCGGCACGTTCGATTCGACGAGGGGCGAGCGGTGCAAGCTTTCTCCCGCCAGCTCGAGGCACCGGTACCAAAGCCGCGGGTCGCCGTTGATCACCCAGTCGATCAAGGCTTCGTTGCGGGCGTCGCCCACCCACAGCGTCTGCTCGTACGAGGGGCAGTCGGTGTAGGTGTCTTCGGCGCAGGCCCGCAGGGTGTCGGCGCCCACCTCCCAGATGCGGTTGAGCAGGGCGTCCGCGGAATGGAAGCTGCCGCGGCGGGCTTGAGGGTAGCTGTTGTAGAGCACCTCGACGTTACGGAACCGCACCGGACCGCGCGCATTGCGGATCGTAACGTACGTGTAACGAAAGCCGCGCCGCACGTGGGTCTGGTACGTCTGATGTCCTTCCTTGCACACGTAGCGGAAGCTGTTGTTCATCCCCTCGGCGAAGCAGAAGCGGCCGTCGGCCTGGATAAACTCGAAATTATGGAAGTCCAAAATCGTCCCCGCCGGCGCGTCGACGACAAACCGGTGAAAGCCGACGACTTCCGTACCGTAATCGAGCAGAATACGGGCGTCGGATCCGTCCGCGGGCGGATGCACGGTGGTCCATTCCTGGTTTTTGGAAAGCAAAGCCTCGGGCCGCTCGACCCGCACCGCCGCGCCCGTCGGCTTATCGGTGTAACTTTGCGCGAAGACGTCGACGGGAACGAGCAGGTCCGCCGGCACGTCCTGGAAGTACGGCTCATCGACCCAAGGCGCGACCGTGCCGTCTTCCCATACTCGCCCTGCCTGCTCCGCCGTGGCGCCGGCAGCGAGCGGCTCGGAAATCAGAATCGAGGTATCTTTGTACGTCTCCGCCCGCCGCCGCTCGTCCTCGGATAGAGCGAACGGTCCGATCACCGCCCACGGACTGCCCCCTGCTTCGCCTTTGCTCGCGAACTTTAGCGGCTCATCGCAGTCGACGCACAGCACGAAGTGGGAGCGGTGCTGCGGGCCTTTGTACGGAAACAGCACTTGATTCCAGCCCGGCTCCAGCGCGACGGGTGCATCCCGTGTCAGCTGGCCGTTGAGCTTGTAGGCCCCGCTGTGGTGGTGCGGGCGATGCAGGCGGCACGCAACCCGGCGCGGCGACCAAATTTGCGTGGCCAAGTACGCGCTGGCAAACCACGAATTGGCAGAGCGGTCGGCGGGGTGGAGAAGCGGCTTGACCTCGAACGACCAGATCCGTTGGATGGACCGCACCGCATCGGCGCTCACGAACCGCT
>JAAYLA010000099.1 GCA_012522135.1 Bacillota bacterium | reverse complement strand
GTCACCGTCACCGCCACCCTGGCACACGTCACGTGCGTAAGGGTTTCCGTGCCGAATTTCAGAGGCATGCGGGTCTCGACAGGCAAGAAGTAAAGGCGTGTGCCGATCGGTTGGATGTCCTTCGCAAACAAAGGCGTCACTCCTTAAGCCCCGATTTCCACATGGCGCTTCGGTACGACGCGTGGCACGCCTCGCCTTCGGTTAAAACACGGCGAAAACCCGAAGCGACCGCGAGCAGCCTGCGCCAACGGTCCGCCAGTAACCCTTCTTCGTCCACGAGCGTTCCCCTGGCGATATCAAGCAGTATGGCGCCGTCTTTCACCGGAGCGAGCCGTTCGGTCTGCGGTAGTCCCTGTGTTGCCCGCCTCAGTCGACCCATCCGGGCGGCTCCCCTTCCGGTCCCTCGGCCGGCTGGTCCGCGAGGGGTGCAATCCGAAAGTCGACGGCGACTCCTTGTTCGTAGAAGTAGAAGCGATCTACGGAAAGATCCTCCCCGCCGCTCGCATCAGGGATGGAGTGTCGCAGGTCGTGGTCGTCTTCGAAATGCGCCCAGTCCACGAGCGCATCGCACCATAGCAAAGCGAGGGCCTTGCCGTAATCCTCGGCCGCTCTTAGCCGCTCCTCGAGAAGGCGGAAGTCGTCGTGCGCCAGCTCCGCCTCGTCGGCAGGGAAATCAAACTGCAAGGGAGCGCGGCGGTTGGCCTGGCGGACGACGATCCATCCGGCATCCGCTAGGCGCTGTACGGCACGTCTTACGGTGCGAGGCTGCACTCCGAGGATGCCCGCGATGCCGGCGTAGGATGACAGCAGATCGACGCGGCCTTGACCCTGCAGGCCCACGATGATGCAGTAGATCAGGCGGGCCGTTGCCGGAAGGCAGCTGTCGGTTATAAGACCAGCAGGCACTTCTACCCTGCGGCACGCCAGAGCTTGCAGGTCAGGAGGAAATTGGGGTATCCACGGCTCTTCAAGGCGGGCCAAAGCCTTGCGGATCGTCGTGCGCGACAACCCGACCCGCTGCCGGATCCTCGACGGTGAACGCAGTTTGTTGTCCTCCAGATGGGCATCGAGCTGAAGGGCCAGCCATACCAGTTTTTCCGCGGACGTAAGGTCGGGCCGTAGCACATAGGAAAGATCGACGGCAACGGTTTTTTCGACCATATTCTATCCTCCTCTGCATTGTGTAGATCCGTGCACTTCCTATTCGACGCAGGAACCGGAACGCCTGTTCGGTTTTACATGTTCTTGACCGACCGTGCCCTTGCCCCCTGGAAGGACATCTCACGGTTCCCGCGCGGCGGCGCCGTCGCAAACACCCAGCCGAGCCGTGCCTGCACCGTGTCGTGTGTGCACACCGCACCCAATATGTCACCCAAATGTCGTCAAATCAAATATGGTATACTAAGGGTAATTCAGCGTACCCGCGTCGTATCAGACTTCGATAGCACGAAGAGCGGGATCTGTTCCATCCGAAGGGAGGGATGTCCGGCAAAAAGGCATATTTGCGCCACTTCATAGCGAAGAACATCTCTACGACAAAGGAGGAGGGCCAGTATGCAGCGAAGCTTGCTCGCGGTATTCCTCTTACTGTGCGCCCTTGCTCTATCGGCGGCTGCTGCGGCACAAGTGACCACGATCACCTTCTATGACCCCCGTCCCAACGTCGCGCTGGGGCAAATCATGGACGAGTTGGTGGCTGAATTTCAGGAGAAAAATCCTGACATCCGCATCGAACACGTGCACATATCCGGCTACAACCAGATGAACGAGAAGATCCTCGTCTCCTGGTTCGGCGGCGCGGCACCGAACGTGGTCATCGTGGAACAGAGCCGCTGGTTCGGCTTAGCATTGGACAACATCTTGCTGCCGTTAGACGACTTCATCGCCGGGGACGACACGATATGGATCGACGACCTGTATCCCGGCATCGTCGATCACTTGACCTGGGACGGCAAGATCTGGGGGCTTCCCTACAACATCAGTACGCCCTTGATCTACTACAACCGCGACCTGTTCAGACAATCGGGGCTCGAACCCCGCCCGCCCACCACCTGGCAAGAAATCCTGGAGTTCTCCCGCCGCATTGCGAAGGACTCCGACGGTGACGGCAACGTCGACGTTTGGGGCATCGACTTCTACGCCTGGGGCTGGCTGTTCGAGGCCTGGCTCGGCCAGAACGGCGCCCGGGTAGCTAGTCCCGACGGCCGCCGCTACACGTTCAACAGCGAAGAGGCAATCGAGGCGATGGAGTTCACCCAATCCCTCGTACTGGAACACCGGGTGGCACGCCAGGGCACGGGCTACCCTGACTTCTGGGCCGGACGGCTCGGTATGACCGAACGGTCCACCGCCTCCCTCGCCGGCAACGTACAGCAGGCCGAGGCCAACGGCATCGACATGTGGGTCGGACCGCTGGCCTGCAACAAGGAGTGCTACGCGCCCATCGGTGGCGGCAACTTGCACATTTTGAACACGGGAACGCCGGAGCAAAAGGAGGCGGCTTGGCGCTTCGTCAGCTTCCTCGTCGAACCCGAGAACCTAGCTCGTATGGGCGCGGCGACGGGTTACATGGCGGGCAGGATCTCGTCGGTACAAAGCCCCATCCTGCAAGCCCACTTTGTCGACGAGCCGCGGGCCGTCGTAACCTACGAGCAGCTGGTCCATGCGCGGCCCCGTGCTAAAGTGCCGAACTGGGCCGGCGAGATGGCGAACAGGATCTCTAGTTTCGCCACGCGCCAGCACCGCGACGGCGTCAACGTCCGGGAAGAGCTGAACGAGCTGGTACGCATCGGGAACGCCTTGCTCGACGAGTGGTACGCGAGCCGCGGGCTGTAGGCGGGCAAAGCGGGGCTGTCCCAAAAGAGGGGCCGTCTCCACGGCCCCTCCGTCCCCTCATCCCTACCTAGTGTCCGGTTCGTACACGCCTTTCACGTACGCGTAGGTCGCATCGTAGAGCCCGCGTACTGCCGGATCGGTGCTGATCCACGCTTCGAGTAGGACACGTCGCTCTTGATAGTAGGCGTGGATAGACGTAGTCATGAAGCCCAGCTCCGCTCCGGTCCGCAGGTACGCAAGGTAACGCTCGCGCCGGTCCGCCGAGGTCAGCACCGTCGCGTCGGCCTCGATTTCCACGCCCATGCCGTAGCGCCGCGCCCCTTCCGCCGCCTCCCGCAAACGGCTCAAAGGCACCGAGTCGTTGAACATGTAATTCGGCTGATAAATAGCCACATCAAAGCCAGCCTCTTCCCAGCGGGCCCATCCCGAGGCGCCGAAGTGAGGGATCCAAAACAACTTCAGGCCTTTTTCCCCGAGTAGCTGCGAGACGTCTTGCACGAGGCGTAAGTCTTCGTAGCCGTTCAACTCCTCGGCCAGCCAGTACAGGCCAACGAGTTCCAGGTGCTCGAAGTTCCGCTCTCGCCACCGCCGCTCCAGCTCGCCTACGTATGCCTCAATAGCCGCAAAGCGCGCCTTCCGCTGAGCCTCCCTTCCCTGCGGATACGCCGCGAAACTCAACGAGCGGCCCGATCCGTCGACGTCTCCGAAGTCGAGAACGCTTGGGATCGGATACGGAATCATGACCACGACCTTGGCTCGGTAACCGGGATCATCGATCGTCTGCTTCGCCCTGGCGACGGCTTGTTCGAAGGCATCCAGCTGCTGATTCGGCGTGAAAAGGCGGTCCAAAAAGCCCAGCCAATCCCTCCACGTCGCCGGCTCGCCTCCCCGCGCCGTCGAGCCGTACTGCTTCCCGTCGGGGCTATAGAGCGCCAGGAAGAGAAATGCATCGAAGAACCAGTCTTCCCAGCGGGGGATCTCCAGCTTCCGCGGATCTTGACGGGGCGCGTAGGCCACGTACGGCAGTGCCTCTCCGACCAGCCAGTCGCCGTGCGTATAGATAAGCACCATGTGCCGCACACCGCCGGCGCCGGGGTGGCCGGGCGGGAAGTAGGCGTCCCGGACGGCGGAGGTGGGCTCGCTTCCGCGCCAGGCTTCGTGCTGCTCGCTCGGGCCCAGATACGGGTCATCTTCCGGCAAACCGCCTGCCCCCTCGCCGCCGGGCACCGCCACGATGCGATCCTCTCCCCACACTTCGATCTCGTCCACGAACACCCACACTTCGACGAAGAAGACGACCCGTACGTAGCGGGCAGCGACGTCGAGGTTGCGAAATGCCGCCTCGTAGCGGGCCGGACTCGTCAAGGTACCGAACTCGTGCTTGGCGAGGGCCACGGGTGCGGTCCAGGTATGGCCGTCGACCGAAGTTTGCAGCAGCGTCCGGTCGGGCAGGAAGATCCCCGCCGACGGATCATGCAGAAATCCGACCACCACTTCCCGCACGGGCTTCACCGCTTGCAGATCGATCGTGACGACCCGAAACTGCTCGCGCAAGTGACCTTGCCAGGCGGGTTGTCCGAACACCGTACCGCCCTTCACGCCGTCGGTCAGCTCGTTGCCTTGATCGGGATAGCTCGGCTCCGGAGGCAGGCTAAGCCAATAGGGCATGCCGTGGGCGAGGTTCGTCATCCCCGCCCCGGCCAAGGCCTCCTCGCTACCGAACGAAGTTGCGAGCACCACGAGCGCAAGCAACCCGAAGATCCGCGCCGCCTCGCCCGCTCTGTCCCGACTTCTTTCCATATCCGCACTCCTCACCGGTGCTGCTCGTCCAAAATTGCCTGCACCTGTTCGTGAACTTGCTGCATGCCCGTACGCGGATCTGTCTCGCCGCGCCAGATTTGCGACAGCATCGTGTTGACGATGTCGTTGATGCGATCGACCTCGGGTACGCTCGGATGGAAGTAGGCACCGGGCTGGGCTGCGGCCTCGACGAATGCCGGCCAGTTCTTGGGTGCCGCCGGATTGATGCGGGGGTATGCCTCGTGCACGCCCGTGAGCGCCGGGAACCGCCCCGTATATGCCAGGAACTTCTCTATCGATTCGGGACGGGTCGTGAGGTATTTCACGTACTCCCAAGCTTCGTCCGGATGGCGCGTGTAGGCGTTGATCTGAAAGCCGTCGGCACTGACCGTACCGCAGTGGCAGCCTTGCGGTCCCGCGGGCTGGACAGCGATGTCCCAACGGAAGGTGACGTCGAGCAGCGAAGCCAAGCGCCCGGGCCCGTCGACCACCGCCATACCCGACCGTCCGGTCCAGAAGTGCGTGGCGGCGTCCCAATCGAGCGAAGCGACCCGGTCGTCTTGGATGAGCTGTCGGTTAAATTCGATCGCGTCGATGATGCGCACGTCGTTCCAGCGCGACTCGGTCGGGTTGTAGCGCCGGTCGTACGGGTAGCCGCCGTTCGATGCCATAAACTGCTCCCAGGCGGCCGATTGCCTGTCCAACCCCCACTGTTCGGGCTGGCCGTCGCCGTCGCGGTCGATCGTCAATTTGCGGGCGTAGTCGCGCAGCGTCGCCCAGTTCCAGTCGGAAAGGGGCAGGTCCGCGGGATACGCCAGTCCCGCCTCGTCCAACAGATCTTCGTTATACCAGCTCACGACCATGAACAGGCTGTTGGGCATGCCCCACAGCATATCGTCCAAAGAGTAAAGCTCAAGGGCGTTCTGCAAAATCCCTTCCCGGATGTACGCCTCTTCCCGCGCCAAGTACGGGGCCAGGTCCAGGAACAACCCTTCCATCGCCAGGTTGCCGACACTCGTGGCGAAATCCGTAATGTCGGGCGGCGTGCCGGCGGCGGTCATCACACGGAACTTGTCGGTGTACTCGTGGCCGGCGCCGATGATGACCTCGACTTTGATGTGCGGGTACTCGCGCATGAAATCTTCCGCCACTTCTTTGACGTAGCGGTGCCAGCCGTCGCCGTGCCACTGGTGGGTCATGTGCACTATGGTCACCTGTTCGGCGGCCAAGGCCGACACCGAGACGATGAGAGCACACGCCAAAGCAACGAGTTGGAGCGACAGAGACCGCTTCATCATGACAAAGGACCTCCTCCGGGGTGAACTTGGACTTGCACTTACCGCATCGATTCCCTTCGGTCCGTGCACGGCGCGTCCCTCCCCGGAGAGGCCCCGTCGACTATAGGTTGTACGAGATTGTGACGAATGTCCGCTTCCTCGGCAAGGTCCAAGATGAACCGGGGCGTTCTTACCCGTGTCCGTTTCGACGAAAGAGGCGCCGCACGTCATCCGCGGCGACGGTCTGCCGCGGCGCGAACCCATCCCCGCCGACGTAGCGCAGAAGGGAGTACAGGAGCTGCCGGGCCGCGGGCCGGGCTTCCAGGTCCGTCTTGAAATCGATGCTGGAGACGAGCAGGCTCCCACCTCCCACCCGCGCCTCGAAGAGCAAACCGAGCCTCAGGTTGCGCACCCAAGTATCGATGGGCTGCACGATAGGGCGCAGCTCGGGAGGCAGCGTTTCGAGCACCATAGCCTCGGCGCCGTGGAGCACGTCCCACCACTGCCAGTTCGTGTGGAAGTCGGTGGGGAAATGGGCCAAAGCGGGATGCTCCGGATCGCACAATATGCCGAGGGTATGGGGAGCCTGGCCTTTTGTCCAAACCGTGTTCCAGAACATGCTGGAAAAACCGAACCTGGACACTACGTCGACGTCCTTGGGGTTAGCCAGCAACAGCCCTCTGCCACCAGCCGCCAAGTGTGCGGTCAGCTCGGGCCCGAACCGGTCCGTCACCAACACGTCACGAGGCACGGCCAAATCGACCCGCGCGGGATACACCCACACGTCCCAGTCGTTCTCGATGGCGGTCGCCTCGATCCCCGCGACGAGGCGCAGGCGGCAGGGCACCGGAATCCCCTCCAGCGGCAAGCGCAGCGTGCCTAATGCAATGCCGTTCCCGATGGGTAAGGTCCCGACCGGAATACGCCCCTGCCGCAGCGTCTTGCCGTTTCCGTCGCATAGTTGCCACACCAACACCGCTTGCTGCAAGGGCTCCGCTCCGAAATGGGCTGCCTCGAAATCGGCTTCTAAGACATCGCCGTAGGTGAAAATCCGCCGCGGCAGCCGGGCGAGGAGTACGGTCGGTCCGCAGAACCTGCGGTACTCGTGGCTCGCGGCATAACCCTTCGGCTCCCAAAAAACGTTCAGCGCCCCTACCAGAGCCGTGCCTTGGCCGGGGAAATCCGTCAGGCCCAAAAGCTGAAAGCCGCCGAATCCCGGCGTGCGCAAAGCCGATTCGATCTCTTCCTTGTAACACAGCGTCTGCAGCCGCCCCGAGGCCGCGAGAAAATCCTCCGCCTGATCGCCCATGTGGTGAGCGCGCAAAGACGCCTGGAACAGTTCGAAGTTCTTGGCCTGGAGCACGCCGCGGTACTTCCCTATCTCGGTGAAATCGGGATACGCGCACCACTGTCCGATCTCGTGGCTGATGATGGGCACCAGCGTGCGCTTCACCCACGCCCTGTAGTCGCTGGCAGTTTCCGGCGGCCGCGCGTTGATCCGTGAATTGAGCTCTTCACCCCACCCTTGAATGCGCGGGGTGTAGTCGATGTGAAACTGGTTTTCCGGCACGTGGGGCCAAGCGGATCCTGCCGTCCAAAGTCGCCTCGGATCGACCGCTTTGAAGTGCTCGACCCACTTCCGCAGGAACGCTTCATGATCGCCGTACGGCTCGTTTCCGTGGGTTATGAGCACGAAGGATGGATGATTTCCGTAGGCCTTCAAAATCCGATAGGCCTCGTCGTAGAGCCACTGGTCTACACTGCGCCCTTCGCCGACATACCCCCACGTGCCGCACTCCACCTGAAGATAAACGCCCGCTTCGTCGGCTGCAACGAAAGCGGCCTCGGGCGGACACCACGAGTGAAAGCGGATGTGGTTCAATCCGTGTTCTTTGACGACCCGGCAAATCCGCCGCCATGTGGCCGTGTCCGTGGCAGGATAGCCCGTAGCGGGGAAAACGGCGCACTCGAGCGTCCCGCGCAGAAACGTCAGGCGTCCGTTGATGGCAAACTGGGTGCCGACGGTGGAGAACTCGCGCAGACCAAAGCTCACGCGGCGCTCGTCGGTGTACGTCGTCTCGCCGCACGCCGCCGTGAGTTTGACCGTTAGCCTGTGGAGCGCCGGGTGGAACTCATCCCAAAGGGGAGCCCCCTCGCCCAAAGGGAAAACGACGCAGATGACCGTGGAATCCGACTCGAGCCGCGAGGTCACATCGAGCGGACCCGCTGCGTGGGTGCAGTCCGTGTTGTAGGCGGTGGACGTCAGTTCCAGACGGCAGGTGCCTTCTTTGCCGGTCGCGTTCCCGACGGTCACCCGCACCGTGACCGACCGCTTGGCGACGTCTGGATACACTTGCACGTCGTCGATCCATACCGGGCTTTCCGCGCGCAAAGGCATCGCGCCGACGATGCCGTTCCAATTCGTCTGCGTATGATCCGTCACGCTGTGGGCATCTTGACCGACGTCGACAATCATGCGGTTGTCGATCCTTACGGTAAGTGTATGATCGCCTGGCACCGCCCAGGGGGTGAGGTCGTACACATGGGGCGTAGCCAGGCTAGCGCAGCTTCCGACCTCAACGCCGCCCAGCCACACCCGGCTTTCCCAGTGGACGCGTTCGAACTCCAGGACGATGCGCCGTCCCCGCCACTCCTCGGGCACGGTGATAGTCCGCTGGTACCAGGCCGCGCCCACATAATGTTTTTTCGGCTGTAACCAAAAGGGAAAACGCACCGCGCCGGGTTGTTGGTACGGTGCATACAAGGGATCTTTAAACCATTCGGGATCGTGGTAGCCGACCCACGGGGTCTCGAACGTGATATCGCTCCCAAACCCTTGTTCCTGCAGGGACCCGGGGAGCACGACCGTATCGGGCAACTCCTGCTCCCACCAGCGGTCGCCGGTGCCCCGATCGTCCGGGTCCAGGGCGAACCGCCACGTCCCCGCCAGGTGCTGTCGTATTGGCTCTTCCGTCATCACGAACCCTCCCT
>JAAYLA010000009.1 GCA_012522135.1 Bacillota bacterium | reverse complement strand
CGAGATCGGCAGCCTGGCTCCCACGTGAGTTCAGGCTGCCGGTCTGTTTTTCCAGGTCCGCCTTCTACGCCGTGTCCACGCACCTGCCGTCGATCAACGCGCGGGCCGTGCGGAACACATCGTCGAACATGCTCTCCGTCAGCCGCCCGGTCTGCGTGTTCTGCCGGCTCGGATGGTACGAGCAGACGACGGTCGGAAAAGCGGGCGCCAAACGGTGCACCCGGCCGTGGGCGAAGGCGGGCCGGGATCCGGCGGCGCCGTGGGCCTTGGCCAGCTGCCATACCCCGGCATAGGCGATGTGGCCTAAAGCGACGATCACCTTCACGTTGCGCAAAACATCGAACTCGCGCTGCAGGAAGGGCCGGCACGCATGCTGCTCCTCGGCGGTGGGACGATTATCCGGCGGCGCGCAGCGCACGACGGCCGTAACGTACGCGCCCGTAAGCTCTAGGCCGTCGCCGCGGTGTTCCGAGGTGGGCTTGCTCGCAAATCCCGCCCTATGCAGCGCCCGGTACAGCCAGTTGCCCGACGCGTCGCCGGTGAACATGCGTCCCGTCCGGTTCGCGCCGTGGGCCGCAGGAGCCAGTCCGACGATCAGAAGCTCGGCTTCGGGATCGCCGAAGCCCGGCACCGGCCTGCCCCAGTAGTCCCAATCCATATACATCCGCCGCTTCGTCCGTGCCGTCTCTTCCCGGTGGGCGACCAGTCGAGGACAGCGTCTGCAGGCAATCACGTCGTCGCGCACAGCTTCCAGCGAATCCATTCCATTCCCCTTTGCTACGCTACGATTCTATCGACACTCACTTCGTTGCCCGAGCGCAGGCCCCTTTCGAACGCCGTCACGTTGGCCAAGGTCGTCTCGGCGATGTTGGTCAAGGCCTCGTGGGTGAAAAAGCCTTGATGCCCCGTGACCAGGACGTTGGGGAAGGTAGTGAGGCGGGCGAAGACATCATCTTGCACCACCCGGTTCGACAAATCCTCAAAGAACAGGTCGGCTTCCTCCTCGTACACGTCCAATCCCAAATAGCCCACCTTGCCCGTCTTGAGCGCCTCGATGACGGCCTGCGTGTCGATGAGCGCTCCCCGGCTCGTGTTGATCAGCATGACGCCGTCTTTCATCATCCGCAGCGTGTTCTCGTTGATCAGGTGGTACGTCTCGGGCGTCAACGGGCAGTGCAGCGAGATGATGTCCGACCGCCGCAGCAACTCCTCTAGCGATGTATACCGGACGCCCATTTGGACGCACTCCTCGTTTACCCGCTGGTCGTAGGCCAACACCCGGCAGCCGAAGGCGAGCAAGATCTTGGCTGTAATGGTGCCGATGCGGCCCGTGCCGATGATGCCCACCGTCTTTTCGTGCAGATCGAATCCGAGCAGGCCATCCAGCGAGAAATTTAGCTCGCGCACTCGATTGTAGGCGCGGTGGGTCTTCCGGTTGAGCGTCAAGATGAGGGCAACGGTATGCTCGGCCACCGCGTGGGGAGAATAACTGGGTACTCGCACCACCGTGAGGCCAAGCCGGTCGGCCTCCACCAAATCGACGTTGTTGAAGCCGGCACATCGCAGCGCGATGAGGCGGGTGCCGTGTCTGGCCAATACCCGCAGGACCGGTGCGTTGAGCTGGTCGTTGACGAAGGCGCAGACGGCGGGGAAGCCCTGGGCCTGCACCACACTTTCGAGCGTGAGGCGCGACTCGAAAAAGGTGAGCTTGTGGCCGTGGGATTCATTGGCCCGCAGAAAGTACTCCCGGTCGTACGGCTTGGAACTGAAGACGGCAATATCCAAAGCAGTCGCCTCCCGCGGCTTTCCAGGCACAGGGCACCGTATTTCACGTGATGCTCCGGTACCTTTTTTGCCATGTAGTAGTAGGTCTACATGTCCTATTGTAGCATGACGGACGTCCCGCCGCGGGAAAGGAGGCGGGTCCGCAATGGTGCGCAGCCCGATGAGCGGCCCGATCTCCCGGCACAGGGCGTCTTGACATAGGTACGCGGAACGGCTAACCTTTGTCTAGCCCTAGACCAGGGTACCGCTTCACGCTGCCGCGACACAGTTTGAACACCCGAGGAGAAGACCGATGCGAACCTCCAAACCCTTCGACGCCAAACGCCTGGTGGGCCTCGCCGTGCTACTGCTCTTCGTCGTCGCCGTCGTTTACTTTTGGTCCGACATCATGGCCCTGGTCGGCAGCCGCGAGGCGGTGGAACGCACGGTCGAGTCGTGGGGCGTGTATGGGCCGCTCGTCTTCGTTCTGATCAACTTTGCGCAGGTTATCCTTGCGCCCATTCCCGGTCAAGCCGTGGGCGTGGCGGGCGGCTATTTGTTCGGTTTCTGGCTCGGCTTCCTGCTCAACGTGGCGGGCATCCTGCTCGGTTCCTTGGCCGCGTTCGGCTTGGCCAGAGCCTTCGGAAAACCTCTTGTCGACCGCTTCGTGGGGCCGCGCACCCGAGACTTTCTGGAACGGGCGGCGAGCAAGAACGGCGTCCGCGGCCTGTTTGTATTGTATCTCCTGCCCTTTCTTCCCGATGACGCCTTGTGCCTCATGGCCGGACTGACGCCCATCCGCTGGGGCACCTTCGCGCTCGTCGTGGTGCTCGGACGCTCGCCCGGTTCGCTCGTCGCTTCCCTCACCGGTGCGGGCCTGGTCGATCTGCCCCTGTGGGCGTGGGCCGTCGTAGCCGTCGGCGCCATCGGCGCAGCGGTCTTTTGGTGGTTCAAGGGCGACGCCATCGAGGAACGCATGCGCGCGCTCGTCAGCCGCCGCCTGCCCCGCGCTCATCCCGACGACACGGAAGACGGCTAGTGCCTCCCGTCACCTCTTTCTCTTCTTTGCGACCTTTTTCTTCGCTTTCGCCTTCTTCTTAACCGCCTTCCTAGGTGCGGCCTTGGCAGAAGTCTTCACCTTGGCCCCCTTCTTTACGGCAGCTTTTTTCGGCTCCTCCTTCGTCGGCGCGGGTACGGCCGCTGCGCGTGTTGCCGGTTCGGCCTTCAGCGCGGGCTTCGTCCGGGCCGCAGGCGCCTTCGGAACGGGCATCTGCACCACCGGCGCCTTCGCTGCGGATGCACCGGCCCCGGTCGGGGTGGCCGGCGAGGCGGCGGGGCGGGCGAGACCGAGCAAACTGAGCGTATGGTAGCTGCGGGTCCGCACCTTCCGCAACGTATCCGACAACATCTCGCCTCGCAATAGGTGCGCAGGCGGTTGGCCCCTCTTCTGCAAGATTCCGTCGTCCAAATTGACGGCCGGACGGATCGGCCGGGGCGGCGCAGCAGCTGCTTCCGTCAACACCTTCTCCAAGTCCCTGGCCACCCGGGTCCATGTGAAAAACCGCTCAACCAGGCGCCGTCCGGCCAGCCCCATAGCTTGCGCGCGCTTCGGGTTTTCCAGGATGCTCAAGATGTTGGCGGCAAAGACGACGGGATCGTCCCACTCTTCCAGCACGATGCCCTGCACGCCCGTCTGGACGATCTCCGCATTGCCGCCCCGGTCGGTCGTGATCACGGGCAGCCCGGACGCCATTGCTTCATAATGTACTCTAGCCAGCGGTTCGTCCCACTGCGAGGTGCAAACAAAAACGTCCGCAGCCGCGAAATAGCGGTTCAGCTTGTCGTGGGGCACGTACCCGGTAAAGAAAATGTGCTCGCGAACCGGCTCGGCGCTCTGCCATAGCTCCCGCACGTACTCGTCCGGCTCGTCTACCCCGAACCACCGGCCGCCGACCAGCACCAGATTGGCGTTCGGAAAGCGTCGCAGCACGTTCGGAAAGGCGGCGATCAGACGGTCCGGTCCCTTCGATCTGCTCAGGCGTCCTACGTACAAAATGACCGGCCCGTCCTTCAGGCCCAGCTCGCGCCTTGTCGCCGCCGCCATGGCCTTCGCCTCGGGCGATCCTTT
>JAAYLA010000098.1 GCA_012522135.1 Bacillota bacterium | reverse complement strand
ATATCATGTTCCGGCCCACGTTCGACGACGTACCCTTGCCCGCAGGCCACACTTATCGGGTTCGGCTTACATACACGGTGGGGATGGGATTCTGATGCGGAGGTTGTGCTTCTGGCTCCCTGTGGTGTTGTGCCTGTACCTTGTTGTGGGACCGCGGGCGGGGGCGCAGGGAATCCTCGTCTCCCCGGCTCGCATCGAAGCTCTGCTTGCGCATGACGGCATGTTGCCGCCCGTATGGGTGGAAAACCGCACGGAATTGCCTGTCCGCTTCTGGGTCGAGACCGGGTGGGTGACGCACGACATGCACGGCCGCCCCGTATACTTGCCGAGCGAGCGACGCGGCGACGTGACCGTGCATGTTCTGCCGGCTGCCGGCGTACTCACGCCGGGGCAGGGAGTACATCTCGACATACGTGTGGAGCCGGCGGACCGCCCGGTCTACCCGGTCGTGTACCTTCTGTTCCAGCAAGCAGAAGGAGGGGACGACATCTTGCGTGTAGCCGTTCCCCTCTTGTTGCATACCGGCCTGGAAACACCACGGACAATGATCGAAGGTGTGAGCATCGAATCACACGACGACGCCAACCGGCTTCACCTACTCGTGGCAAACTACGGTGAAGCACACGTCCGGGTCGGCGGCAGGGTTCGAATTCTGGGCACTAGCGGTGAAGCGGTCGCCGAATCCCACGTTCCCGAGGCCCTCGTGTTGCCGGGAGCACGGCGCCTTATCACGGTCGAATGGGACGGTAGCCCGCTGGCGTGGGGCGAGTACCGCATCGTGTTTGCCGACGGCGAGTTCAGTGCCGGGACGATCTCTCCTCTGCGCATCGTCCTGGGGCCGGACGGTGTCCGGCAAATGCCCGCCGACGTGCTGGCACAGATCGCCCAGAGTGAGCCGGTGCCATGAGTCGAGAAATGCTCGGACTGCTGCGCGGGTGGTTCCTGCTCTGGCTCGGCCTCGTGCTCGTGTCGGCCGGCCAAGCGGCGTCCGGTGAGGATGTATACGGTCCGCGGCTGGGAACCGCCGTCCCCGGGCGATACGCGCTATTCGAGCGCGCTGTCCAGCTTCACATCGTCGCAAACGGCCCCTTTCACGTGGAGGCCGCACCGCCCCTGTACTTTTCCGACGCCGCGGATCCGACCAGGACGTTGCCGGCCCGTTTTCTCGAATGGAGGGTCGCGGGCGTGAGCAGCGCCTGGCAGCCCATGACACCCGGAGAACCCGTGTCCGTATGGATCCACAGCGGCGAGGGTCACACGGAGCACCTTGTGGAGCTGGACTACCGTCTCAGCGTGCCCTGGGACGTACCACCTTCCGTGGGCGGTTACGTCCTCGAAGTGCCCTATTATGCCGTGGGCGAAGCCGTTCTCCGCGCGGGTACCGTCTGGCCGAGCCGGGTGTCTTCAGGCGAGCGTGTCACCGTTATGTGTGTGCGAGCATCGGCGGTATTGGAAGACCTGCATTTCGTAGTCTACGACGCCGCAGGAGACGTTGTGGCGGAGACGAAGCAGGCGGCAACGGTCGTCGAACCTCGGATCACAATTCACTGGACGGCGCTCCTGCCCGCGGGCGAGTATGCTTTTCGTCTGACGGGCAGTGAAACGGGCCTTTGCGCGGCCGGCCGCATCGCGGTCACCGATACGTCCGAGGCCGAACCTTTGCGAACGGCAGCGGGGCAGGTTGCGGAAGCGGAGAAACGTGGCTTCACACTGGGAGTGACTTTGCACTCAGGCGAGGCGATCGGTGAGTGGCTGTGGCTCACGGTTCGGGTGGCCAATCAAAGCCCCTTCCCCGGGGAAGGCCTACGTCTGGCGGTTAGGCTGCCACGTGGCTTGCGAACCGTCGGAGACGTGTACGTCCTTGACGTCCCGCCCCTGCATCCGTCGGAACATTGGGAGGCAGACGTGCCCATCCTGGTGACCCCTGCGGCCCGGGCGGGCGTGGTGGAAGTGGCGCTGCTGGGCCCTGATACATACGGTGCCGAGGTAGAAATGGCAGTGGAGCGCATCTCCTTTGTCCCGCACGTCGACGGCTGGCTGCAACCAGCGGTCAGGGTGCAAGGTGCCGGCCTTCAGACGCAGGTGCAGCAAGGATGGCATGTGCTGTGGCAAACGGGCGTTCCGGACGAGTCCTCACGGCCTCGCCTTCTTGATGTGCGCGGAGCGGCACCGTTGCTGCTCGGAGGTGAGGTGCGTCGCTCCCAGGTGACTGCGCCCGGTGTCCTCCGCGCCACTCTTGGTCTTGTGGCCGACGACGAAGGCTTCAGAACTCGGTGGGAGAGTTCCACAGACCTACAATTCGGATCTCTCCGCCTCGCCTCGCGGCTGACAAGGGACGATGACGGTGAGTCTTACGGGCGCTGGCAGATCCGCGCATCGGGCCCGGCCCTGCCGGATTTGCGCGGAGAATGGACGGGCACCTTAGCGGGGAACTGGACGGGTTTTTCCGGACTGCAACTTGGCTGGCGCAAAGATGTGGACGACGGGCTGGGCCGGATTACGATCAGTTACCGTTACGATACGACGGGAACGCCGCGCTCCGAGATTCGTCTTGAGAACGAAGACACCACCGGCGGCTTGACACTCCGCCGTCGTCTTGGTACAGGCAGCGACGCAGAAATCGCTCTTTGGCGTACGACGGGTTCGGGTCGCCTCGTGCTGCGTGCGGGCTGGGGCATCGACGGTGCTGAAAGCCTCCGTCTGGGCGGCGGTTACGAAGGCACTTTCCTCGGAGGAAGAATCGAGCTCGGCACCGCCTGGCACCCGGCAGCGCAGAACGTCGCATCGAGGGCCGCTTTCCGACTGCACTGGGCCGGCGACGAACCCAAGGGCCTTTCTCCCTTCGCAGGCTTGTCGGGTTCCACCGACGGTGTCCGCGCCCGCGTGGGCTTGGTGGCCCGGCGCCCGGCCGGAGAAGATGTCGTCGCCGTGCAGCTCGGTGCTGGTCAGGCCGGTCTCGGCATGACGTGGCGGTCGCGGTGGCAGGAAGGAGATGCGATCGGCCGCCTCTCCCTAAGCGTTCAGCCCGAACGTACCGAGGCGCGCCTTGCCGTCCGCCTGCAGCCTTTCGGGGTTTGGCTTTGGGAAGCCGAGGCGTCTGTCCAGGCGGACCGGGGGACCGAACGCACGGAAGCGGTGGTCACGCTGTCCGGCGGCCGCTTGAGCGTCCGGTGGAGCAGCAGCCTCGAAGCGACTGCCAAAGTCTTGCAGATCGATCGCAGAATTGACGTGCGGACCGAAATTCGGATCATTGGGCTTCCAAGCCGCGCGGGAGTGCTGGCAGGCAGCCGAACCGTGCGGAGCGCCTTGAAAACACCTGGACCGCTTAGCAGCCGAACTGCCTTTTACGGAGGCTGGATGGAGATCGAAGCGGTCTCCCGCACCTGGGCAGGGGTTGCCCTGGCGAAGTGGAACACAGAACAAGGGGCAGAATACGATGTCTATCTGAGGCACGAGGTGGCCCCCGCGCTGTGGATCCAAGTCGGGGTCCATCGGGCCCCCGGCGTTTTGACCCTATTCCCCGACCATGGCCGGGGAACGTACGCGCGCCTTCTTTGGGCGGTCTCTTTCGGGGGCTAGCTCTGTGGCCTCGGCCCTTCCGTGCTTCGCCACAAATGGCTCGATCCTCCGGCAATTGGCCGTGCCGGCCGGACGGTTCGAGCCGGGGAGGTCATCGCCTTTGGCAGAACTCAGAGTAGGAGTCGTCGGCCTCGGCTCCATGGGCCGACGCCATGCCGAGACGTACGCCAGGCTTCCCGGGGCGAGACTGGTTGCCATTGCCACGCGCGATGCAGACAAACGCCGTCAGGCGGAAACCGAATGGGGCGTCGTTACCTTCTCCGATTATCGCGACCTTGTGGGACACGTCGATGCGGTTACCGTCGCCACACCGACCTATTTGCATGCGGAGATCGCAGAGCACCTGTTGACACAAGGCATCCACGTACTCGTCGAAAAGCCGCTGGCCGTGACCGAGCAGGAGGCCGCCCGGGTCATCGCCGCAGCAAAGGCAGCCGGCGTCTGCCTTATGGTGGGCCACATCGAGCGGTTTAATCCGGCCTTCATCCGGTTGGCGGCCGAGATGCGCGCCGCCGTGCCGCGGCAGGAAAAAACACGCATTCGAGCGTACCGCATGGGACCGTATGACGGCCGGATTCACGACGTTTGCGTCATTCTCGACCTGATGATTCACGATATCGATCTGTCGCTGGCCTTGCATCCGGCGGAAGGCTGGGACATACACCAGGCTTTAGGCATGCCGGTCGTCAGCAGCCGCACGGACGTCGGGATCGTCGAGTATACGTTGCGCTCCAATGGCGCGCCGCCAGCCAAGGTCACGCTGTTGGCGAGCCGCACCAATGAAACGAAAAGGCGCGTGATTGAAGTGCAAAGCGGCGGCTTCTTTGGCAAGGCGGACCTGTTCGGACAGCGCGTCTGGGTGGCCCCGGCCGGTCAGGAGTGGAGGGAGCTACCTGTGGCCAGGGAGGCACCTTTGGACTTGCAGTTAGCCCACTTCGTCGCATCGGTGCGCGCCGGAACACAACCTGCCGTTCCCGGCGAGGCGGGGGCTGCCGCCCTGCGCCTGGCTTTAGATTTGGTGCGTCGCATACAAAACACGGGGTAAGGCGCCGGCTGCATGGGGCGCGGGGCTCGGGGGAAAAATCCCCGGTATGAGCCTCCTCTGCCGTGCGCTGCGCAGGTACCTACCATTTCTCATCTGCTGCCTCGCCGCTGTTCCGGCGGCAGGGCGATCTACCGTGTTTCTCGTACTGGTCGACCGGCTCACCGTGGCCGACCTGATGTTGCCCGAGGCGGCACCGCTCCGTGACCTCATCGTGTACGGCGGCGTTGGACTGGCCAACGTGCGGACGGAAGGTACTGGTTCTGCTGCCGGCTACCTGACTTTGGGAGCGGGGGCTAGAGCGTTGGCCGGCGAGCACGCCGGCCTGGCGTTCGGCGTGAACGAGCTTTGGCGCGGGCAAGGGGCAGGCGTGCTATATTCCGCCCTTACCGGCGAGGCCGCAGGGGACGGTTTAGTTCACTTGGCCGTCGGCGAGCAGGCGCTCCTGGCGGGCGAAAACAAACGCCACGCCACGCCCGGCCTTCTCGGTTCGCTGGTGCGCACGGCGGGTGTCTCCGTTGCGGTCTACGGCAACGCCGATGTGGACCGAACGCCTCGGCGCTATGGGGTTCTCGTGGCGATGGATACGGCAGGCCGGGTCGACCATGGTGACGTCGGCGAACGCACACTGGTACACGACGCGGAATGGCCCTTCGGCCTCCGGACGGATTACGCCTACCTATTGGATCGGGCGGCCGGGCATTTCGGCACATCGACGCTCGTCGTTCTGGACTTGGGAGACCTGGCCCGCCTCGAGGCCTTCTCACAGCTGTTAAGCCCGGAGCGGGGCGCGGAACTGCGCCGTCAGACCGTCGCGAGAATTGCCTCCTTTGTTGCGACGCTTTTCCGCCAAGCCGGCGACGCAGGAAGCCGCGGCGCGCTGCTCGTTGCCGTGCCATCGCCCTCCGCCATCGAGGCGCAACGGGGCCATCTGGTCGCACCGCTCATCATGCTGGAGCTCGGCGACGAACCCGCGGCGGTGGACGGTGCTCTGCTGTCGTCGCCGACCACCCGCCGAGCGGGTATCGTGGCCAACGTCGACGTCACGGCAACGGTACTCAGCCTTTTCGACCTCGACCAGTCGGGCGCCGGCCGTCCGCTCGAGCTCGTGCCCTTTGCCGCACCGTGGGAGCGAGTGCTCGGGCTCTATGAGCGGATCACGCGTGTGCACGGGCAGAGGCTTCCCCTCATTCAACCGTACTTTTTTATCCAGCTCGCCGCGGTGTTGGTTTCGGTCGCCCTAGCCGCAGGCGCTTCGCTTCTCCGTTGGCCGGTCGCACGCGTGCTCCCGTGGCTTCGCGCCGTGCATCTGGCACTGGTCGCTTTTCCCTTGGCCTTGCTTCTCATACCGCTTTTCCCCGTGCCGCGAACGGTCGGTGACGCCTGGCTTCTGGCGGCTGCGGCCACCGCAGCGCTGACGGCCGGCGCTTTGTGCCTGAGACGGCGGAGCGAGGCGGATCCTTTCGCCGGGCTGGCCGGCTTGACTGTAGGGGTGATCGTCGTCGACCTGCTCACGGGCGCAAGGCTCCTTCAGTCTTCCCACTTGGGCTACGACCCTATCGGCGGTTCACGCTATTACGGCATCGGCAACGAGTACATGGGGCTTCTCATCGGAGCAGGGGGTGTAGCGGCCGGAGGGCTGCTCGAAATTGCGCCTGCCGGCAAGAGAGCAAGGTTATTATGGCTCGTTGGGTTCGCTTTCGTCGCCATAGCAGTCCTCTTGGCGTCGCCCGCGCACGGGGCCAACGTGGGAGGCACCGTATCCGCCGTCGTGGGTCTCGGCGTGGTCCTCCTCTTGCTGGTGCAGGACAAAATCCATCTGCACCACTTTGTCCTGCTCGGGGCGCTCGTGGCGGCTGTGGTAGGGGCTGCGGCCCTTTATGACCTGGTGCGTTTTGGTCCGGAATCTTCCCATCTGGGCGGGGCTGTGCGGCTGGTGGGTACGGAGGGCGGCGATCCGCTGTGGTCCTTGTTCGAACGCAAGCTCGAGATGAACGTCCGCCTCATCCGCTTGACGGTGTGGAGCCGGGCCTTTTTCGTCTCCCTCGTTGCGGCCGTGCTGTTTGCGTTCGTCCGGCCGCGAACGGTTCGTGGCCTCCTACATGCCTATCCCTACATGAGCAGGGCCTTAAGGGGAAGTCTTGCCGGGGCGCTCGTCGCATTGGCCGCAAACGACTCGGGAATTGTCGCGGCGGCCACCTTGATGATTCCGGTCGTCTCTACCTTGCTCTACCTGGCCTTAACTTTGGCGGACGGAGCGAGGCGCAGGGCGGAGCCGTAAGCAGGGTTCGGTCCGTGGTCGGCGAAAGGGAGACACAATATATGATCTTGAGTGTGACGTGGGGGGACCGGCAATGAAGCACCGGGCAGACATCGGAGTTTTCGGCGGGTCGGGGTTTTACGAGTTTCTGAGTGACGTCGATGAGATTTGGGTTGAAACACCGTACGGCCCGCCCAGCGACCGCATCGCCGTCGGAACCATGGAGGGGCGGCGCGTTGCGTTCCTGCCCCGCCACGGCAAAGACCACAGGTATCCTCCTGCCCAGATCAACTACCGGGCAAATCTTTGGGCCATGAAAAGCCTGGGAGTTACACACGTCATCGGACCTTGCGCCGCGGGCAGCCTGCGGCCCGAGATCCGTCCGGGTGATTTCGTCATTTGCGACCAGTTCGTCAACCGGACCTGGGGCAGAGAAGACACGTTCTTTACCGGTCCTATCACGAAGCACGTCAGCCCCGCGGATCCCTACTGCCCCGAACTGCGCGCCCTCGCCATCCGTGCCGCGGAGGAGGAAGGAGTCACGGTCCATCCGCACGGCACCGTAGTCGTGATACAAGGTCCCCGCTTTTCGACTCGAGCGGAAAGCCGGGAGTTCCGAAACAACGGTTGGCACGTGATCAACATGACGCAGTACCCGGAAGCGTATTTGGCCCGGGAGCTCGGAATGTGCTACGTGAACATTTCTTTGATCACCGACTACGATGCCGGGCTCGAAGACGATCCGTCCGTGGAACCCGTCAGCCACGGAGCCGTTCTCCAAGTGTTCAACGCCAATATCGAGAAGTTGAAGGGCGTTCTCCGTCGACTCATAGCCAGCATCCCCGAAGCCAGTGAGCATCGGTGCGGAGAGTAGGGGGAAGCGCGACGGCAGGGGGCACGGGCAAGATGCGGCCGCGGACACCTCCCCTGACGCACACCGGAAGGCCATGGGCCCACATGCGCACGGGTCTGCTCGTCGGCGTGGTCCTCGCGGCACTGATCGCCGTGCTGTGGTCCTTCGGCGGTCTGCACCGTACCGAGCTGCGCACCCTCGACCTCCGGTATCTCATGCGCTTCCTGGTCGAACGGTCCGGAGTCCAGGAACAGCCGGTCGTCGTGGTAGCGATCGACGAGCGTTCCTTAGCGGCGGTTGGTCCTTGGCCGTGGTCTTACGAGGTGCAGGCTCAACTCGTGCGGGCGCTGGCAGACTCTGGTGCGGCAGCCGTGGGACTGGCTTACCTCTTGCCGTCCGAAGCCGCGCCCGGCGAAAGCGGTGTTCTTGCGGAAGTGCTGGTGCAAACCGGCAACGTGGTCTTGGCCTCGGCCGTGCGCGGCGCAGACGACTTGGCTCCGCCCTCGGACCTGATCGAGGCAGCGGCGGCGGTGGGGAGTATCACGTTACAGCCCGATCGCGACGGGGTCGTGCGCCGCCTCTCAAGTCGTTCCGGCTCATCGGCCTTTGCGCCCTTTGCCTTGGCCTACGCGACCGGCACGGGAAGGCTCGATCCCGCAGCGCTCCAGTCCGGGCCCTTGTTGATCAACTACCGGCCTCCCGCGAACGAAGCGCGCATTCAACTTCATCGCTGGCTGCCCACGGTTTCGGCGGTCGACGTGCTCGAAGGCGTGGTCAGTCCGCTATTGCAAGGGAAATACGCGATCGTGGGTTTGACGGCATCCCCCGGCGCCGACCAGCACAATACGCCTTTGCGACAACAGGTGCCCGGCGTTTACGTACACGGTTTCGCCTTGCGCTCGTGGCTCTTGAACGATCACATCTACACTTTGCCGGGTACGGTCACGCTAGTGGCCGTGTTCGTCTTGGCCATGGCAGGGTCGGCCTTCACCTTTTTGCTCCGGCCGTGGCTGCAGACGTTGGTTGTTTTGTGCATGGCGTTGGCGGCAGTGGTCACCGGGATCGTGGCGTTTATCCGGTATAGCCTTTGGCTTGAGGTGACGCCCCTCCTCGCAACCGTGATTGGAATATACGTCGCAGGACTTGTGTATTCCCAATCCGTAGTCGATCGCGACACCCGCCGCATTCGCCAGCTGTTCCGGCGGTACGTTGCGCCCGAGGTCGTCGACCGGCTACTTCAGGGAGGCACCGACGTGGAGGCGGGGCGGCGCATGGAGGTGACGATTCTGTTTGCCGACGTGCGCGGGTTTACTGCCT
>JAAYLA010000097.1 GCA_012522135.1 Bacillota bacterium | reverse complement strand
ACTACCACGGCGTCAACTGGCCCGAGTCTTTGAACGTCACCTCATCGAGCGAGACGGGGGCGTGGCGCGTCGAGCTTTCCCCGGCAGCGCCGGCGCGAGCGGACAACTTCCTCAACGTGATGCAGGTAATGCGCACTTCACAGGCGCCGCTTCCGGTCACGCACATTGACTCGGGCCGGCTCGAAGGCGCCGCGCTGAAAGACAGGGTGGTGCTCTTCAGCAAGACGGGCGAGCGGCTCGGCGGCGCGCTCGAGATTACCTTCGGCGGCACGGGCCTGCTGCAGGTGCTCGTAGCGGACCTCGCGGCGGGAACATGGCAGGTGGCCGGACCCGTGCGCACCAGGGCGGAAGTCAGCGAGGAAGCCGGCGTGCTCTATTTCCGGGGACCGGCGGGAACGTACCGGCTTTCCCGTCTGGAGGCGTAACGGATCGCGCTTTTGGGAGACGGCGTGAAGGCCGGGGCGTCCGCGAACGACCCCGGCCTTCGCGTGTGCTACGGTCTGGCGTCCTTCGATTCTCCTTGGGAAGCGGCAACTCGCCGCGCCGTCTTACTGCAGCGCGTTGAGGATGCCTTGCAGCTGTTCGTGTAGTTGCAACAGACCGACCTCGGGCGCTACCTCCAAGTTCCAAATCGGCGCATGGCCCTTGTTGAGCGCATCGACGAGGCTGGCGTCGTCGATCATGTAGGGCGGGAACGCGTCGGGGCTGAAGGCGGTTTCGATCAAGGCGTACCAGTTCTGCGGCAGCTCGCGCGGAATGTCGCCGTAGCGCAACATGGCCTCGCGCAGCGCGGGCAGACGTCCCGTCATGGCAGCGAATTCAAACTGCACCTCGGGATTGCCCACCAGGAACTCGATCCATTGCCAGGCAGCCTCTTTGTTCGGGCTTTGGGCGTGGATCTGGAAGCCGTCGGGGTTCAATTCGCTCGACCGCTTGCCGGCCGGACCCTTCGGTTGCAGCGCCACGTCCATGCGGAACCCGCCGACCCAGCGGTTGATGATCGTCGGCCCGTCGATGTTCGTCAAGGCCACGTTGCCGTTCCACACGCCGCCGCTCGTCGCGAAGAGGCCTTCCTGCTTCATGGTGGCACGGAAGGAGTAGGCCTCGAGCACCTCGGGCGTGTTGAACAGGCTCTTCGTGGGGAAGACGAACCGGTCGAAGAGCATGCCGCCTGCCTGATGGACGGGCTGCTCGTACCGGTAACGCCAGTCCGTGCTGCCGGCTTGGTACACGTTGCCTTCCCCGTCACGCAAGGTCAGGCGCCGGGCGGATTGCAGGTACGCGTCCCAATCCCATGCTTCGCCCAGTTCGATTGGGTTGGCCAGGCCCGCCTCGGCGAACATGTCGACGTTGAAGTAAACCGGAATGGGGAGCAGGCTCATCGGAAAGCCCCAAACAAAGCCGTCCGGCAGCGTCATGCCTTGCAAACCGATGGGCGGGTATTCATCGAGATCGAGATTCGACTTTTCGATAAACGGCCGCAGGTCGGCAAAGGCGCCCTCGCGAATCAGGATCGCCGCCTGGCCCGGGTTGAAGTCCATCACGTCGGGGGGCATGCCGCCGATAGTCCGCACGATCACCTGCTCCCGGTACTCGCCTCCGCCGGGGCCGACCTCCACTTCCACGCGGATACCCGTTTCGGCCTCGAAGCGTTCGGCCATCAGCTGCAGAAATTGGTGCCACTCCTTCGCGTGGCTGCCGTAGGTCATGTGCGTGATCGTCACTTGTTGCGCGAGCGCGGGAACGGAAAGCAACGCCAAGGCGGTCAACAAAGCGCAAAGGCGCGCCGTCCGTCGCTGTGAAAACGATTTTATGGCTGCCATCGATACACCGTTCCTTTCCAAGATTGGTCCGGGCTATATAATTGGCTAAGCACGGCCTCGTTTCCTGTTGGCGGATGCTCGACGGAAAAAAATGGGCCGGAGTGCCAAGTGCGCGGTCGCCCTCGTGCCGCCGAAGTCCCATTGCGCGCACCTTGCTCCGCTTGGTTCCAATCGCTACCATAGAGCCGAGGAAGGGAAGGAGGTCAGCGCATGGCCCGGGCAGTGTCGCAGGTTCAAGGTCGAGTGGGCGGTGCGTACGTCGGCCGGGACGTCCGCGCTACCGTCACGGAAAGGAAGGTAGAAGGCCGCATCGGCGGAAACGTGGTCGGGTGGGACATCAACCTGGCCTTCGACTCGGCGGGCCATTTGTCGGGGCGTGTCGGGGGAAGAGTATTCGGGCGTGACGTATCCGGACGGTTCACGCACGAATGGCTCGAGGCGCGCGTGGGGGGAAACGTCTTCGGTGTCGACGTCCGGTTACAGCTCGAGGGCAATCGGATCACCGGCCGCATGGGAGGGCGCGCCATCGGCAACTCCTTCGAACTGACGTACAACGAGCGGACCCGGGAGCTCACGGGGCGCATCGGCGGCAAGGTCGACGGGAAGGACGTGAACTTCCGTCTTTCCCGGGAAGGAAAGCCTCTCCTGGCCGCCCTTTTGGCCGGTCTAGCGGTTTACTACATGGAGGTCGAAGCGCGCTCGCGGTCGAACAGCGGCTGACCAACGTGCAGGCAGCGGCTACACAATATTGAAAGAAAGGCGGGAGCGATGTGAAGAACTTCACCTTTCACAACCCGACGAAGCTGATATTCGGGCGCGGCCAGCTGGCCCGTCTGGGGGAAGAGGTGTCGGCCTACGGCAAGCGGGTCCTGCTCGTCTACGGCGGCGGTTCCATCAAGCGGACCGGCTTGTACGATGACGTAGTCAAGATCCTGGACGACGTCGGTGCCGAATGGGTAGAACTGGCCGGCGTCGAACCGAACCCGCGGCTCAGCACGGTGCAGAAAGGCATCGACCTTTGCCGCGCGCATGATATCGACTTCGTGCTCGCGGTGGGGGGCGGCAGCGTGCTCGACTGCGCCAAGGCCATCGTGGTCGGCGCGCGGTTCGACGGCGATATCTGGGACGTCATTACGGGCAAAGCGCGGGCGACGGGTGCGCTGCCCCTTGGTACCGTGCTCACCTTGGCGGCCACGGGCTCCGAGATGAATGCGAATTCCGTCATCACGAACTGGGAGACGAAGGAAAAGGTAGGGTGGGCGGCGGCTCCCTATACGTATCCGGCGTTTTCCATCCTCGATCCCGTATATACGTTCACGGTTCCTCGGGAGCACACGGTTTACGGCATCGTCGACATGATGTGCCACGCGCTCGAGCAGTACTTCCACACGGCCGAAAACACGCCGCTGCAGGACCGCTGGATCGAAGCGCTGCTCCGTACCGTCATCGAGGCTGCGCCGAAGGCGTTGGAAAATCCCGAAGACTACGAGGCCCGTGAGACGCTGCTCTACTGCGGGACCATGGCCCTGAACCACATCCTTTCCGTGGGAACCGGCGGCGGCGACTGGGCTACGCACGACATCGAGCACGCGGTGTCGGCCGTCTACGACATTCCCCACGGGGGCGGTCTGGACATCCTTTACCCCAACTGGATGAAATACGTGTTGGACGCGGCTCCGGCCCGTTTTGCCCGCCTCGCGCAGGAAGTGTTCGACGTCGACCCCGCCGGCCGTTCCGAAAGGGAAGTAGGTTTGGAGGGAATCGAGCGGCTGCGCCGGTTCTGGACGGATCTGGGGGCTCCCGCACGCCTGGCGGACTACGGCATCGGCGACGAAAACCTCGAGGTCATGGCGGAAAAGGCGGTGGCCTTCGGTCCGATCGGCGAGCTGCGCGAACTGTCCAAGGACGACGTCGTCGAGATCTACCGCATGTCGCTGTAGTTGTCGTTCGGAGGTGAGAGCTTGACGCAAGTTACCGCCGCAGTTATCGAGCGCGACGGGCAGTACCTCATCGCGCGCCGGGCCCCCGGGCAGTCCCACGCCGGGCGGTGGGAGTTTCCCGGAGGGAAGATCGAACCCGGCGAGACAGCCGAGGAATGTTTAGAACGTGAGCTGGCCGAGGAATTCGGCGTGCGTGTGCGAGCCGAGCGCTTCTTGATCTCGACTACCCATACATATCCCGGCGGCGCGATTGAACTGTTCGCTTACAAGACGACGTTGCTTTCGGGCGAATTTCAGCTGCGCGTCCACGACCGCGTCGCGTGGGTGTCTCCGTCCGAGATCTTGCGTTATGATCTCTTGCCGGCGGACATTCCCATTGCCCGGATGCTGCAGCGCAGGGTGCGGTCATAGGACGGGAGACCGGGCAGGACAAAATGGTCGCCTGCACAGGCGGTGCCGGCCGCGGGTGCGTCGCCTACATCATCCCGGGTTGCAGCGGTGCGCACTGCTACCAGATTATGGTAGCCGCCCGTGCTGCGGCTCAGTGACCCACGGGCGGGTCGCTGAAGCGACAAAGTGACCCACCAGTGGATCATCGGCAAGGGAGAGCGACCCAATCGTGGGTCACAAGGCTCCAGCAGAACGGTGGGCGCGAGCCGCCGTTTTCCGTCTCCGCGCGTTATCGCAGATAACGGAGTGGAAGCCCTTTCCAACCGATCCGGTCGCTGCCGGACAGAAGGGGCTGTCCCAAACACACTTTTGGGACAGCCCCCTTCCCCCTAGCCCGCCTGCGCCAGATGGCCCGCGTACGCCAATGGGTTCCGGTACAGCTCGGCGTATACCGCGTCCTCCCCGGCTTCGTTCAAGATAATCCGCAGGTCCCGCCGGTTCACTTCGATGAGAAACGGCCGGCCGGTCTTGTCGAGTCCGATGTCCAGGCCGATGTCGGCCAGTGCCGGGTAACGGGCCGCCAGCGTTTCCGCCACCATCAGGGCCACCTTTTCCACCCGGCGGCGGATTGCGGCTTCGTCGGCGCCCGGGATGCCCCGGCGGATCGCGTCGCCTAGTTTCAAAGCCGATCCTCCCCGGGCGATGTTCGTCAGGAACGGGTGCGCTTCCGAGCGCTTGGCCGCCATGCCGGGCACACGCCAATTGCCGCTCGCGTCCCGCTGCACCGGCACCCGCAGATCGAACCGGTGGCCGTCGATCGTAGCCAGATCGATGCCCTCCTGGAGCAAGTATCGCCGGCGGCGCAGGCGAAGGGCCAGCCGCCAAATGCGCCGCAGTGAACCCGTGCGCACGATGCCGCTTCCCTCGTACCGGTACAAACCGTTCCTCAGGCGCCTTACCCGCACGATGCCCCAGCCGAGGGATCCTCGGCGCGGCTTGAGAAAGATCTCTCCGTGGCCCGGCAGGCGGCTTTTGAACCACGGCCAGCTCTCCCGAGCCAGGGCCACGGTCTCCGGCAGGTAGGGCCGCAGGCTTGCGTTTTCCCGGAGCAGTTTGTGCACGTTGTATTTGTCGTGGTCGATGACGGGATTGAATACGTGCACGCCCCTTCGGGCGAGGCGGCGCAGCGTCTTCAGCCCGAACGGGTACCGGCTGATCAGGGAGCGGTTGTGCACGACCTTGGGAATGGGAGTGCGGGTGCGGCGAAAGGTTCCCTGTTCGTCCGGAACGTACCCCACTACCGAATTCGTCTTGAAATCGATTGACGACGCGCTGAACAGCACCACGTTGCAGCCCAGCTCTTTGGCGGCGGCGGCATACAAATCGACGCGTTCGAATACGGGCCGCCCGCGCAGCGCTTTCAAAAGGACGCGCCGGTCCAAAAGCACACCCCGCAAATCGTCCAAACGGCAGCACCTCCCCGGGCAACATGTACTGCATCTATACGGGATTCCTACGCATTTCGAACCCGTGCCCGGGGACTAATGTTGATTTGCAGCACAAAATGGGTCCGAATAACTAGGAATTTGAAAGCGAGAGCCGGGGAGGAGGAAAGGGAGTTCAGGCCACGAGCCCGCACGACGGGGGCGAGGGAGCTGCCCCCGCTCGCCCGGGTACAGGTGCACGACGGACCCGGCTACTCCGTGCGCAGGGCCACGACCGGGTCCTTCTTCGCCGCGATGCGGGCGGGGATCAAACCGGCGATGAGCGTCAGGACCATGCTGATCGCGATCAGCACGGCGCCGGCCCGCGCCGGAAGGCCCGCGACGTTCGGGATGCCCGTGAGGCTTTCGATCACCATGTTGATCGGAACGCAGAGAAGGACGGTGACTCCGACGCCCAGCGCGCCTGCCGCAAAGCCGATGATCAGGGTTTCGGCGTTGAAGACCCGGCCGATGTCCCGCTTTGAGGCTCCGATGCTGCGCAGGATGCCGATCTCCTTCGTGCGTTCAAGGACCGAAATGTAGGTGATGATCCCGATCATGATCGACGAGACGACGAGCGAAATGGCCACGAACGCGATCAGGACGTACGAAATGCTGTTGATAATCGTCGTCACCGAGCTGATCATCATCCGGATGATGTCGGTGTACGCGATGGTGTACTGCCCTTCACCCGCCTCGGTTTGCTTGCGGTTGTACTCGGCGATGAAGTCGGTGACGTAGTCCCGTGCTTCAAAGTCCTTGGCATACAGGCTGATCGTCGCCGGCCGGTCCGGGTCGACGACGCCCAAGAGCGCCGT
>JAAYLA010000096.1 GCA_012522135.1 Bacillota bacterium | reverse complement strand
TTGCGGTATTTCGATGCAGTCAACGCGGCGCCTTATGTGACGGCACCGATCAGCGTAGGTTTAGGTGTCATCGACGCTGTCGTGCCCGGCGAGACGGTGGCGGCCATATATCATGCGCTCGGCAGCCGCGATAAGGAGCTCTTGCACTATCCCTGTTCCCATTCGACCCATCCGCTGACCGGTGCTTGGCGTGCGTGGGAGGAGCATATCCTGGAGCGCGCCGCTCGGCACGTGGGCTTATAAGTCACTTCTCGGCTTACTGACTTCGCTAGCCCCCGTTCCCATATCGGCACGTCATCCTAGCCGGCTGCGGCTGGTGCTCGCTGGGGTATCGTACCGCGGGAGTGCTTGCGCGTTCGTGCTCCCGGCCAGGTGCCGACGCGTGTTCTTTGGGAAATTATGGTTTTGCCGAAATTTCGTAGGGAATATACGGTGTTAGAGAGGAACGGTCGACTTTGTGCCGAAAATCATAGCTTATGCACCCGGCTCGTGATACTTTGGTACTATCCGTGCTGGGATTTGTGACGTAATACCATGGGTCATGGGTTCGTCAGACATGGGAGGCTTGCGGTAATGGATCCCGTTAGGCTGGACATCGATCAGATTGTCATACCATCCTCTTCGGTTCGCGGTCCGCGCGACGTGGAGTCCTTGCAAGGCCTCGCGGACTCGTTGACGGAGGTTGGTCTGCTGCAGCCGATCCTCGTGCGAAGGTGCGGTGAACAGTACGAACTCGTGGCGGGGCTAAGGCGCCTTCTTGCGGCCAGACAGGCAGGCCTCGAAACCATCGAAGCCGTCGTCATGGCCGATGATGTGGACACGCTGCAGATCCAGCTGGTCGAGAACCTGCAAAGAGAGGATCTCAATCCGGTAGAACGCGCTCAAGCCGTCCATGCGTTTATCACCTTGCACAATCTGAGCAAATCCGAGGCGGCAAAACGGCTTGGTATTCCCCGTACCACCCTGACCGACTGGCTCGATCTGCTCGAAGTACCCCAGCGCTTCCGCGAAGCCGTGGTGGACAACTTCAACGGTGGCGACTCGCCCCTAACCCCGTCGCATGTCAGCGAAGCGCTCGCACTTGGCAACACCTTGAACAGCCCTTACCTTCCGGAGCTTCTGCTCGATGCCGTGCTCAAGCACAAGCTCAGCAAAGCCGAGACCCGGCAAGTAGCCAAGATCATCCGCGAGCACCGTGACGTCAGCATTGAAGAAGCCATCCGCGCCATACGCTACCCCTATTGGCTCGAGGACGACGAAGAGGCTGCCGCCGCGGCCGACGAGGATCTGTGGCCCCACGAGGAGAATCTCAAGCTACTTGTCAATACCTTGGCACGGTCGACGCGTATGCTCGAGAAAATGAACCATCTTTCCGGCCGCTTTCTCTCCAAGGACACCGTCAGCCAGCTCGTCGACCAGTACCTGCAAATATCTGAGCTGACGGAACGGGCCATTGCACGTCTGCGCATGGAAGATCCCGAACTTCTGGCCCAGATCGAACGGGAGGTCAAAGCGCGCCGGGCCCGTCGCAAGCTGCTCAAGCAAAGAAGCAGCCGGGTTTCCTAGGCAGTATCCGTGAACTATCCGATCCAACGTACGAGCGCGCCGATGAAAACGGCCCAGGCCGGAATCAGTACCCAAAGGGCACGTCGAAAGCGAACTACAGGACTTTCCGGTTCGGTCACGTCGCAGCAACCTCCTATCCCACAGTAATCTTTTCGGCAGACAGTGCCATGTTCTGTAGGGCTATGCTTTCCGTCCGGTGGGGCCTCGCCGCAAACCCGTCGGCGCGAAGGATTCCATCGACTTCTCGAAGAATCGGTACCAATGGTCAAGCCGTCGAACCCGAACGGGGCGGGTCGAGATCTTTGGTATCCGGCAGGAAGGACAGTGAGGATGGCACCAGGCAACGGACGAAAGCATGAGGATTATATTCTGGTCACGCGTGATGAACCAAAGTCTCCCGCGGCCGAGGCCTATCGCACGCTCCGCACGAACCTGCAATTTGCGGCACTCGACACCCCGCTGCGCGTCCTGCTGATCACAAGCGCAGGTCCGGGAGAAGGGAAGACGACCATCGCCGCCAACTTGGCCGTCGCCATGGCCCAGTCGGGCAGCAAAGTGATCGTGATCGGCGGCGACCTGCGCAAACCGACGTTGCACCTTGCCTTTGGTTTGCGCAACACCGTCGGGTTAACCAACGTGCTTACGGGCAACGTGTCGTGGGAGGCGGCGCTGCAGCCCACCGACGTCGACGGTTTGTACGTCTTGCCTGCAGGTCCGATTCCCCCCAACCCGGCCGAGTTACTGGCGTCGACGCGCATGCAAGAGTTGCTGGCGGAACTCAAGGAGCAGTGCGATGTGGTGATCATCGACGCACCTCCGGTTCTCGCGGTGACCGACGCGGGCGTCATGTCACGTCTTTCCGACGGCGTGTTGCTCGTCATCAGCGTAGGGGTCACCCCGCGCGACGTGGCAAAAGCCGCGAAGGAGCAGCTCGAGCAAGTAGGCGCGCGCATCCTCGGTATGGTGGTAAACGGCCTGAGCAGCGAATCGGGCTATTATTACTACTACTATCATCGCTATTACAGCCTGGAGGACGGCACACGGAGAAGTACGTGGCTTGAACGCTTGAAAAACCGGTTGGGGGCAGTGCGGCGCCGGGTCGGTCCGGCCTCGGCCGAGACTGCCGCCGGACGTGAGCGATGAAGGGAATGGTAGACATCCATGCCCATATTCTGCCGAACGTAGATGACGGCCCCGACTCCTGGGAAGCGGCGCTCGAGACCGTACGCCTCGCAGCTCAAGACGGTATCACCGACATCGTCAGCACGTCCCACATGCTTCCCGACGGCGCCTACGCCAACAGGCGCTCCACGCTGCTGCCGCTCGTCGACGAACTCCGCCGCCGTGTTGCCGCCGAAGGCATCCCGATTAACGTCCATGTGGGCGGTGAAGTCTACCTTACCCCCGAGGTGGGGCAGGCGGTGAAAGCCGGCGATCTTCTTACGTACTGTGACGCGGGCCGCTACATTTTGGTCGAGCTGCCCGCGGGTGAGTTTCCGAGCTACGCCGAACACGCTCTCTTCGATCTGCAACTTGCCGGTGTGACGCCCATCATCGCTCACCCGGAGCGGAACCGCGATATTATTGATGATCCCAGCCGGCTCCTTGATTTGGTCGAGCGTGGCATTCTGGTGCAGGTGACGGCCAGCAGCCTGCGGGCCACGCCTTACATGGCTACGGCGGAGCTCTTGATCCGGCACCGGGCCGTCCATTTCGTGGCGTCGGACACCCACGGCCCCGACCGGCGGCCGCCGCGGCTGAGCTCCTACATAGACATCTTGTCGCAGCTCGCGGGTGAAGGGGCCGCCCGGCAGCTGCTTGTGGAAAATCCCCGGCGGGTGATCGAAGGTGCAGACATCGAGCCGGAACCCGTAATTCCTCTGAGAAAGGCGCCCGCTCGCCGTCCTTTTTTCTTACGCCGTCTGGGCGGGAG
>JAAYLA010000095.1 GCA_012522135.1 Bacillota bacterium | reverse complement strand
CGGAGGAGCTCGAGTTCGAGCGGGCCGCCGAACTGCGGGACGAAATCGCCGAGCTGAGGGAGATCTTGCTGGAGAAGTAGGTTACGAAGTTCGAGGTGCTGCCCAGGTGGTGCAATCAGTACTTGCATTGACTTAGACCCGGGTACGGCCGCGCGTTAGGGTCAAGCGTCCCTGTCCCGGGACGTCACGGCACGGAGTGGTTATTCAGACAAGAAGGGATAAGTGCGCCGAAAGTGTTAACGTGCCGAAGTCGTGCGTGAAATCGTAGCGTTGCATAACCTCCTTTTCCGGGGAAGACGCAAGGATTTTGCGTATTATGGGCGGCCGGGCGACTTACCGCGGTTCTAGCCTCAGGCTTTGGCGGGACGCTGCACCGTGCGGGCGGACGCCTCGTTCCTCAGGCTGCGGAAGTAGAACCACGTGAGGGCAAAGGCTACGGCCGCTGTAATGAAGGGCAGACTCTGTTCCCAGTCGTAGGCGAAGCCGGCCCATAGGGGTCCGATCACCCGGCCAAGGCTGTCGAAGGAGCTTTGCAAGCCCATGGTGATCCCCTGGGGCAGTTCGGTCCGCTTCGACAGGAGCGAGGTGGCCGAGGGCCGGGTGAGCGACATCGACACGGCCGTGAGGGCGATAGCCGGTACGCAAAGAAGCAGGCTCGGAGCAAGGACGATGCCCACATAGCCGGCGACGCCGACCGCCAGCCCCCGCAGGATCGTGCCTACCTCGCCCCAGCGGTCGGTGAGGGGACCGATGGCCGCACCTTGAATGCCGCCGCCGATCGCCCCGTTGACTGCGAAGATTACACCGAGGGTGCTCGAACCGGCGCCGAAGCGGTCCGCCAGCAACAGGGCGAGAGCGGTCATCAGGCTGCTTTGGGCGAACATGATCACCAGGGCCAAAATGTAACAGGGACGTCCGGCCCCCGCCAACGCACGTCCCAGGTTCCGCAAGGCCGGTCCCCGGACGGCTCGTCCTGCCGCCGGATCGCCCGCTAACGGCTCCGCCTGGAAACTGCGTCCCCGGGATTCCTGCAACACCCGGGCGGCCAGCAGCAAGTTCAAGGCGCCCATCGCAGCACCCGCGAAAAAGGGCGCAGAAGGTCCGAGGGGTGTCAGGAGCCCGCCGATCAATGGTCCGAAGATAAAGCCCGTGCCGAAGGCCGCGCCCATAAGCCCCATGGCCTTGGCACGGTTTTCGTGGCCGCTCAGCTCGGCAGCCATGGCCTGCGCCGCGGGCAAGGTTGCCGAACTGAGAAATCCTCCCAGCACCCGGGCGGCGAATAGGGCCCAGAAACTTTTCGCCAGGCCCATAAAGAAGAAGGCGGCGGCCATGCCTGTAATGCCGATCATTAATACCGGTTTCCTTCCCACGCGATCGGAAAGCTGGCCCCAAAGCGGCGCGAACAGAAACTGCACGACCGCATATCCGGACGTCATCGTGCCGAGCATGAAGGCTGTGGCGCCGAAATCCCGGGCGAGCAGGGGCAGTATCGGAATGATGAGCCCAAACCCTACCGAAACCGTGAAGAGGACGAGAAACAGCGTGAACAAGGGCGCGGACGTCGCTCGACGTGGCATGGGCACCGGATCACCTGCGCATCGGAAGTTTCCCTTCGCTTCGGTACAAAGTCAGCATACCACTTGTGGGGTGCTTTGTCATGGGCGGATCGGGCGGTAAGGGTCCTTCGTCCCTTGACGCCCGGTCATCCACCCGATACTGCGCGGGGTGTTCGGGGCTTTTCAGCGGCGTGCGGTGTGATAGAATGTAAGAACGAACATGTAATCGGTAGGAGGACGTCGCATGGCACGAGAGTGCATCCGGATCAAGGGCGCTCGCCAACATAACCTAAAGGGCATCGACTTGGAGATTCCCCGGGACAAACTGGTCGTGTTCACGGGCCTGTCCGGATCCGGCAAGTCGTCCCTCGCCTTCGACACGATCTATGCCGAAGGCCAGCGTCGCTACGTGGAGTCGCTCTCTGCCTACGCGCGTCAATTTTTGGGCCAGATGGACAAACCCGACGTCGACTTCATCGAAGGGTTGTCCCCGGCCATCTCCATCGACCAGAAGACGACGAGCCGCAACCCGCGCTCCACCGTGGGCACGGTGACCGAAATTTACGACTACCTGCGCCTTCTTTACGCACGGATCGGCCGGCCCCATTGTCCCAAGTGCGGCAAGGCCATCACGCGCCAGACGGTGCAGCAGATGGTCGACCGGATCATGGAGCTGCCCGAGCGCACCCGGATCCAAGTGCTCGCGCCCGTCGTCCGCGGCCGGAAGGGCGAATACCGCAAGCTGTTCGAAGAGATCCGCAAAGACGGTTTCGTGCGCGTGCGGGTCGACGGCGAGCTGCGCGACTTGGGCGAGCCCATCGAACTCGACAAGAACAAGAAGCATACTATTGAAATCGTCGTCGACCGCATCGTCGTCCGGGAGGGCGTCGAGGGGCGGCTGGCCGATTCCCTCGAAACCGCGATCTCGCGGGCCGACGGCATCGTGATCATCGACGTGATCGACGGAGACGAAATTCTTTTCTCGGAGCGGGCGGCCTGTGTCGATTGCGGCATCAGTTTCGAAGAGCCTTCACCGCGCCTTTTCTCCTTCAACAGCCCCTTCGGTGCGTGCCCGGTGTGCGACGGCCTGGGCGAGCGCCTCGAGGTCGATCCCGACCGCGTGCTCAACCTGGACCTTTCCATCGACGAGGGGGGCCTCGTGCCGTGGGCCCATTCAAGCAGCAAGTGGCTCCGGGGCGTTTTGAGCGGTGTATGCCGGGACTACGGCATCGATCCGTCGGCGCCGCTGCGTACGCTGACCAAGAAGCAGCTACACGTGTTGCTGTACGGGTTGGGCGAGCAAAAGGTAACCTTTGACTACACAAACACTCAAGGCAGGACGCGCCGTTTCGACGCCCACTTCGAAGGCGTGATCCCCTTCGTGGAGCGGCGGTTCCGCGAGGCGAGCTCCGACTGGGCCCGGGCCGAGATGCAGCAGTACATGACCACCAAGCCTTGTACGGCCTGCGGCGGCAAGCGTCTGAAACCCGAAAGTCTCGCCTATACCGTGGGAGGGAAGAACATCGCCGAGGTAACCGCCTTGTCGGTAAAGGAAGCGCTGCACTTTTTCGCACATCTCGACCTTACCGAGATGGAGGCGACGATTGCCAGGCAAGTGCTCAACGAGATCCGGGAACGCCTCGGTTTCCTCGACAAGGTGGGCCTGAACTACTTGACCTTGGACCGGGCAGCGGGAACCCTCTCTGGCGGCGAAGCCCAGCGCATTCGCCTGGCCACGCAGATCGGTTCGAGCCTCGTCGGTGTTCTGTACATCCTCGACGAGCCGAGCATCGGCCTGCACCAGCGGGACAACAGAAAGCTCCTTGATGCGCTCAAGGGCCTGCGTGACCTAGGCAACACGCTGATCGTCGTCGAGCACGATGAGGAGACGATGCTGGAGGCCGACTATCTCGTCGACATCGGGCCGGGGGCGGGCGTGCACGGCGGGCGCATCGTGGCCGCGGGCACGCCGGAGGAAGTGATGGCGTGCCCGGAATCGATCACGGGCCAGTATTTGTCGGGCCGCCGGCGCATCCCCGTTCCGAGCGCCCGGCGCGAGCCCAACGGGAAATCCTTAGTCGTCAAGGGCGCCCGGGAGAACAACCTGAAGAACATCGACGTCGAAATTCCCCTAGGCGTGTTCGTGTGCGTCACCGGCGTGTCGGGTTCGGGCAAGAGCACCTTGGTAAACGAGATCCTATATAAGGAGCTGGCCCACAAGCTGCACCGGTCCCGCGAGCGGGGCGGCGCCCACGACGAGATCTTGGGCATTGAGCACCTGGACAAAGTCATCGACATCGACCAGTCGCCCATCGGTCGCACGCCCCGGAGCAACCCGGCCACGTACACGGGTGCGTTCGATCTGATCCGGGCTATTTTCGCCGAGACGCCCGACGCCAAAGTGCGCGGGTACAAGCCCGGCCGGTTTAGCTTCAACGTGAAGGGCGGCCGCTGCGAGGCGTGCCGGGGCGACGGGATCATCAAAATCGAGATGCACTTCTTGCCCGACGTGTACGTGCCGTGCGAAGTGTGCAAGGGCAAGCGTTATAACCGGGAGACGCTCGAGGTGAAGTACAAGGGCAAAAACATCGCCGACGTGCTCGACATGACGGTGGAGGAAGCGACCGAATTTTTCCGGGCGATCCCCGGTATCCACCGTAAGCTCGTGACCTTGTACGACGTCGGGCTCGGGTACATCAAACTGGGCCAGCCGGCGACCACCCTGTCGGGAGGTGAGGCGCAGCGCGTGAAACTGGCCACGGAGCTGTCACGGCGCAGCAACGGGCGGACCTTATACATCCTGGATGAGCCGACGACGGGACTCCATGCGGCCGACGTAGAAAAGCTCCTCCGGGTGCTGCACCGCCTGGTCGATAACGGCGATACCGTAATCGTCATCGAGCACAACCTCGACGTGATCAAGACGGCCGACTATATCATCGATCTCGGACCCGAAGGAGGCGACGAGGGCGGGCGCATCGTAGCTTGCGGCACACCCGAGGAGGTGGCCGCAGCGCCCGGGTCGTATACCGGTCAGTACCTCAAGAAGGTGCTCGAGCGGGACAAGGAGTTCGCAGCCCGGGAAAGGGCGCAGGGCGAGGGAAATGCCAATGGATCCGTGCCCGTGCGCGAGGTCGCGCGGAGCGTGTAACGGAGCGGTGGAGTGGTTTTCGTGGGTCGGGAATCTTTGCAGGAGACGCTGAAAAACTTACCGGACAAACCAGGGGTTTACATGATGAAGGACGAGGCCGGGCGCGTGATTTATGTAGGCAAAGCCTCCGTCCTGAAAAACCGCGTGCGCTCCTACTTCCAAAAGGGCGCGGTCTCCCCCAAGACGCGCATTTTGGCCGGGAAGATCGCCGACATCGAGTACATCGTGACCTCGAACGACGTCGAGGCGCTGATCCTGGAAAGCAATTTGATCAAGGAGAAATCGCCGCGCTACAACGTCCGGCTCAAAGATGACAAGCACTATCCCTATTTGAAGGTGACGGACGAGCGCTTTCCCCGCGTGACGGTGGTGCGCCGGCGCGAGAAGGGGGGCCGCACCTTCGGACCGTACACCGACTCCGCGGCCGTGCGCACGACGATGCGGTTCCTGCGCAAGCTGTTTCCCATCCGCACTTGTAATTTGGACTTGAGCGGCGAGCTGAATTACCGTCCGTGCCTGCTGTATCACATCGGCCGCTGCGGTGCACCGTGCGCGGGCTTGCAGACGGAAGAAGAATATAACAAGCTGATCGAAGAAGTGTGCCTGTTTCTGGAAGGGCGGCATGAGAAGCTCATTCCGGCGCTGCGGGACAAGATGCAGGCGGCTGCGAAAAACTTAGAATTCGAGAAGGCCGCCCGCTTGCGCGATCAGGTGCGAGCCCTCGAGCGCATGGTCGAAAAGCAAAAAGTGCTCTCGGTAAACAAGGAAGACCTCGACGTAATCGGCCTCGCGGTCGAAGGCGCGGCCGTGTGCGTGCAAGTGTACTTCGTGCGCGACGGCAAGCTCGTCGGTCGGGAGCACTTTTTCCTTGACCGCACGGCCGATGAGGAGACGGGCGAGCTGCTCACGGCGTTCGTCGAGCAGTATTACGCCAGGGCTTCCTTCATCCCGCGCCTCGTGTTGCTGCCGGTGCCGGTGGACGAGCAGGAAGTGGTTGAGGCGTGGCTGGCGGAGCAGCGGGGCGGCCGGGTCGAGTTGCGGGTGCCACAGCGGGGCGAGAAGCGGCGTATGGTCGAGATGGCCCAGGAGAACGCCCGCCTCGTACTGGAAGAGCACCTGTCGCGGGAGACCCGGCGGGCCGAGGCGAACCGGATCGGCCTGGAACAGCTGCAGGAAGTCCTCGATTTGCCCCATCTGCCGGAGCGGATCGAGGCCTACGACATCTCGAACTTCCACGGCGCCGAAGCTGTGGCCGCCATGGTGGTGCTCGAAGACGGCGTACCTGCGCCTGACGAGTACCGGCGGTTCAAGCTGCGTACGCAAGGTCCCGACGACTACGCCATGATGCAGGAAGTGCTGCGCCGCCGCTTCACCCGGGCGTTGAAGGAGCAGGAGGAGCTCGACGCCCTGCCGCCGGAGGAGCAGGAGAAGGCCATGGCAGAGATGCGCTTCGTCAAGATGCCCGACTTGATCTTGATCGACGGCGGCAAGGGGCAGCTCAACGCCGCCCGGGACGTCCTGAGGGAACTGGGCCTGGAAGATATTCCCACCATCAGCCTGGCCGAGCGGCTCGAGGAAGTGTTCGTCGAAGGCCGTCCGGAGCCCATTCTTTTCGGCCGCGACACGCCGGCTCTCCACATTTTGCAGCGGGTGCGCGACGAGGCCCACCGTTTCGGCCTCAGCTACCACAGGAAGCTGCGTGACAAGCGGACGACGCGCTCGGCCTTGGACGACATCCCGGGTATCGGTCCGAAACGCAAGCGGGCCCTGCTGCGTAAGTTCGGTTCCGTGAAAGGTGTTGCCCAGGCCTCCCTCGAAGAGCTACAGACGGTTCCCGGCATCTCGCGTGAGCTCGCGGAGCGCATCCGGGAACAGTTGGGGTAGGAGCGGAGGGATCTTGCTTTGGCACGCCGATTCACTCGCCGGTGGGCTAGCCGGGGCGCCACCCTGGTTTTCCTCACCGCTTTGTGCCTGACGATCGGCGCACGGGCACAGGGCTCGCTTCTGGTCAACCTGGGTTACTCTTATTTGCGGCTGCTCGAGGCGGGGGAGGTGCTGCACCACGAGTTGCGCATTGCCCTCGAACCGGAGCAGTGGTCGGCCAGCTTCGTCGACGACGTGACCGTGCGCCTGACGAAACGGACCGACGTCCTGTACATGACGCTGGGCGCCGACTTTTTCCTGGACGAAGTGGCCACATCCGACGGCCGGACGCTGCGGCACGGGCGCCACCTTCTCAGCCTGGGCTCCTTGCCGTTTGTCATTTACCGCATCGACTTGCCGCGCCGGGAAGACCAAGGGACGGAGCTGACGCTGCGGTTTTCGTACCATATTTCACCCGAGACCGCGGTGCACACGTTCCCCTATTTGTCGGAGCGTCTCTTTTTCGCCGCGATTCCTATGTTCTGGTACCCGCAGATGCCGACGGAAGGGTACTTTACGGCCACGGTGCATCTGGAGGCGGCGCCTGACGGATGGACGATGATCGGGGAAGGGCGGCCGGTGGAAGGTACGAACGGGCGCACCTGGAACACCCTGAAGAAAATGCCTGGCCTCGGCGTGGTGATCGGCGACCTCGTCTCCTCGGTGCAGCAGGTGGCAGGGCGCGAGGTCTTTGGCTGGCACGTCCCCGGGCAGCCGGGCCACGTGGCCGAGATCGGGCGGCGGGCGGCGGAGGCGGCGGCGGTCTTGGAGGAGATCCTCGGTCCTTTGCCTCTCGAGCGTTTCGACGTGGTCGCCTTGCCCTGGGGCTTGGGCGGTTCGCTGAGCCAGTATTCGCTGTTCGTCTACGACGAGACGAGCATCGAGGTTCCGCTCGACCGCGAGATCATGCGCACTTACATGGCGGCCCACGAGACGGCCCATAAATGGATCGGTTTTACGGCAGGTACCCAGGTGCTCGGAACGCTATGGCTTTCCGAAGGCCTGGCGGACTATCTGGCCTATTTGGTCGTCGAGCGCATCCACGGCCGGGAGGCGATGCGGGAGATCATCGAGGAACGGGCGGTCGCGCCTTTGGCGGCCGACGGCCGGCGCAAGCGGGCGCTGGCGGCGATCGAGTTGACGGACGAAGACGCTCCCGTGGCGATGCAGAAAGGCGCGCTGGTTTTCCGGGCGTTGCACAGGCGACTGGGTGACGAAGCTTTCTTCACCCTGCTGCGCACCTTTGTCCGGGAGTACACCTCGGAGTTCGCCGGCTCCCGGGATTTTACCGACCTGATGGAGCGGGTGGGAGGAAGCGCCGTGCGCCGGTTTATTTCCGATTGGATCAACGGCAACCAGGAATTGGACTATGCCTTGGAAGGAGTGCGGATCGAGGCGGTGGACGGAGGGGAGCTCGTGACCTTTACCGTGGCGTCGACAGCGCGTCTTGTGGAGCCGGGCCCCGTCGACGTCGAGGTGGTACTGGCTGACGGTTCGGTGCATACGATCGCGGCGGAATTGGGTGCCCAGATGCGGCGAGAGTTTTCCGGATCCGTAGTGCGCATCACGGTCGATCCGGATTACTGGACGCCCGATTGGCGGCGGGAAAACAACGTCTGGGAGCGGTAGGGAGGGCGTCCGATGCGCGGGCTTCTTATCCGGTGGGTGGTCAACGCGATTGCCCTGTACGTCACGGCGCAACTTGTGGGCGGGGTGAGCGTCGACGGGACCGAGGCGATTCTTTGGGCCGCGGCGCTCCTTGGGATCGCCAACGCGGTGATTCGTCCCGTGCTGCTCATCCTCACTCTGCCTTTGAACATCCTCACGCTGGGACTGTTCACATTCGTAATCAACGGATTCATGCTTTGGCTGGTGTCGCGGCTCGTCTCGGGTTTCGAGGTGGCGGGCGCAGGGGCGGCGATACTGGGCGCCGTCGTGCTCTCGATTGCCAGTGGCTTGATCAGCATAGCGGTGCGGGATTGATCAGCGAGGTGGCAGGAACGATCAGACTGGTCGCTTTGGATTTAGACGGAACCGTTGTCGGAGATGACTTGGTGATCTTACCGCGGGTAAAGGATGCTGTACGTGAGGCGATGGCCCGCGGCGTGCGCGTGATTTTGGTGACGGGGCGGATGTTTCGCTCTGCCTTGCCCTTCGCGCGCGAGCTGGGCATTGAAGGTCCGTTTATCGCGTACAACGGCGCCCTGGTCATGGACGCCGAGGGTACCGTGCACTTGTCCGACCCGGTCCCGCGGCCTTTGGTAGTGGAAATCGTCGACCTGGCCGCAAAGGAAGGGGTCACCCTTAACTTGTACGTGGAGGACAGGCTTTGCGTCAGCGAGTTGAACGACGACGTGGCGTTCTACAACACAATCTCCCAGGTAGAGCCCCGTGTCGTAGGTGATCTGCGTGCCTTCGCGGAGAGCCTTGCGCCCGGTCAGGACGTCCACAAACTGTTGATCGTGGCGGATCCGGAGAAAGTGGCACGCCTGCAGCCTCAAATCGCGCAGATGTACCGCGGCCGGCTGGAGGTCGTGATGTCCCGGGACCGGTTTATCGAAATGACGGGCGCCGGCGTTTCGAAGGGGCGGACGCTGGCGCGTCTGTGCGAGAAGTGGGGCATCCGGCCTGAGCAAGTTCTCGCCGTAGGTGACCACTTCAACGACGTCACGATGCTGCGCTTTGCCGGCGTCGGAGCGGCCATGGGCAATGCCCCGGCGCAGGTGCAGGCCGCCGCCGACGTCGTCGTAGGTACCGTGTATGAGGGAGGCGCAGCCGAAGCAATCGAACGGTTCGTCTTGGCCGGTTGACGCCGGAAAGTTCCGCCGGCGGAAACGATGCCCATAGTCCCCCTGCATTCCCTTTGACCCGGACTCCAGAGGGCCTGTACACTTCTTCTAGCAGGTGTTTTAATTCCAAACCGGGTTTTAGGGGGAATGCGAAGTGAAAATGTCGATCCGCAGTCTCGCCGTTTGGGGCGTATTCGTTGCGCTCCTGACGGTGGGGTTTGTCGCAGCTGCCGGCGTGGGCGAGGTGTCGATCCTGCCGATGCCGCGAGAGGGGGCCGCCGAGGAAGCTGCGCCGCCCGATGAGATGGCGGCGGAGACGGCGAGCGAGGACGACCGGGCTCGGGAGGCTTGGGAGGAACAGGCCGCCGGCGGGAGCGGTACCGAGCCGAACACTACGGAGGCCCAGGTGGAGGCGGTTGAAGAAGGTCCGTCGGACGCACTGCCCGTCATCGAGCCGGCCTGGACCGAGGAAGAGTTGCGCGCCCTGCGGGAGCTGGCTCGGGAGCGCATCGCCGTCAAGGAGCTAATGGCCCAGGTATCGGAGTACCTCAAGGGTTTCTGGGATGAAGAGGTGGGCGTCTGGCTTGACGGCGCCTTTTCCGAGCGGACGGGCAAGGCCGTAGAGGAGGCCGGAGAGCTGGCGCGCGAGTGGCTCGAAGCCCAGCGTGACCTGGCCCGCGAGTTTGCCGAGGACGTGAAGGAACTGCGTGAGGCGCTGCGCGGCGGCGACCTGGACGAGTAGACTGCGCGGTGAAAAGGCCAGAAAAGCGATCGATGCAGCATCGGCAGTGAAGGCCGGGGGAACATCCTCCGGCCTTTTTTGTGTGCCCGGCATGTCTGCCGAGCCGGAGGGCTGAAAGAAGCCCTCACCACCCAACCAGCGGGAAGGGAACCCGTAGGCAAGGGCGGGCCTGGCAACAGACCGTCTGGAGGAAGCCGAAGGGGG
>JAAYLA010000094.1 GCA_012522135.1 Bacillota bacterium | reverse complement strand
GACGGTGGCGGCTTCGGTCATCGGTTGGGCGACGGTGCTGACGGACGGCACGTGATAGCGCCCGGCCACCGTATGGTCGTGGCCCACTACGGCGAGATCGACGGGAACCCGGCGGCCAAGTCGCCAGGCGGCGCGGATGGCTCCGATGGCGATGTAGTCGTTGGCGCACACGAGAGCCGTGATCTTCGGGTGGCGGCTCAGCAATTCCGTGGCAGCCAGAAATCCTGATCGCAGGCCGTTTACTTCCCCCGGCTGGGCCTCACGGATCCATTCCAGGCGCAGGGGGAGGCTGGCCTGTTCCATGCCTTGCCGAAAGCCCGCCATGCGCTCCGTCCCCGCCACCGTCTTTTTCGGTCCTTCCAGCGGCAGATGGATACACCCGACGTTCCTATGGCCCCGCCGTGCGAGGTGAGACACGGCCTCGGCTACGCCCCGGGAGTTGTCGATGTGCACGCTATCCATGAGTCCTTTCGGCACGGCGCGGTTGATGACCACCAGCGGAAAGGTCGACTCGGCCAGTTCGACGAGGTGGTCGTTCGGGCCGGCACCGGAGAACGAGACGAACAGCAGCCCGTCGATGCGTCGTTCGAGAAGGTTTTCCACGGCCCGCTCTTCCCGCAGGGGATCATTGAACGTGTTGGCGATGACGATGTTGTAACCACGCCGGGACAGGATGCCCTCAATAACTTGCAAAGCCCGCGCATACGGCTCGCGGCCGATGTCCGACAGCAGCACGCCGACGGTCGATGTTTGGTTCGACGCGAGGCTGCGCGCGACGGCGTTCGGCCTGTAGTTGAGCGCGCGCATGGCTGCAACGACCTTGCGCCGGGTTTCTTCCGAGTACGTGCCTACATTTCCGTTGAGCACATTGGATACCGTGGACTTCGAAACTCCGGCGAGCCTGGCAATGTCGCGTATGGTTGCCATCGAGCCACCTCCCCACGGGCGCGGCCGGTTCGCCGTCGCGTCTCGCTATTCTGCGGCCGGGGCGGGGAAGCCTTCACGGAAAATTCCGAAATTAGCAGTGGAGGAGGAGAAACGGAGGGAAAGAGTAATATTAAGGGCAAAATGATTGTATGGATCCTTAAGCTGGACCGGTCCAGTGAGACGGAAACGACGGAGGTGACGCGGATGATGCGATGGAGACGGTGGGTAAGTGCTATGCTTGTTGCTTCTGCCTTTCTGTGTATGACGGCCCAGTCGGCTTTTGCGCAGGAACCGGTCGTCATACGCATGATGGCCTTTGACCGTGCGGAGGAGCGGGCCTGGCAGGAAGCGGTGGTCGAAGAGTTTCACAAAGAGCAAGACAGGATCCGCATCGAGCTGATCAGCGGGGCCGGAGAAGCCGCGGTGCACAAGGCCATTGCGCTCGTCGCGGCAGGTATCCCTCCCCACATCGCCTACGGTGATCCCGAGCATTCCGCGAGTTGGGGCCGGCAAGGCATCGCTTTGGACCTCGAACCCCTCTTCCAGCGGGATTACGAAAACTCGCCGTTCAAAGATTTTTATCCCGGCGCTCTGGCCCTGCACTCGATGCCCGGAAAACGCTACGGCATTCCGGTCGACCTTCAGGTGCAGGCCTTTTTCTATGCCGAAGTGCCCTTCGACGAAGCAGGGCTAGCCTACCCGGACGAGACGTGGACTTGGGACCGGGTCGCCGAGGTCGCTCCCCATCTGACTTTGGACCGTGACGGAGACGGCACGATCGAACGTTGGGCCATGCGCGATCCGCAGTACATCTGCTGTTGGTCGCTCCTGTGGCATTTCGGGGGCCGGTTCGTCGACCATCCGTCGGAACCTACCCGCTTCACGGGCGATACGGCCGAGATGCGAAACGGCATGGAGTGGATCCACCGCATGATCCACGAAATACGGGGCATGCCTTTGTTTGATGCCCTGTCCGGTCAGACGGCCCAAAACTTGGTCATGGACCAGAATATCGCAATGGCCGTGGGCAACTCGCTTTATCTGCAACAAACCTTGCAATACACGTCGGAAGTGCCGTGGAATATCGTTCCGCTGCCGTCCGGACCGTACGGCAACACGTCCTATTCCAATGCGATCGGTTGGTCGATCTTTCAAGCCGCCGGCGATATCGAAGAGGCGTGGGAAGTGGTGAAGTACTTCAGCAGCGAGAAAGCGATGCGCATGAGCGTCGAGATGCGGGGGACGTTAGTGCCTCACCTGGGCGTCGTGCGGGATTACTGGCTCAATCAATACGAAAATCCGAGCGGTCGCTCCTACTTGATCGACGCGATCGCCACCGCCGAGCCTCTGCCGGTGATCTACGGCAACGCCTGGGGCTCGATCTACCGCAATACCCGCAACTACTGGAACGGCCGGATTACGCTGAATCAAGCCATCGAGAACATGCGGGTCGACATCACCAACTGGCTGGCGGAGATTCGCACCGAATAGGGCTCACGGGGAAGACGTGATCGGTGCCTCCGACAAGGAACCGGAAGAAATGTTGTAGCCTGCGATCGTAAGGTTGGCGGCCACGATCGGAAACTCCTTGCTGTGTCTTGGCCTACACGCATGGAATCCGATGGTGGCCACTTCCGTCAATTGGGGAACTACCGCCTGGTTACGGCAGGCGGCGCGGTGGCGGGGCGCGGTTGACGGGTGCAAGGTGTGAAGCTGCTCCTTCGACGAGCCGCCTTTTGCGGCCGGTGCCGGATCCGGTCCAGAGGCTGTGCAACGAGTGCCGGACGGAGCCGCGCCCTTGCACACGCGGCAAGGCCATGGTATCTTATCGGCAAACGGGTTGACCTCAGCAAGGAAAGGGGGACGAGGCAGCATGTTCAAGGTTGGTCAGGTCCCGATG
>JAAYLA010000395.1 GCA_012522135.1 Bacillota bacterium | reverse complement strand
CCTCCTAGTACATTGATGTCATGGAACCTTGACAAGCGAAGAAGGGTCTCAGGGTAGCCGAGCTAACGAGTTTGTAGAGGCTGGGGCATTTCGAACATCCTCCTTGGGAAGCGTGGCTATCCCGACAGAAAGACTGCTACCCCGCCTCTACACGATATCTCGAATGAGCACGTTGAGAATGCGGCAAAGCTGCATATCTCGAGTCAACAGCTAGGTTGGGACGTGTAGAGGTATGCGGGTTCCCGGCCTACTTTCTGCGCAGGGCGGTGGCTGCCGTGTACTTTGCAGGTGTCGACATTGCCAAGAAGCAGCATGAAGTATGCATCGTGAACGCAGACGGCGAGCAAGTGTTGTCCATGCCGGTGACCAACAGTGTAGCCGGTGCGGAACGCCTGCTTCGGGCCATCCACGGCCAGATCGGCCCCGATCCGGGGCTCGTCACCTTCTGCATGGAAGCCACAGGCCACTATTGGCTAGCGTTCTATAGCTTCCTCACCGAGCGCGGCTACACGGTGCACGTCGTCAACCCCATTCAGTCCGATGCAGCCCGGGATCTGTACATCCGCAAGAACAAGACCGACCGCAAGGATGCGTACATCCTGGCGGATCTGCTGCGGATGAACAAGACGCAGCCAACATCCATGGCGTCGGAGCCCGTGCTCAGGCTCCAGACGCTGTCCCGCACCCGCTTCGCCTTTGTTGACCAAGTTTCGAACCTCAAACAGCGCGTTCTCGGCATTCTAGACCGCATCTTCCCGGAGTATCCGCAATGCTTCTCCGACGTGTTCATCAAGGCCTCTCGAGAACTGCTCAAGACCTTCTCCACTCCGGAGGAACTGGCTGAGGTGGACTTGTCGGAGCTTGCGGAGTTCCTGACGGCGCATTCCCGAGGCCGGCTAGGTGCCGAGCGTGCCCGGCAGGTGCAATCCTACGCCCGAAGCACGTTTGGTATCTCCATCGCAGTGGACGCGTTTGCCCTCGAACTCAAGCTCTTGCTGGACCAGATTGAGTTCATCGAGAACCAAATCAGCGCCATCGAACAGGCCATCGAGGAGGCTATGGCAGAGCTGGCTGCCATGAATCAATCCACGGACCTGCCGGAAGGTGTTTATCACGTCATCGAGACGATTCCCGGCATCGGACGAATATTGGCAGCGGCCATCATTGGCGAGACCGGCGATATCGGCCGCTTCGTCAGTGCCCGTAAGTACGTCGCCTTTGCCGGACTCGACGCAACTGTGCGTGAATCGGGCCAGTTTGCCGGCACGCGCAACCGCATGTCCAAGCGCGGTTCACCGTACTTGCGGCGCGCCATCTGGCTTGCGGCCGTCAACGCTCGTCGGCTCAACCCTGAACTCCGCTCCTACTACGAGGCCAAGCGAGCGCAGGGGAAACATGCCAACGTTGCTACTGGGGCCGTTGCCCGACGCCTCGCTCACCTCATCCATGCCATCTGGCGAGACCAACGAGCCTTTGATCCAGATTTCCGATGGACACCACCCGGGGCTGAACCCAACACCTAAGACCCTATATCACTTGTCAAGGTCCATTTACGTGCTTGACTCTTCATAGCACGTCT
>JAAYLA010000093.1 GCA_012522135.1 Bacillota bacterium | reverse complement strand
GGGGGGAGCTTCACTTCCCTTACGGCCCCACAGGAGCGCCCAGGATCGACGTTTGAAACGGGGGCGGTTGTTTACCCATCCGCGGCGCAAAAATCGATTGTAGGGCCTGGAAATGCGTCTGGCGGGCACTGGGCACGTGCCGCGTGGCAGGAAGGGCACGATGTTGACCAAAAGGCGATCGAGCGTTCGCTTATTCACGGTAATATTTATTTCCGTGCATGATTTTGCGACAACTCGGCTTTCTGCGGCGGTCGAATCGGCTCGCCGGAATAAATATGCATGTTGCATTGCATATGCAGACTTTGCGCATGGCGGGAGGAGTCTGGCGAGGCGAGTGGAAAACAGTCCCATGACATGGACGAAGCCGCCCGCGGTGGGCGGCTCCACTTTGCTGGAGGAGTAACTCGGGCCGTAATCTTTGGCCGGATGAAGCCCGAGCCCCTTATGTGCCTCCGTAATGGCACTCTGCCGTCTATTATACCACGGTGGCGCAGGAAACTCCTCCAGCCAAAGGAGGAGTTTTTACTTTGGACTCGCACGCTGACTTGTACGAGTTTGAGGACGAACCAAGTGACGTCGGCTATACGACCGTCCAAAACCTCTTCATCAAGTATTTCATGCCCGCGGCCAAGGGCAACTACGTGAAGGTCTACCTTGCGGGGTTGATGCGCTGCTATGGGTCAAAAGCAGAACAGTGGGCCTCATACCAGACTATCGCCGAAGAGCAGCAGGTAAGCGTCGACGTGGTGAAGCGCGCTTGGCGGTACTGGGAAAATCTTGGCCTCATCCGGCGAGTGCCAAGGTACCTGCGCGACCCTAGTCGACCAGACGATTTTCGCACAGAGCCGGATACGGAATACTGCTACCAGACGTCGAATGTGATCAAGTTCAGGCGAGACCTTCGGCCGCTTGTAGAACGCATGTTCTCCGGGGTGCAAAATTGCCCTCCCTCCCCGGGCAAAACTGCCCCCCCTAGGGGTGCAAAATTGCCCCCCGAAGAAAAACAAGATGAAGAACAACAACAGGAAGAAAGACAAGACCAGACTGTCTCGTCCGGTCGGATCGTTTCCGTATTTGAGTCGCATATGGGGCGACCGCCTTCTAAGACCGAACAGCGGACATTGGAACGGCTGGCTAAGGAGTACGGTACTTGGTGGGTTGAATGTGCGTTCACAGAGTACCTCTGCCAGTCGGATAAGCAGCAAATCAAGGTGCCTCTTCGGTATATTGAAGGCGTTCTGGAAAACTGGCGTGTGGAGGGCATGCGGATGACCGATGTGATTGAGCACCTGCACAAACTGAAGGAGGGGAAACGATGATCATCGCTGTGGTAAATCAGAAGGGCGGCGTCGGCAAAACGACTACCTGTGTTGCCTTGGCCTACAACCTCGCCCGCAGCGGCCGGCGCGTCCTCGTCGTCGACATGGACCCTCAGGCTAACACTACCTCGACGTTTGGCCTGTCACCGGATGACGCGATGGCTGGATCGAGCACCTTCGCGTATTTCGTGACGCGCGGGCCACTGGAGCCGCGCGAAACCGCCTCCGGCGTCCACCTTATTCCCTCCCACATCGGCCTCGCGCACACCGAACGCAGCCTGTACGCCGAGGTGGCGCGAGAGCAGCGGTTGGCGCAGGGTCTGCGGCCTCTCGCGGCGTCCTACGATGTCGTGTTAATCGACTGCCCGCCGTCGCTCGGCATCCTCACTTACAACGCCTTGGCCGCCTGCGACACCGTGTTGGCGCCCATTCAGGTCGAGCCCTATGCCATGGACGGGGTCTCCATGCTCTTGGATACGGTCCACGACGTGCGCGCGTTCGGGCTCAACGACCGGTGCGAACTTGGCGGGGCTGTGCTGACGATGGTGGATCGGCGCCGCAATGTCGACGCCCGGATCGCCGATACGATCCGGGACGCGCTGCACGAAAAGGTGTTTCGGACGATCATCCCGCGCGATGTGCGGCTGGTCGAGATGGCTGAAAACGGCGCCCTTACCCTCCTCGACGGGGATTCGCAAGGCGCTGTGGCATATCGTGAGCTGACAAAGGAGGTTATGACCCGATGGAGTCTATAGCGGACCGGCGAAAGGCCGAATTGCTCCGTAAAGCGCAGCAGATCGTCGCCAGCCAGCAGGCCGCGCCGCAAGTGCCGTCGCCCGAAGGGCCGCACCGAGGCGACGATGCGACGGACACTGCTACGCATGCTGCGACGTCGCCACGGAGCTACGCTGCGTCGCATGGTGCGACGCGCGATGCGACGGACATGGCTGCGGAGATTGCGGCGCGCGGCGCGTTGCAGGCGCGGACGCGTGAGCGCATGTCGCGGCGCGCGTACACCGTCTATGAGTGGCAGGACCAGCTCCTTGGCGAGCTGGCGCGGCAGCTCGAAACCGACAAGAGCGACGTGCTGCGACAGATCATCAGCGCGTGGCTGGCGTCGCAGTAAGCGGCGCCGCCTGCTGCGGACGCGCGTCGCCGCGCTGCGACGTACACTGCGACGCGCGGTGCGACGGATAAGCCCCGGCACTGGCCGGGGCTTGTGTTATAGCCTTGTCGCATCAATGGTAATTGTGTCTGTCTGCACCCAGATGGACGCAGCCAAGACACTTGCCTAGCTCAACCCATGGACCGCCGATAAAGTAACGGCCCCGACTGTGCGGGGCCGTCTGGTCACGTCGTGGCTGGCTGCGGGTGTCTGTTCCCGGCGTCGTCCAGCGCGGTCGCCTCTTCGAGTGGAGCGACCAAATCCGGGTGGCGCCGTATCCACTCGGTGATCGCCCATCGGATCACCGTAGAGCGTGTTGTGCCGCCCATGCGCTCGCAGGCGTTGTCGATCTTGTCCATGATCTCCTCTTCGAGCCGTATGGTGACGCGTTCTTCTTTGATCGCGACGTGCGGCCGTTCGGCCGGAACCAAGCGCTCCAAGAGAGCAGCGTCCTCCTCGCCGGATTCCAGGCGCTCGATGTACCTGCGCTGATCCTCAGTGAGCATCTTAGATCACCTTCCTGTTAGCTGTTGTTTGTACGTTCGATAGAGCAGGTGCCATGCGGTTGTCATGGGATGACATTGTATGCCGATGTCAGACACAAGTCAATGGCGGTGCCGTGAGAATCCGCGATGAGGGGACTAATTCTCGGTAAGATACATTACCGTGAATAAGCGAACACTAGTTCGCTTTCGGGTCAGCATTTTGCCCTTCCTGCCACTCGAAACTTGCCCAGTACCCACCAGACGCATTTTCGGGCCCTACAATCGATTTTTACG
>JAAYLA010000092.1 GCA_012522135.1 Bacillota bacterium | reverse complement strand
TTCGGGTCGGTCACGGGCCATGGTTGTTTTCAGACGCGGCGCCGGCGTCGGGCACCTTGCCCGCGTCACCCAGCTACCGGCTTGGGACGACGCTTCCAGATTTTGGCGGGGGTCCCTGGAGTCCAAGGATCTGCCCTCCTTCACTGTGCGCGGCTGCGACCGTAACTCCAACCATCGAAGCTTTCAAAGGGAATGAAGACGGCGGGTAGCGGAGCATTCCTTACTTCAATGAGCGGCATATTCATCTGTATCCTCAAGCCGTCCCGTATGCATTCGTATGCGATCGTGTACTGCATCAGCTGCTGGGAGTCGTATTGCACTTCGGTAACGGGGCCGACACGCGGCTGGACGTTCCACTCCCACGACACGACGCGCACGTTCTCAATTGTCCCGGCGGGGCATGCGCCGTCTACGATTCGGGAAAAGCCTTCCGGGGTCATCCGTCGGGAAGGGTGAAGCAGGCGGTCATGAAGCGGGGCGAAGTCCCGTTCGAGCAGAAGCTTGCGGGCAAAATGATTCGGCTGGACAAGGCGCGATTCCCGGACGGATGTATGGACGACGAGGTAGCGGATCAGTTCGGCCACTTCCCTCGCCCGCTTCGTCTGGTGCCGCACGCAGGCAAAGGTGGGATCGGCCGTGTTGCCAATGAGAAAACCGCAAATCGGCCGGCCGTCGACGCTGCTCCAGAGCCAACGCATCTGTGCTTGGAAAGTGGTCGCCGGGACCTCGTCGAGCAACGTGTGGAGTTCGATGATTTGGCCGCGCTGTCGATATTCCTCCCGCATGTCGAAGGGAACCATGATGCCGTCGATGGGCGTCTTTTCCACGGTCGCTCGCAGGTAAGCCTGGTTCATGTCCGTGGTGAGAATGACATTTACGCCGATTCCCGTCTCCGCGGTGAAGGCATCGATGGCAGCCGGCAGCTCTTCCTCGAGAAACGGGGTGCTCGCGTAAGCCAGGATGTTGAGGCCATCGGGTTCCCAAACGGTTTCCTTGCCATCTGTGGACAGCAGTGACAGGCCGACGACAAGACCTGCCAGCACCACGATGACCGCGATGAGCATCTTGTCGGCCCCCGTGAGCATAGTGTACCTCCTCGCCCGGTCGCGCCGCGTGTCCGTGTGCGCATCGTTTGCTTTATATACAAAAATCTCGTCGCAACAGTTCAAACTTTAGACAAAGACGGCGAGAGGTTCTGCCTTTCGCTGCGCCGAGCCGGAACGCCCTCACGTTCGAGTTCAAGTCGATCAGTTTCGCAAAGGAGAAGCATTCGAACCGGACGAATAATCCACCTGGATATTCCCCGGGAAGCCGCACGAAGCAGGCGGCACCGCAGGGGAAAGTTAGCACACGAACAAGGGGGTCTTACACGATGTTCAAGGGTCGCATGTGTGGATTAGTCGTTCTCATCGCACTGCTCTTCGCCGTGGCGTCCGTGGGCGCGTATGCACTGGAGCCTGCGGGTAAGATCGGAAGTGCGGCACCGGGTAACAGTGTGCGCGGGGCCGCTTTGTCATTGGATGAGAAGTATTTGTATATCGCAGGCGTACAAGACATGGCCGTTTGGAAGTACGATGCGGCGACCGGCGAGATGGTGGCGTCTGTACGGCTCTCGGCTCTGAACCCCGGGGCTTACGGGAAGGCCGTGTTCGTGGACAAGAACGGCCACGTATGGGCCCCCGGGACCGTGCCGGAGCTGTACCAATTCGACGCCGACCTGAATCTGATCGCCACCTACGATCTGCGTCCCTTCGGCATCGTAAACCCCGAAGGTGCAGTAGTCCTCGCCGACGGCTCGGTCATTGTCTCGGACCGGTCCGGCAGCGTTGGCGTGTGGAAGTTCACGGTTGCGGACGGTAAGCTGGAGCGGGCCGCTTCCTTCGGCGACAACGGCCACGTCGCGCTCGGCTCCGACGTGCGGCAGCTTGCCATCGCAGCCGACGGTGCGATCCTGGTGGGCGATTACGCGAGCACGACCATCTACAAGGTCGATCCGGAGACGGGCGCTGTCTCGACCTTCGCTTCCGACCTGGCCAATCCGTACCATCTGGCGACCGATGCAGCAGGCAACGTGTACGTCGTCCACTATAGCGACGCCGTCGGTTTGACCATTCTGGACGCCGCCGGTAACGTGGTCACGACCAGCAGCCGGGCGGACCTCGGCATCACGAGCGAAGCGTCCGGCATCGCGGTGACCGCCGACGGCAAGACGCTGTACATCCTCGACCAGCGGCCTGCGGACGGCGGCGGAGCCCGGGTGTTCACGCGGTAAGGGCGGCGAGCACGCACTGCCCATAGCATGAAGCAAGAAGGGGTGCACCGCCCCTTCTTTTTTTGTAGGCGGAGCAGGGGATCCCAGGCTGAATTCAGGCGACGTGCATCACGAGGCCCCCTCACGCCGGTACCATTCGGCCTGGCTCTCCCACATGTCTGCGTAGAACCGTCCTTGTGCCAACAGCTCGTCGTGAGTGCCGTCCTCTACAATTTCGCCGTTCGCAAAGACAAAGATCCGGCCAGCAAGGCGGGCCGAGCCGCTGCCATTCGCCGCCCGAACGTCCTGAAAGACCATCGAACACCGCTCCCGCCACGTCCGCAATCGACGCTGCTGAGGGGCACGCCGTCACAGCGGATCACACCGGCGGACGAAGCAGCCCAGCGATCGACGGGTGCCTTGCGATCCATGCTCTCTATGAATTTCCCACTCCGGTTCCAGAACCGACACGATGATCGGCAGCCCCGCGACGTATGCACTGCGCACCCCAAAAGGATCTCAATACGCCGCTAGCCGACGCTCGCCCACGCCTCGTCGCAGCTGCTACATCCCGCGCCCCGGGGACACAGAAACCGCAAGGGATCGTCCCTTAGCTCCTCGACGACGGTGGCGACGACATCCCGTGCGCGCACGAGCCGGGCCCGGGCGCTCCCTACCTCGCCCCGGCGTTCGAGGCCCCGCCGGTTCAGCCACTCCCCTACCAAGGCGAAGTTGCGGCAGCAATGATCGATTTCGCCGAAATCTACACGCACGGGCAGGCCGTCCCGCAGCACCGTGCAATACTTCGGTACCCGGTACGGCACGCCGGCCAGCGCCTCGGCCAGGTGGACCGTCGTATTCTCCGTATGATCGACGCCTAACAGGAGCACCTTCCCATCCAGATCGCACACGCGGCCCACGGGGCTGTCGGGCCCATGGGGAAAGTCCGGCCGATGGGGCGCGGTAATCCGGGCCGCATGGGGACCGTAGGCCGCAAAGCTGTGGGGCGAATCGCTTCGCAGTACCCCCGGCATGCGCCAAAACGTGTCGGGAACGATGCCCAAGTGCCGGCACGGCGTGCGCTTCGGGTCGAATAACTCATCGTCCCGGTCGGTCATCGAAGGCATAACCAGCGTTCCCTCGGGCCCGACGGCATCCATCAGGGCAAGGATTAGGGCCGTAGGTCCACCCTCCACGGGCCCCACTGCCCGAAACGACGAATGGACGACGAGGACATCGCCCGGTTCGACGCCCAGTTCCCGCAGGTGCCGGGCGAGGATGTATCGGTCGTAAACAACACTGTCCGCCAATGTTGCCTCTCCTTACGTAGCGATATCGTCCCGGCGGATGACACCCCTGCTCGCGCCTCGGTGCGGGCTGCGTTCCACGACGCTGCCGTCGTCGAGCCGGAGCCACGTTTCAAAGCCCCGCACGCCTTCCCGCAGACGGATCAGCCTTGCGCCGCGGGGAAAGCCCTCCTTGCCGTACGTACCGTAGCCTCCGGCCCGCCCGTAGCATAGCCGGATGCCGCACAGCTCGCCTTCGAAATCGTTGATATGATCGTGTCCTACAAACACGCCGAGCACGTCGCCCACTTCGACCATCTGCAAGAAGAGGCCGCTGTTCAAGACCGGAGAGCAGATGGTTTCGAACTTGTCCCCTTCGCAGCCGCCCCGATCCCACACGAAATGAAACTCCGGCAAAGGGATGTGGAAAAAGGCCAGCGCCGGCAGCGGATCCGGCCCCGTCTGCCCCAGCGCCCCGGCCTTTTCCCGGTACCAGGCCACCTGCCCCGGTTCGATCCACGCGTAGCCCCCGATGTCCTCCGGTGCGTACGAACCCGAATCGAGACAGTACAGGTACGCGGCGGGCACGTCGGCTTCTGCACTCAGCACCGTCAGCACGTAATTGCCCACGCCCGGCACGTCGGCAGGCCCCGGCTCGGACAGGCAACGGGCCATCTCCTGCTGCAGCGCCATCAGCTCCCGGCGGGAATGGATGCCTTCGTCGTCGTGATTGCCGAACACCGCCGCCCAAGGAATGCACCGCTCCTCCATGGGCGAGGCGGCCCGCCGAAACGATTCCCGCGGGTTTTTGCAGGAACCCCCGGCAATCACGTCGCCCGGCAGGATGGCGAGATCGGGCTGTTCGGCGTCCAATACTTGCGCCATCAGATCAAGGGTCGCCCGGGACGTACCGGGGTCGTCGTGTATGTGCAGATCCGTGAATTGCACGATCGTGAACGTCCGGTCGGGACGAAAACGCAGTGTGATCAAGGGGAATACCTCCACACCAAGTTCTCAGCCTACACCGGTGGCCTGAGCATCTGTTCCACCGCCTGGAACTCCGGAGTGCCGCGCACGGGATCGAAGTCGCAGCGCGCCAGTTCCGTGAGCCAAGGCAGCTGCTCGTACGCGATGGCATACTCGGCCACGCGGCGCAGGTCGCTCAGCGCTCCTTCTTCGTCCCCGAGGAGCAGCTTGACCCGGGCGCGTTCGTAGAACACCCGCGCCAGGTGGATGCAAAAGGATAAGCATTCATGGGGACCGAAGAACGCGGCATAGACCCGTTCCGCCTGTTCGAGAAGGTCGAGGGCCCGTGCATGCTCCCCCCGTCCACTGGCCTCCCACGCCAGCACTTTGATGTACTCGCCGATGCTGAAAAGACCCGACAGGACGTTTAAATGCGCCATGTACTCTTTCTCTTCGCCTTGGGCCACGGACGCCATCACCGACAACGCCGTTACCTCCGGCAGCCGCCTTGCCATCGCCATCGCCGTTTGGGTATCGCCCAGCGCCCCGTAGCTGCACGCGAGCAGGTGAATGGCACGAAACCGCTCGTTGTCGTCGACACAGGAGCGCAGCATCCACTCGCCCAGGGAGATCGCTTCCTCGAGGGCCGATTTCTCCTTGGTGCGGCCGTACGTGAGGAAGAGGCTGTACATCAACGCCGTCACAAGCCGCCACTCCGTGGGATGCTCCGCCAAGGCGGCCCGCAGCAGCTTGACGTTATCCTCGACCCGGCCTTCGCTGTTGTTCTGGCGCCACTCGTCCAGCACCGCCTCGACCTTCTCGGCCCGCTCGCGACTGCCGCGATCAAACAACCGGTCGATCGACACGCCGAACTAGCGAGCGATGGCCAGCAGGAGCGTGATGTCGGGATAGGCGGTGCCGTTCTCCCACTTGCTCACGGCCTGGAACGAAATGCCCAGGTGCTCGGCCAAGGCCTCCTGCGTCACGTTCCTTTCCT
>JAAYLA010000091.1 GCA_012522135.1 Bacillota bacterium | reverse complement strand
CTCCGCGTACCGCTTCAGCATGCGCAGGTACCAGCCCGATTCCGCGATGTACCAAGGCCACGGCCTGCCCATCCGAACGTACCGCGCCTCGATCACCTCGGCGTAGGCCTTCACCTTCTCCCAGTCTTGCATAACCGCCGCAACGTATCCGGCCACGGCCCAGGGAAAGGAGTCGGGATGGCCGTGCCGCACCCACTCGGGATGGGCTTCGTTGAATTGCATCCAGATCTCCTGGGCCCGCGGATCGTCCGGCGCCAGAAGATCGGTCCAGATGGGGAAGAGCTGTGCCGTGGCGTCGGGATACCACTTCGCCCAATCCGAACGGAACAGACCCCCGCGCTCGTCCTTCGCGTATGCAAAGGCGGTCCCTTGCCACATGGCCAGCAGGCTCGCTCGCACGGCCTGGGCATCCTGCTCGACCCGCTCGGCTTCCCCGGCGTCGCCGTACACCTCTCGCAGCAGGTAAGCCCAGTCCAGTAGGCCCCGGTATACTTCCGCATTGTCCATCAGGTACTTGATCCGGTAGTCGGCCTTGGCGTAGGTGAGGCCGTCCCGGGGGTCCATCGTGCTGTAAATGGCCCCCGCGACAAGGCGCAGGTCGGCCTCAATCCCGCGCAAGAAGTCGGCATCGCCCGTCGTGTCGTAGTAGGCCCGAACCAATGTCAGGAACGTCGCGGCGTACGAATCCGACGAATCGTAGCTTTGGGTGGGACGGGACGCGCCGTACCACACCTCGTGATCATACACCGTGCCGTGCACACCCAACGCGTCGGGCCGGTTTAGGTTTTCCACGTACCAAGTGATCCAGCGGCGCACCGTGCCGGCATATTCCGGGTTATCTACGAGCCCCATCAGACCCAGATTGGTGAAGTAGGGGACCATGCGGAGGCTGGTCCGGTTCATGGGGAGGCTGCCGTCGGCAAGCTGCAAACCCGCCAGCCAGCGCTCCTCTTCGGTTATTCGATCCTGTACCGTAGCATAGTCCAAGCTCGTAGCCTCCGCAAAATTCCTAGTGTCCCCTACGAAATACGCCCCGGCCAGCAGCGCCGCCGTGAGCAATCCCGCTACCAGTCGCACACGTCCACCTCATTTTCGTCCAGCGTCGTCACCGTCACCGAATTACTTGGTCTGCCGGTACTCGTCGAGCACTTGCTGCATACGACGGGCCGCTTCTTCCATTTCTGGACCGACCGGGCGGTTCTGTCCGTAAATGCGGGCCATGTGCTCGCGCATGATGTCGTTCATTTCGGGGAAGGTCGGCCAGTAATTCAGGTTGTCGGCGTACCCCTTGCCGTAGAGCACGCCTAGCACCCACTGGCTGATCTCGGGCCCCTTTCCGCCCGGCAGCTGTTCAAAGTATAGGGCCCACAGGTCGCCGTAAGGGCCGATGGGCTGGCGATGCGTCGTCTGGATGATGGCCTCTTGCCCTTCGTAACTTACCATCCATTCCAGGACTTTCCATGCCGCATCCTTGTTCGTGGATTCGGCAGCGACGCTAAACATATGCCCTTGCGCGAAGTTGCCCTGACCCGCCGGAGCCTTCGGATACAATGCCATCGTCCAGTCGAAGGTCATGTGCTCGGGGAAGTTGAAGGCGGTGTCCATCCAGCCTTGGTTAAATCCGAAGCCGCCCGCCTGCCAGCCGCCCCGGGCGGGAAAGCCTCCGGGCCACGGCGTGATCCCGTAGCTGTACTGGCTCTCGTACCACCATTCCAGCATTTCCAGGGCGGCAGGGGAGTTGACTAGCACCGTATCGCCCGCTTCGTCGATCCAGCCGTGGCCGGTCCAGTTCTTGTACCACTGGATGTTGAAGCCCCAACCGAAGTCGACTCCGTGGGAAGTGCCGTAGGTACCCCACTGTTCGTTCGTGATCTTGCGGGACATATCGCGCAGATCGTCGACGGTCCAGTTTTCGGCGGGGGGATTCAGCCCGGCCTGTGCCAGAAGGTCCAGGTTGACGAAGTAGACCGTGGAGTTGTAGTCGTACGGCACTCCGTACATGCGTCCGCCCAGTCCCGCCGCCTCGACCATGAATGGGTAGATGTCCGTTTCTGCAATGACGGCGCTGCTCTCCCAACGTCCGGTCACGTCCTCCAAGATACCGAGCTCGACCCACTGGGGCTTGTACTGCGCCCATACTTGGAATACGTCGGGCGGATTGCCGGACGCGATCATCAGCAATATTTTGTCGATATACTCCTCGAACGGATAGACCTGTACTTCGAGGAACACTTCATCCTGCGAGCGGTTGAAGACGTCGGCCATCGCGAGCCACTCGTTGGGCAGGCTGCCATAGGTTGCAAGCACAATCGTCGCCGGTTGGGCTAAGGCGGCAGCCGACATCAGACAAAAAAGTGCGACGACAGCAACGGTACTCGTGAGGTATCTTCCGGGCATAGCGGTTCCCTCCAATCTATACTGGACTTGCTGGTGGTGGGCGTGCGGCTCGATCACGGGTCCGTGGCCGGGCGCAGCCTCCCGGGTTTCCCGGCAGGCGGCGGGGCTTGCGTCGACGAGCGCACCACGAGAGACGGTGTGATGACAAGATCGTCGCACGTCTCGCCCGAGAGGCTCTTCATCAGGAGCGAAACGGCCTGTTCTCCGATGCGCAGCCGCGACTGGTCGACGGTGGTCAGGCGCGGCTCCAACGATTCGGACAGCTGGGTGTTGTCGAAGCCGATGACCGAAACGTCGTCAGGCACCCTGCGCCCGGCGGTTTGCAGCGCACGCATCGCGCCCCAGGCCATCACGTCGGAGTAGCATACGAGGCCCGTGGCGAAAAAACCGGACGCGAGCAGTCCTTCGACGGCGCGCTGCGCATCCAGCACGTCGGAGCCGGAGGCAGTGTGGACCCGGCCTGTGACCCCTGCAGCCTCGCTTATGGCCCGCTGGAAACCCTTGACCCGTTGCCCACCGTGGCGGTCCAAGTACATGAGCGCGTCGATGTGCTGGTGTCCGAGCTCGATGAGATGGTGCGCGGCCAAGTACGCGCCGTGTTCCTGGTCGACGAGTACCGCCGGGGCATCCGGGTGTTCCTTGTGGAGCAGTTGCACGACGGGCAGATCGCGCACCAGGTCCATCAACTCGGGGTGGGGAGAGACGCTCGGAAACCAGATGACGCCGTCCACGAGCTTCCGCATCAGCGACTTGAATGCCGCATACTCGCGCTCCCGATCGTAATGTGTCACGTAGAGTAGACAGCTGTAGTCACTTTTGGTCGCTTCAATTTGGATCCCCTCGACGATGTCGGGCAGGAAGGAATCGCTGATGTACGGCACGACGAGGGCGATTTGGTAAGTCCTTTGCTGCCGCAGGGCCCGGGCCGGGATGTTCGTCCTGTAACCGAGCTCTTGCGCGGCGCGGAATATCCGTTCTCTTGTTCTCGGGGCCACCTTGTGGGCCTGCAGGGGATTGAACGCTCGAGACGCCGTGATGGGGGAGACGCCCGCCGCACGCGCGACGTCTTTTAACGTGACCACATCGCGCTTCGATCGTTCGTTCGGCCTAGAGTCGCGCACGTGAATCCCCCGCTTGATCATCGCTGCGGCTTGTTCCGGGAACGTTCCGGGAACGTAGGGACTCGACACCGGCCAGCGTGTGCCGATAGAGATTTGCTGTCCCGAGTGCTGTAAACAGTATAATATTCACTAATGACATCGTTACCATTACGATACATGATATGAGATAAGGCGTCAAGGTCCGTGCTTCGCGGACCGGCCCGTTGTGGCAGCTGGCCGCAGCGCGACGGTGAGCTAGCCCCACATCACGGCCCCGGCACGGTATGCTCCGCCACCCGGGCCTCGGTTTCAGCCAAATCTACCGTCGTAAACACAAACGGCTCCTCGCACAAGGCCTTCACGCACAAGTACGTCGTCTTGTTCCGCTTCACCGGCTGCGTGCCCCGGTGGTGATGTCCGCCGATCGACAGGGTCAGCGCCTGCGCGTCGCACCGGGAAATCACGTCGTCGATGTTTGTATACGTGTACGGGCAGCTGGTGGCCCCGGGCGGCAGTACCGGAACGTGTTGGAGCATGACCAAGGGCCCCGTGTGACCGTCGGCCCGGGCGGCGTCCATGCGCGCAAGGTCCGTCGCGCTGCGCGATGCGTTCCAGCCCGGCTCTTCGGCGTCGACGAAACTGATGAACCGCACGCCTTTGATGTCTAATGCGTCGGCGGGTCTTGGCATGACGCGATAGAATACATCCGGTTCGGGATCGTGGTTGCCGGGGAGGACGATGTACGGTGCGTCGACCCTTTCAATGATATCCCGCAGCTGCTCCAGGCGTTCTAACCGGTCGGGGGCGGCCGGATCGTCAATCAAATCGCCCAAAACCGCCACTACGTCGGGACGGACGTCCTCATTCAAGCGCCGGACGGCTTCGGTCAACAGATGCAGCGCCCACTCGCCCTTACGCTTCGGGCTTTGACACCGGTCGGCGTAATGAATGTCGGAAATGACGGCGATGCGCAGCATTGCTGGCTCTCCTTACGGCGGTTTCAGCGTCCCCTTGGGGCTGCCTATCACATCATATCAAGGGCATCCCGGCCAAAACAACGGGCTGCCCCGACGAAGCCTCTGGGACAACCCTGCCTTTGGTCTTACCTGTACCGTACGCTGCGGCATCATCGCACCTTATTCTACCGTCATCTTCAGGTACTCGACGGACGGTCCAACCGGGATGCCGTGGGTGTGTTGTCCCTACGAGTTCCCATACACCTGCGATCCGGCGTAGATGAGTCCGCCGCCCCGACGCCGACCCTACCTCCTGGGCGGTCCCGTCGTGTCGCCGACGCGCAGCCGGCACGGGAAGAGCGCATGCCGCTCGGCCAGCTCGCGGCCTTGTATCTGCTCGATCAGGAGCCTAGCCGCCGCCTGGCCCAGTTCGTAGATGGGCTGCTGGGCCGTGGTCAGCTGCGGCGTGCTGTAGCGGAGCGTGGCGATGCCGTCGAAGCCGGCGACCGACAGATCCCGG
>JAAYLA010000008.1 GCA_012522135.1 Bacillota bacterium | reverse complement strand
CTTCCAGACCGCGTCGTTGCCGCAGTCGCAGTCCCAGTACGTACTGCCCGAGGGAACCGCGATAGGGGCCGTCGTCAATCCACGGGTCAACGCCGTGTTTTCCGGCCAGATGCCTTTGGAGACCGCGCTTCAGGAAATCCACGAGCTGGTCACGTTGATCTTGAACGAGCGCCACGGCGACGGGCGGTAACCGGAGCGCCGAGCAGCCGCAGTACGTGGACGTAAGGAGGGGGCTCCGGCCATGCGAGCTCTTATCCGGGCATGGGCCGCCGGTTTCTGTTGGTTGATGATCGGCGTCTTGGCAGCGGCGGCAGGACCGGCGGGTAAGGTGGGAACGAATTTGCTGACGGAAGCCGAAATCGCGACCATTCGGGAGACGAAGCGTTGGCCCGGCGCCGGGGATACGGCCGGCATCATCGCCGCGGCCGAACGGTGGATGAAGTATACCCCGGCCGAGCTGCGAGACCTTGTGCCGCCGCCCGAGGTTCCCCGGGCCTTCGACGTCCACTTCAACCAAAGTCCGACGCACCCGGAGGCCATCAAAGCATTCGGGCAATACCCGTGGATCATCGACCCCGACAGGCCGTACAAAGTCATCTCTCCCGTCGACGGTTCCGTATTTCCGACCAACGACTTCGACCCGAAAAACCCGGCTCGCCCGCCGACGTGTCGTCGGAGCCTTACGTGGACAACGGATGGGGCTGGAAAGATCCGAACCATCCGCAGAAGTACTGGTTCGTCGCTTACTACGCCCACTGGATTTACTACGGCCATCTCATACCCGGTGCGGAAAACTTGGCCCGGGCCTATGTCATCACGGGCGATCAAAGGTATGCGCGCCAAGCCGCCGCCTTGATCGACCAGATCGCAGAATACTACCCGCGCATGGACTACGAGACCCAGTCCCGTTACGGCACCGAGATTCAACCGGGCAACTATAAGGGGCGCATCGTGAATCACATATGGGAGACCTCCGTCGTGAAGATGCTGGCCCGCGCCTACGACTACATCTACGAAGGGATGGAAGGCGACGCCGAGCTCGAGGCGGTGACGGGCAAGACCATCGACGAGATCCGCCGCAACATTGAGCAAAATCTACTCGAAGAGGCGGCTCGCTCCATTTACACCATGGACGGGCGCATCGTAGGCAATTTCGGCATGCACCAAAGCGCCCTCGCGACGATCGCGATCGTCCTGGACAACGAGAACACCGACCGCTACCTGGACTGGGTCTTGCACGCTACGGGCATGGGAGGCCTTTGGAGTTACGAAGGCATCATCCCGGGTCTGACCAACTTCGTGTTCCGCGACGGGGCGCCGAATGAAAGCTCGCCCGAATACAACGCCGGGTGGATCCCCCAGTTCCAGGAAATCGCCGAGCTGCTGCTGCGGCGCGGCATCAACTTGTATGAGGAGTATCCCAAGCTCAAATTGCTGCACGACTTGCCGCTGCGCATCGTCATGCCCGGCGGTTTCACTCCGAACGTAGGCGATGCCGGCAGCGTGAAGAGCAAGGGAGTGGCCGGGTGGAATGCCGCCCTTTACGCCACTGCGTTCGAGCGATACGGGAATAGGGCTTACTTGTCTGGCCAGCCGCTCAGCACAGAGAGCGATCACATGAGTGCGTACGGACTCGCCCTGCTCCGATACGGCTCCGAACGGGAGGGCATCGGCTTGAGCATGTACTACGGGCACGGAGGCGGCCACGGTCACTACGACAGCCTGAACTTCGAGATGTTCGCCTACGGTCACCGCATCATGCCGGACCTGGGCTATCCCGAATATGCCTCGGCCCACCACAAGAAGCGCTTCGCCTGGACGTCGCACACCATCAGCCACAATACGGTTCTGGTGGACGCGAGCCGGCAGGCCAACAAGGAAGCCGGTCGGCTGCAGGCGTTCGCTTCCGTGCCGGCTGTGCAATACGTGGATGTGCGTTCGGAGGACGTGTACCCCGGTATCGTCGACCGCTACCAACGGGCGCTCGCATTGGTGCGCGTTTCGGATTCCGAAGCGTACGCCGTCGACGTGTTTCGCGTCCAGGGCGGACGGCAGCACGACTACAGCCTGCACGGACCCGACGGCAGCTTCCAAGCCTTGGGCATTGAATTGTCTCCGCCCCGTGTGGAAGGTACCCTGGCCGGTGCAGACGTGCCTTTCGGCTACCTGTACGACGCACCCGACTTGGAGCGCCCGGGGTATTCGGGTCCTTATCATGGTTACCAAGGCAGCGGTTTTTCGTACCTGCGGAACGTGCAGGAAGGGACGGCCGCGCACACGTTCAGCGGCGAGTGGCAGCTGCAGGATGCTGCGAGGATCAGGCTGCGCGTCACCCATTTGCCGGACGGCGAGGCGCAGGTTTTCATCGCCGACGGAGAGCCTCCCTTGAACAAGCCCGGGAACCCGTCGAGCCTGAAGTACATGATCGTTCGGCGCGAGGCAAAGGATGCCGGTCCCATTGCGAGCACGTTCGTTTCGGTGCTGCAGCCGTACCGGGACGCACCGTATATCACGGAGGTGCGGCGTTTGGATACGGCAGGCGGGGCCGATGGACCCGTTGTTCTGCGGGTCCTGCGGGTGGACGGCGCAGACACGATCGTGCAAGCCGTCGATGGGACCCGGTCCGTCGTAACCTCGGACGGAAGTTTCGCCGGGCGGCTGGCCGTGGTGTCGCGGGATTTTGACCGCGCCGTGCGCTATGCGTACCTTTTGGACGGCACCCTCATCGACCAAGGCGATCTGTACCTCGCTGCTCCGGGTTCCTTCGAAGGCGAGGTGGCGGCGATCGACTTTGCTGCGCGGCAGGTGACCGTGCGCTTCACTCAGCCCGTCGCCAGCCCGGCCGAGGCCTTGGCCGGCGAGCGCATCGTGATCTTCAACGACGAACACGCCACGGAATACATCGTCGAGGCGGCTGAGGCCCAAGATGAACGCACGTACGTATTCACCTTAGGCGAGACCGAGTTTCTCACGGGCCTGGGACAGGCGGGCACGGTGAGCCTGAACGGTAGAACCCTAAGCTCCAAGACCGCCCTGGTGTTGGGGAGTTACTACAAAGGACAGTGGCTGGTCAATCCGAACACGGGCCAAGGCGCGCGCATCACCGACTTCACCGGCCAGGGGAGCCGGATCACGGTCGCGAGCGAGATCGGACTGCGTCCCGGTGACACGTTTCACATCTATGACTTCGGCATCGGCGACGCGGTGCGCATTCACAGCCAGGTGTATTTGGAAAGGCGCAACCAGGGTGAATACGCCGTTCGCACCAACGTGCCGGTGCGGCTGCGCCTGAGCGATGGGGCAGAGCACGCGCTGTCGCCGGGCGAACATGTCGTCGCCGTGGCGGTACCCGAGGTCATGTGGGAGCAGCCCGCGCCGGCAAAGGGACAGACGGTGCAAGGCGAGGTGGCCGTTCGTTTCAGCGTCGACGCGCCGGACAGCGCACCCGTCATCAGTGTGCGGGTGTGGAGCGGCGAGATCACGCTCTATGATGGTGACGCGCCGCCGGTAGAGCCGCTTCGCTTCGACACCCGCCGGCTGCCCGACGGAGAGCATGCGCTAAACGTGACCGTGACCGATGCGCTGGGGCGTACGTTCACGAGTTCGGTCGTGCTGGAGGTGAAAAACGGCTGGGAGCTTGTGGACGACTTGATCCCACCCATCACCTCCGGCTGGTTCGTCACGAGCTTCAGCAAGACGAAGGAAGAGTCGGACGGTTGGACCTACGCGACGGACCGCATCGTCGACTTCTACAACGACAACAGCCGCAAAGTGCGCAGCGGGCCCGGTGAGCAGTACATGATCTGGGACGCGGCCGGGCTCGAGGAGGTCGACGTGGTGCTTTACGTCCGGGACGTCGCCGATGCCGAAGCGGTGCGGCTCGACGTGGCCGACCGTGAGGGCGTCTGGCGGACCGTCGCGACCTCGGTGCAGAGCGAAGGCCCCAATGCGTCCGGCTGGTACCGGCTCACGCTGTCCGCCCGGGTGGATTTCGGAAGCAGGGAGCTGCGCCTGCGCCTTTTGGACACCGCTGAACCCGGCGCAGTGCAGATCGGCCAGGTACGTATGCGCGGACGGGTCGAGTAAGCTCGGATTAAAGGAGGAATCGATACGGATGGTAAGGTGCAATACGTGGAAACCAGCCGCATTGGTCTTGTTGGCCTTGCTCATATTGGGCGCGCCGCTACAGGCCCAGACGGTAACCATCACCCATCTCCAGTACCTGCCCCACGGCGACGGATGGAAGGCTTACGTAGAGGAGATGGCGGAAGAGTTCATGCGCCTTCATCCCGATGTGAAGATCGCCTTCATCGCAGCCGGCTCCGCCGACTACCGCGATAAGATGTACGTCATGGCCGCGGCCGGCACGCCTGCCGACGTGACGGAGCTCACCCTCTCCGGTGCGACCATGGCCTGGGAAGGGTATTTCCTGGACCTTCTGCCTTTCGTGGAGAAGGATCCCGATGTGTCGCTGGACATGTGGCCGCAGCCGGTGGTGGACGGCTTCACGCTGGACGGCATGCTCTGGTCCCTTCCCGCGGACTTGGCGGTATGGATGAACTGGTATAACGCCGATCTTTTCGCCGAGGCTGGCCTCTTGAACCCGAACGAGCTGGGCGAGGGCTGGACCTGGGACGCCATGGTCGATGCCGCCAAGAAGCTGACGGTCCGGGACGCGGAGGGAAACGTCCTTCGGTACGGAATCGACAGGGCGCACCAGTACTGGCAATACGGCCTTGTCGTCACGCAGTCGGGAGGCTCCTTCTTCGACCGGCCGATCTTGCCGACCGAAAGCCGCATGAACTCCCTTGAGGTGAAAAACGCCCTGAAGTTCGTGGCCGATCTGTTCCTGGTGCACCAGGTTACCGCACCGTACGGGGCGTCAAACCTGTCGCACTACTACTTCTGGACAGGGCGTTCGGCCATCGACATTACTGACAACCCGGGCATCATCGGCGCGTACCTGAAGGACGTCGACTTCAACTGGGATGTCGCAAGGCCTGTGGCAGGCCCCGGAGGGCCGGGAACCAACTTTACCGTGGGGGGCTTCCAGATCGGCGCCGGCACGCGCCATCCCGACGTGGCCTGGGAGTGGGTGAAATTCCTGACCGCGCGGTCCGAGTCGGTCGAGCGGTTCGTCGCGCTTACGGGCCGGTTGCCGTCGCTGCTGGGAGTCCACGATCGTTACCTGGACCTCGTCGATCACGCGCCGCCCTCGTGGTGGCTCATGTTCGAAGTGGCCGGCGCGCCCACCACAATTCCGACGATCGTGACGCAGGTTCCGAACACCGGCTACCGCAATACGATCATGCCGGCCGTGCTGCGTGGCGAGCGGGATCCGTACTCGGCGCTTGACGAAGCCCACGCGTTGACCCAGGCCGCCTTCGACGAGTTTTACGGGAGGAAGTAGCGCAAGCAAGGGGCAGGGGTCGAAGGACGGCAAACCCGGCGAGGCCTCGTCGCCACGCCGGGTTTGCTTCGGTCTGCGGTACGCCTTGGCCTTCGTCAGCCTGCCTTCTGCAGCAGCTCGTCGGCGTTGGCCAGCACCTTTTCGATGGCCCGGATGATGTCGCGGGTATCTTCGGCGTCTCCCAACAGCAGGTTCTGCGTCAGCCAGATGACTTCGTTGCAAAGCTGCGTCACCTGCGGCAGCTCCAGCTCGTTGTAAGAAGGCAAGTCCGGCGGATGCTGGACGTGCTGGAAGAGGGGCTGCTTGTACAGGGGCACGGGGTAGCCGATGGAGCACGGGATGCCTTCGGCCTGCAGCGCCTGAACGAACCGCTCGCGCGACAGGCCCTCAACGCCCGGTGCGTAGCGGAACGCGTATAGGTGATATGCGCGGTCGGCGGCTCTCGGATCGTCGGACTTGACGGGAGTTAGAGCCGGTATGTTCGCGATCGCTTCGTCGAGCAGCAAGGCGTTTTGGCGGCGGATGCGCATTTGCTCGTCTAGGCGTTCTAACTGAGCCAGCAGGATCGCACCTTGCCACTCGGTCATGCGCAGGTTCGTGCTGACGACGTGGTGCGAGTACCACGGGTGTCCCGGCCGCTGACCGTACGTGTGCCGCGAGAAGGCGCGCGACAGTAGCTGCTCGTCGTCGGTGAGGACGATGCCTCCTTCGCCCGCGGTCATATTCTTGCTCGCCTGGAAGCTGAATGCGCCCATATGCCCGTGGGAGCCGACGCCTTTGCCGTTCCAGCGGGCCCCGTGGGCGTGGGCGGCGTCCTCCACCACGTACAAATTGTGGCGCTCGGCGAAGGCCATCACTTCATCCATATTGCACGGCAAACCGGCGAAGTGCACCACCACGACGGCGCGGGTGCGAGGCGACACGCACTCTTCGGCGTGTTTCAGGTCGATGTTAAGCGTCTGCGGGCACACGTCGACAAAGCGAGGCGTCGCGCCGCCTATGATCACGGAGGTCGCAGTGGCCACGAAGGTGTAGCTCGGAACGAGCACTTCGTCCCCTGGCTCAAGGCCGAGGGCGCAAAAGATGGCCTCCAGGGACGTGGTGCCGCTGGACATCGCCAAGCCGTACTTCGCATCGTGGCGTGCGGCGAAGGCCTCCTCGAACTGCTTCACCTTGTTTCCCTTGTAGCGAAACCAATTGCCGGAATGCAACGTGTCAAGCAGCAGGCGCTCTTCCCTCTCGTCGTGCGTCGGCCAAGGGGGGAAGGGTTTGCTGCGGACGGGCTCGCCTCCGAGGAGAGCGAGCGTGCTACGTGCCATGGGATACCACCTGCCTTGAGTTTTCGGCTTCCGGATCCGCCCGGGGAACCGTACTGCCTGCAGTATTCCGTCCTTCCGTCCGGATCCCTCTAAGAAAATGGCAGATGGGGCGCCGGCCACGGGATGTCGATCAAAGATCCGCCTCTTTGTGCCACAGCAAGTCGGCGACCGCGCGGATGCCCGCTCGCAGATGGCCGCGGTAAGTGCTGAAGGGAAGGTTGAGGAATTCCGCGGTCTGCTCTTGGCTGCCTTGCGGTTCGAGGTACGTGTAGTGCAGCGCCCGGTACAGCCGTTCACGGGTCGGTACGGTGCCGAGGAACTCGACGGCGTCGCGCAATATGTCTTGCAGCGCCTGCACGCGGGCGGCGATGCCGGCGCCGGGCCCGGCCGTTTTGTGCACGATCTTCGCGTCGACAAGCGGGTTCGATGCCAACATGTCCCACACGTGGTAATGCTTCAGCGCGTGCCGCACGGCGCCGTCGAACCGCTCCCGGGATGCGTCCGGTGTCTGTGACCCGTTGCTCCGAGCCTGCGCCGCCCGGGTCATGAGCGCTTGCGTGGAAGGCGAAGAACCAGCCTCGCCGTGCTGGTTTTCGGCCCCTTTACCTGTACCTGGCAGTCCAGCGAGGCGTTTCAGCCACACGTCGGGCGGTACCGCGCGCCAATCCTGCATGAAAACGCCGACCGGCCGCCCACCCACTTCGAAGTTTAGCTCGCTCACGCGGGGAAAAAAGCCGGTGGCTGCAGCGAGCGGTTCCCAGCGCTCGGGATGGACGAGTACGTTGAAACTGAACTTCAAGTCCGGAACGGTCAGGCAGTGTTGCACCACGGCGACGGCAAAGGCTGCCAGCTCGGGCGATAGCTCCTGGTAATTTTGGGCAACGACGACGAAGCGGGTAAGGGTGGCTACGCCCCCGTCGGCCGGAAAGCCGCATCGTTCCAGATACTCCCAGATAGCGTGTGCGATGGGGTCGTCGCCTATATGGGCTTTGCGTGATGCATCCAGCTCAGCCGTGAACATGAAGGCTGCGACGTTGCCGCAGTCGTCTCGAATGGCCTGGGCGCCCGACGGCTGTACCTGCAGCCAGCGGGCAAGTAGTCTTGCGGACTCGTCGCCTTCCCACCGGCGCAGTAAGGCGACCATCTGCCGGTGGTCGGCCGCCGTGGCCGGCTCGCACGTTGGCAATATCGCTCCCGAGCTCCCTACACGCAGGAACGGGCTAAACACGGCATGGTCCCGGTGTAAGAACAGGTAATCTTCGATGAGATCTTCGAAGTCGGACGACGCCGGGCGCTGCAGTCTGCCGGCGTAGTACTCGAGGGCACGCCTGCGCAGTTCGGCCAGGCGGTCCGGGTTGCGCCACTTCATATCAAAGAGGAGTACGTCCCGCACTAAGTCGTGGGGGTAAATGCCCACCGAATAGAAGTCGACAAACGAAAGGCTGCACAGCCAATCGAACTCGGCGCGCACGTCGGGTTTGCCGAGTACCGCCGAGAGCACGGCCTCGGTCGTCACCCGCACGACGGCGCAGGCCTCCAGCGCAGCCCGCAGCGGGGGATCGGAAAGATCGCCCATGAAGCGGCGGACGAGCGCCTGCATCAGTCCAGGTTCGGCATCCGGGTCGAAGGGTCCGCCGCCTCGCTGCAAGTACAGATCGACCGCCAGGGAAAGGGCTAGGGGATGCCCCCGACTGAAGGCGATGAGGCGTTCGTGCTCTTCCTGGGGCACGGCCCGCAGGCGCAAGTAGGTGCGCGCCTCCTCTTCCGACAGATTGCCTAGTTCGAGCACTTTCACGAGTTCGCGCCAGGCAGGATCGGTGCGCCACGGTTCCGGCAGCGGCTTGCGGCTGCCGAGCAGCACGGCTGTACTGGCCGGAAGCTGGGGAAAGAACTTCTCGCAGAGCCAATCGTGCAGGGGATAAAACGCATCATAGTTGTCGATCACCAAAATGAAGCGCGTGTGTTTCGCCAAAGCGGCGGGAATCGGCCGCGCTTCGGAAAGGTGCAGGGCCCCGCGCAAGGCCCGCAGCAGCGCATCCGTCGACGGCTGTATGGCACGGGCGTCGATGAACGCGTGAGGAACGCCCGCCTCGTGGCATTCCGTGCTCAGCAGACGCAGCAAAGTGGTCTTTCCGCAGCCCGGCGGCCCCACGAGGGCGATGACTTGAAACGCAAGCTCGCGCGGCTCGAGCACGCCGCGCAGCACACGGAGCTCCGCCTCGCGTCCGACGAAGGTCCTCGCTCTGCGCTCGGCCAGGCGCATGGCCCAACTGTGGGAATGGGTCATCATGTCGTTCAACCGACGCGTGCGCGGCGCCGGCCTACCTCCCGGTCTGAAGTTCCCCCCGACGAGATTATTCCGCAAGCCACGTCGGAATTCCTCGGTTATTTGGATAATTAGACGACAGTCACTTGACAACCTCTCAACAGTCGGTCGTCTGGCGGTTTCCCTTCGCTGTGTTACGTTAAGAGTGAGAATTACCGGCTGAAGGGAAGAGGTATATGAGGTTGCGCGGACTCTATCGCTACCTGGGGATTTGCGTCGCCGTAGCGTTTGCCTGGGGCTGTGTCGCCACGGACGTCTCAGCGAGCGTCGTAACGTCTCAGCAAGAACTAGATCCAAGCATCGAAGCGTTCTTGCACCTCTATGTCCAGGCGGTCAAAGAGCGCGACGTCGAAGCCGTGGCCAATATGCACAAAGATCCTGTCACTTGGACCGATTTCACCGGATCGTTCATCATGAGCCGGGCGGAGCTGAAGGTAATGTTGGAACAGATGTATTTCTACATCACGGAGATTTACGACGTCTACGTCAAAGACGTGACCGCCACGCTGGAAGGCGACATCGCCGTCGTACGGTTCACGGGCGGACAGGACCAGTACAACTCCGCCCTCCAGCAGCGTGTCGCGACGGAATGGTCCGTCGAATGGACGCTGGAGCGCATCGACGGCCGATGGTACATCGCCAAGTCCAGCTCGGGTATGTAGAGCCGGACTTGGCGGACAGGTGCCGGGACAAGAGCCAGTCTCTTGGCTGAAAGGGAGCGGGTGGCGGGCCGGCGCTGCGGTTAGGCCGTCCTGAGCATCGTGATCTCGTCGCGCCCGACGCCCAAGGTCTTCCAGTACAAAGCGTACGTCACGAGGAAGTACCCGACGAGCACGACCAAGTAGCCTAGGGCCACGAGCCAGCCGTAGACCAGCACCGAATGGCTCATCAACGTGCCGAGGGCTTTCATTGCGAAAGTCGAATGCACGAGCCCTACGAGAAACGGGATGAAGAAGATGACCATGGCCTGGACCCGCGACAGGCCCCGCAGCTCGCCCCGGGTCAGGCCGAGCTGGCGCAGGCGGGTGTAGTAGCGGCGGTCTTCGTCGATTTCGGTGAACAGCCTGAAGTAGAGTAGGCTGCACGTTGCGGCAAAGAAGGCCAGCGAGGTGAAGACGACGAGGAACAGGGCCAGGCCGTACTCACTGATCCGCGCCCGGTACGTCTCCAAGGTGGTCGTCAGGCTGACGGGGCTGCTGCGGGGAAACCGTTCTGTGAGCTCCGCCGCCGCGGCACGGGCCTTGGAGTTATGCCAACCGGGGCCCGTCCAGATGGCCAGTTCCACGTATTCCACATCCGGGTAGTCGGCGACAAGTTCTTCGAACCGCCTGTCGCTGACCACGAACACGTCGCCGAGGAACCCGTTGAACAGGCGACCGCTGCGATCGGTCACGGCTGTAAAGGGAATGGAATCATCCGCCAGAAGTAGGTCCACCGGTGTCGGTTTGTCCTCCTCCGGATCGATTGCCGGACGCCGGAACGGATTGACCCGGATTGCTTGGTCGTCCCCACCCTGTGGCAAGGTAACCCCTTCGGGCCGGTAGAGGCTTTCATATAGCGAGTACGGTGCGACGAGGACCTCCAGCGAGCCGATCTTGCCGAAAGGGAGCCGGACCTGCACGAAGTCGAGTTCCTGGACCCCGTGTTCAGCCAGGGTGCTGCGTACAAGGGCGATCTCTGATGTCGCCTCCGCGCCGTCCGGAATGAAGAGCTGCACGGCGTGGGGAGCCGACAGACGGGCATCGGCTTCCGATACGATGTAGAAGGAGAAGATGGTGCCTACGGCCGACAAGATAATCGCGACGAACACGGCCGTGGAAGCGAGCATCCTGTAATTCTCCTGGATCTTGAACGTTAAATAACTGATGGTGAGAAACGGTCCCGGACGGTGGTATAGCCGCCGCGCCTTGCGCAGCCCGCTCAGTATGGCAATAAGCGACTCGCGCATGAGCAGGTACGTGCCTACCGAAACCATCAGCGTGACGGGCAGCACGCCGGGAACGATGACGTTCGGATCGGGATGGCAGGCCCACGCGTAGCCGAGCACGATCAATGCCATACCGAGCAGCGCTTTCCACCAAGAGAAGATGGGCGTCTCTTTCGGCTTGCGTCCGGCCCGCACCAATTCGATCACGTTGAGGCGCAGCACCGTGCGCAGCGACAGCAGGGAGACGCCGAGGAACATCGCGCCGAAAACCCCGACCGTGCGCCACCATACCGGTGCCGCGACGTAGACGGGCAGCTCCTCGGACAGACCAAGCAGCAGGCTGACCACCATGAAGAACAGCTTCAGAAACAGGAGGCCGCCGCCCAGGCCCAGCGCGATCGCCGTGGCCGCGATGATGACGTTCTCCCAGAGGATCATACGCACGAGCTGCCGCCGCGACAGCCCCAATAGAGCGAGCAGGCCGAACTCCTTGGCCCGCGACCGGTTAAACGCCGCGCCGGAGTACAGCAAGAACACCAACATGAACATGGGTATGATGATCGCCGCGGTGTTGTCGGCCACCGAGATGTAGCGCGCACCGCGGTAGTCCCCCTGGAAATAAGGATGCAGCGCCAAAGCCGTGTACAAGAAGTAGATCATCACCGTAAACGCCGAACTGGCCAGGTACGCGAGGTAACGCCCGCGGCTTTGCCACACGTTCTTAATTGCGAGACGTCTCAAGTTCACGGACGTCACCTCCAATGACCGCCAGAACGTCCAGAATCTGCTGGAAAAACACCTGGCGACTGCTTCCCCGGTGGATCTCGTTATACAGCTCGCCGTCGCGGATGAACAAAATGCGCTCGCAATAGCTCGCCGCGAACGGATCGTGGGTGACCATGGTGATCGTCACTCCGCCCACGTTGTTGAGCAAGGTGAGAGTTTCCATGAGTTCCCGGGCCGCTTTGGAGTCGAGGTTGCCCGTGGGCTCGTCGGCAAGCAGGATGGCCGGCTCGTGCACGATTGCCCGTGCCGCCGCCGCCCGCTGCTGCTGACCGCCGGAAACTTCGTAGGGGTACTTCTCCAAAACACCGGCGATACCGAGGCGCTCGCTCACCGCCGCGACCCGATCCCGTATGGTGCGAGAGGGTTTGCGGTCGAGCACAAGGGGTAAAGCGATGTTCTCCCCGATCGTCAAAGTATCGAGCAGATTGTAATCTTGAAACACGAAGCCGAGGCGCCGCCGCCGGAATTGGGCAAGCCTGTTGCCGCGCAGCTGGGATACGTCTACGCCTTCGATCTTCACGGTGCCCGACGTCGGCTTGTCGATGGTTGCGAGCAAATTGAGCAGAGTCGTCTTTCCGCTGCCCGAAGGTCCCATGATGCCGACGAACTCGCCCTTCTCCACGCTGAAAGAGAAGTTGCTCAGCGCGCGGGTGGCTACTTTGCCGCGCCCGCCGTACACTTTGCTCAGACTGATGGCCTGTAAAACCGTCATGGCACGTTCCTCCCTGACCACATTCTAAGTCCAATTTATCCGTGGCCGGAAGGCGGCACCATCGAATGGGCTTACAGATCGGCCGGTCAACCTTACATTTTTGTCACTTGGCCGTAACGGAGGAAGGCATGCCGGCGAAGATGGACGTGTCGCGGGGAAAGACGATGTCCACCTGAGTCCCTGCTCCGGGAGCGGAGCGGACCGTGATCGTGTGGCCGAGGCGATCGCAAGCTTCCCGGGCGAGGTAGAGGCCAAGGCCTGTTGAAGTCGCGTGCTTCCGGCCGGCAGATCCCGTGAAGAAGGGGTCGAAAATGCGTCCCAAGTCTTCCGGAGGAATGCCGATGCCGTTGTCCGAAACCGTCAGCACCGTCTTGCCCTTCTCTTGCCGGAACGATACCGTCACCCTGCCTTCTCGCCCTTCTCCCGCCGAATACTTGATCGCGTTGCTGATCAGCTGTTCCACGACGAGGCGCAGCCATTTCGCGTCGCTGCGCACCGTGAGCAGTTCCCGGCTGACGGCGTCTTCCTCCGGCGCTTCCACTCTGGGAAACACGCGGTGGGCGATGAAGGCGTGCCGGTAGTCGTTGACCACTTTGCGAACGAGGTCGGGCAGGTACACGGCTTCTATTTTGAAATCGGCGGCGAAATCGTCCAGGCGAATGGCGTGGAGCAAAGCTTGGAGTGAACGGCCCAGGCGCTCGTTCTCCTCGGCGAGGGAGTCGACCAGCTCCCGCGGGTAATCGGGATTTTGCCGGGCCTTTTGCAGCTCCAAGTCGATGACTGCGACCGGCGTCTTCATGTGATGGGCCCACTGGCTGAGAAAGTGCAGCCGGCGGCGCGT
>JAAYLA010000090.1 GCA_012522135.1 Bacillota bacterium | reverse complement strand
CTCCACTCAACTCAACCTCCGCCTGCGGCCACGCGATCACTTCGATCATCGGCGGAATCTCAACTGTCGCCGTGGTATAGCCCGTCTGTTGTGCCGCCGCGGTTCCTCCGAGCACCGCCAGCACACAGACAACGAACGGAACCACCCAACGAGCAGGACTCCATGCCGGACCAATCAATACGCAACGCAATTATATCTCTCCTTTCCCGGTGTTTTATATAAATTTCTCTCTTCCTTCGTTTGCGGTAATATGCACGGCTTCGGCTCGGTTGTCAAGGCACAAAAAAGCCCCGGCCGGCGAACAAACGCACCGGCCGGGTCTTTAAGCTCGCATGATCAGACGGCGTCCCGAAGGTTCTCCAACCTTACGAACCTCGCCGGGTAACGGTCAGGCGTTCGACGGCTGCCCGCAAATCGTCGATCCGGTCGAGTTGCTCCCACGGCAAGTCGAGATCCGGGCGGCCGAAATGCCCGTAGGTCGCCGTCGGCAGGTAAATCGGCCTGCGCAGATCGAGCTCCTCGATGATCGCCAGGGGCCGCAAATCAAAGGTTTCGAGCACCGCCCGGGCGAGCACCTCGTCGCTCAGGCGGCCGGTACCGAACGTGTCGACCGTGACGGAAACCGGACGGGCCACCCCAATCGCATACGCTACTTGGACCTCGCACCGGTCCGCAAATCCCGCGGCCACGATGTGCTTCGCCACGTAACGTGCCGCGTAACTCGCTGAACGGTCCACCTTCGTCGGATCTTTCCCCGAGAACGCGCCCCCGCCGTGGCGGGCTGCGCCTCCGTAGGTGTCCACGATGATCTTCCTGCCCGTAAGCCCCGAATCGCCCCGCGGCCCGCCTACGACGAACCGCCCGGTCGGATTGACGTAAATCCGCGTCGCATCGTCCATCAGTTCTCCGGCGATGACCGGTCGGACGACGTGCTGCACGACGTCGTCGTATATCGTCTGTTGATCGACGTCGGGTGCGTGCTGGGACGAGACGACGACGGTGTCGACCCGCACGGGCCGGTACCCATCGTACTCCACTGTCACCTGTGTCTTGCCATCGGGGCGCAAATAGGGCAACGTGCCATCGTGCCGCACCTTGGCCAGCCGCTGCGCCAGCCGGTGAGCGAGCGAAATCGGCAGGGGCATGAGCTCGGGCGTTTCGTTCGAGGCAAAGCCGAACATCAGCCCCTGGTCGCCGGCGCCGACGGAAGAGTGTAGGTCCCCATCATCCGGATTCAGTCGGCTTTCCAGTGCCCGGTCCACGCCCATCGCGATGTCCGGCGACTGCTGATCGAGGGATACCAACACCGCGCAATTGGCACCGTCGATACCGTATTCCGCGTCCGTATAACCGATGCGCAGAAGGGTATCGCGCACAATGGCATGGATGTCGACGTCCGCCGATGATGTGATCTCTCCCATCACCAGAACCAGACCGGTGGTGACCGCTGTTTCGCAAGCGACCCGTCCCATCGGATCTTGCTCCAATATGGCATCCAGCACCGCGTCGGAGATTTGATCGCAAACTTTGTCCGGGTGGCCCTCCGTAACCGACTCCGACGTCAGAAGGTAACGACCCGTGCGCATTCGATTCATCCGTCCCTTTAACTCCTTTCAGCACGCACCCTTGCCTAGGACGGCGCGCCGGAACATGAGAAAACCCCCAACCAGCCGGAAGAGGGTTGACGCTTGGCACTTATCTCCCAGGCATGGACTACTCCACCCTGCGGGAATTGGCACCTTGCCCAACGGGGCCGGTTGCCGGGTTTCATCGGGCCCGTCCCTCCACCTCTCTTGATAAGTTATGGAGTTCTATTGGATGCTCCCATACTATCACCCCGCCGCGCCCCGTGTCAATGCAAGG
>JAAYLA010000089.1 GCA_012522135.1 Bacillota bacterium | reverse complement strand
CGTACGCGGAACGAAGCAGCAAATCGCTCAGCTTCGTCTCCAGGCTGGCCAGGCGCATGTTCACGTCACGCCAGGCGTCCATGCGCTGCTGGTACGTCTGCACCCGCTGCTCCAGGAGAACGACGGGGCGCCGTTCGATCTGCATTAGCTGTTTGATGAGCTCGGACGTGTTCAGGCCCGAGGCGATGCCGTCGAACGAAATGCTCATGGCTTCGGCTCCCCTCTGTCCCTTAGGCGATCTCGTCGATGAAAAGCCCGATCATCTCGTGAATGCGCGCCACTAGATCGAGCACCTCGGACGGCGGGATCTCCCGGATTACTTCGTCCGTCTCGGCGTCGATCACCTGGACCATCAGCCGTTCGGTGTCCTCGTGCACGCGAAAACGCAGGCGCTTGTGGGCCCAGCGGGCAGACTCGTTCATCATCTCGGCCATGCGTTTGACAAGGCGCGATTCGTCGTCGTCGGTAAGCTCGACCCGGTTTTGGTGCTGCCTCTGCTGGACGCTTTGGAACTGCCTGTCCCGCAGCAGTTGCTCCTTGCCTACTTCCTGAGGTGCGAGCGGCGTGGCCACTTTGAGCTGACTCGCGTCGAAGGCCGTCCCGCCCGAACCAGCCACCTTTCCGATCGACATGCGACCACCTCCGTGGACTGCGCGGCGCCGACCTCCGTGTCAGCCATGACGTTTGTTTGACCGCACGATGATTCATTCTCTACATCGGCGGCCCGGCACGTGCCCTTTAGCCCCATGGAAGCCGCGTCTTGTGCCCAAAATGCTCCGAAATTATGCATTCGTCCCTTGACCGCCGGCTCTGCAGGTGCTACCTTAATCGTAAGGTTAGGGTGCCCTAACGTCTTCTTTTTGGGGTCACTTGGTAAGGCGGCTAGGCAACCCCACATCACTGGCGAGCAAAGGGTGCATTATGAAGCGACGCCATCTGTTCATCATTCTCATCGTGCTGTCCGCCACGTCGCTGTTTGTGGGGGCACATACGCTCTCGCCGCTCGACCTGTTGAATCCGGACGACATCGTCACGCGTGTGCTGCTCGTCAGCCGGGTGCCGCGGCTCATCAGCCTCATTCTGGCCGGCATGAGCATGGGCGTGTGCGGACTCATCATGCAACAGATGACGCAAAACCGCTTCGTGTCGCCTACAACCGCGGGTACGCTCGACTCGGCCCGCCTTGGCATTCTCGTATCCTTGCTTTTCTTTTCTTCGGCGCCGACCATCGTAAAAATGCTCATCGCGTTTGCCTTTGCACTGCTCGGCACCTTCGCCTTCATGCGCATGCTCGAGCACATCAAGATGAAAGACATCATCTTCGTGCCCCTCGCCGGCCTCATGTTCGGCAGCGTCATCAGCTCCGTCGCCACGTTCATCGCGCTGCGCTACGACTTGGTCCAAAACATCGCGTCATGGCTGCTCGGCGACTTTTCGACGATTTTGAGCGGCCGCTACGAACTGCTTTACGTGACGGTACCGCTGGTTGGGCTCGCCTACCTGTATGCCGGCCGGTTCACGATCGCAGGCATGGGCGAAGACGTCGCGCGGAACCTCGGGCTGAACTACCGGCAAGTGGTCAACGTAGGCCTTGCAATCGTTGCGATGATCACCGCAGCTGTAGTGTTGACCGTAGGCACTATTCCGTTTCTCGGCCTCATCGTTCCGAATATCGTCTCGCTCTTTTGGGGTGACAACCTGAAGAACACGCTCTCCTTGACGGCACTCGTTGGCAGCATCACGGTGCTCGTCAGCGACATCTTCGGCCGGCTGGTCATTCACCCGTACGAAATTCCGATCAGCCTGACCATCGGCGTCTTAGGTTCGGGGGCGTTCATTTACCTTTTGATGAGGAGCAACGTGTATGAGCACTGAGGCGAGAACGTCTACAAGCTCCTCGATACGCGTGCGGCTGGGGGACGGCGGGCGCCTGGCGATCTTGGCGGCGGTCGCTCTGGGACTGGCCGCGCTGTTTCTCACCGTCGGCGCTTCGGGGATGTGGGAGTACGCGCTGCCCCGCCGGGCGACCAAGCTGGCGGCCATCGCGCTGGCCGGGTGCGCCGTCGCTTCGTCTACGGTCGTGTTTCAGGCGCTCACGAACAACCGGATCCTGTCGCCGAGCATCATGGGGCTCGATTCCCTGTATCTGCTCGTGCAAACCGCGATCGTTTACGCGTTCGGCTCGACCCACCCGCTCGTGCAGTCGGCCAACACGAATTTCGCCTTGTCGCTCCTTTTGATGCTCGTGTTTTCGTTCGTCATGTACCGCCTGTTCTTCGCGGGGGAACGGGGCAACATTTTCTTCATGCTGCTGCTCGGCATCATCTTCGGTACGTTTTTCCAGAGCATCGCCTCGTTCATGCAGGTGCTCATCGATCCGAACGAGTTTCTCATCGTACAAGGCCGCATGTTTGCCAGCTTCAACAACATCAAGACGCCGCTGCTCACCGCGTCGGCCGTCGCGATGCTGCTCACCGCGGTCGTCTTCTGGCCCCAGCTCAAGTTCTTGGACGTGCTGGCCCTGGGTAAAGAGCACGCAATCAACCTGGGCATCGACTATGACCGCGTCGTCCGGCGCCTGCTCATGGCCGTCTTCATGTTGGTTGCGGTCTCGACGGCTTTGGTCGGCCCCATCACGTTCCTCGGGTTGATCGTGGCCAACGTCGCCTATGAGCTGGTCCGCACGTACCGCAGGCTGTGGGCGATCGCCGGCGCGTGCCTCGTCGCGTGCGTCGCTTTGATCGGCGGACAGCTCGTCGTGGAGCACGTGTTCAACTTTTCGACGAACATCAGCGTGATCATCAACTTGGCCGGCGGCATCTACTTCCTCTATCTCATCGTAAAGGAGCGGACGTCATGGTAGAGATCTGTGGTGTCAGCAAGTATTACGGGAGTCAGTGCGTGCTCGACAACGTTTCGCTCACGATCCTCCCGAATACGATTACATCTTTCATCGGTCCGAACGGTGCGGGCAAGAGTACGCTCCTTTCGATCATGAGCCGGCTGGTCAAAGCGGACACCGGCACCGTGAAACTGGACGGGAAGGATGTGAACGCCTACAGCACCAACGAGATCGCCAAGCGCATCGCGACGCTTCGGCAGACGAACCACATCAATCTGCGGCTCACCGTCGAGGAGCTGGGCTCGTTCGGCCGCTTCCCCTACTCGCAGTGACGGCTGACGAAGGAGGACCGCGAGCACATCGAGCGGGCCATCGACTACATGGAACTGGGGCCTATGCGCCACAAGTACATCGGCCATTTGAGCGGAGGCCAGAAGCAGGCGGCCTTCATCGCCATGGTCGTGGCTCAGGACACCGATTACATCCTGCTCGACGAGCCCCTTAACAACCTGGACATGAAGCATTCGGTCCAGATCATGCAACTGCTGCGCCGGCTTGTCGACGAGCTCGGCAAAACCATTGTGGTGGTGGTGCACGACATCAATTTCGCGTCGTCCTATTCCGATTACATCGTTGCACTGCGCAACGGAAGGCTCATTCATTCGGGTCCCACGGAAGACATCATTCACTCGCACATCCTGCGCGAGATCTTCGATATGCACATTCACATCGAGGAGATCCAAAAGACGCGGGTTTGTGTCTACTACCACCACGGAATATGCAATCCTTTCCCCCACACCACGGCGGCGGCGGCCTCCGTGGAGAACCGACAGGAGGTTACAGTGAAATGAGTCGGATGCGCAACGCATTTGCGCTTATGGTCTTGCTTGCGACGGTCTCAGCCGTCGGCTTGGCTCAGAGCATTACCGTAGAACATGAGTTAGGTACCGCGATCGTGCCCGCCGGTCCCCAGCGCGTGGTCGTCTTCGACTTCGGCGCCCTCGACACCATGGATGCGCTGGGCATCGAACCCGTCGGTCTGCCCAAGGGCGGCACGATCCCCTCGTATCTGAGCAAGTACCGGGACGCCAAGTACACGAACGTCGGCAGCCTGACCGAACCGAACCTGGAAGCCGTATATTCCTTACGGCCCGACCTGATCATCATCTCGGGGCGCCAGCAGACGTACTACGAGGAGCTTTCCCAAATCGCCCCGACCATCTACGTCGCTTTGGACACGACCGATTACATGGAATCGTTCAAGGCCAACGCCAGGCTGCTGGGCCGGATCTTCGGCCGCGAGGATGAAGTGGAAGAGCACCTTGCCGCCGTCGAGCGCAGCGTGGCCGAGGTGCAGCAGAAGGTCAAGGCCGCAGGTTACACTGCCTTGGTCGTACTGGTCAATGACAAGTCGGTGAGCGCCTTCGGACCCGGCTCCCGCTTCGGGCTGATCCACGACGAATTCGGCTTCGCCCCGGCGCGAGAAGGCATCGTCGCTTCAAGCCACGGCCAGACCATCTCCTTCGAGTTTATCCTGGCTGCGAACCCGGACTACCTGTTCGTGGTGGACCGGGGCGCGGTAGTAGCCGGTACCCCGACGGCGCGCCAGGTGATGGACAACCAGCTCGTACGCTTCACCAAGGCCTACCAACAGGGGAATATCGTCTACCTCGATCCGGAGTACTGGTACCTGTCCGGTGGCGGGCTGCTGTCGGTGCCCGCGATGGTCCAGGAAATCGCCTCGGCTCTGTAAAGCCGCGCGGTGGGTCTGCCGCCGGGGCTGTCCCAAGAGCATATTTGGGCCAGCCACATAGCTTAAGTAGAACGGCGGTGCCAGCGGTCTCTGCCCGTCTCCTGGCGTTTTCGCAGCTAGAGGAGCTGGAAGCAGCTTCCAAAGGAACGGCCCGCTGCTGGACGGAGGCGGCCGACCCGGGAGTGGGTCGCGCAGGGAGTGATTCGACCCACGTGTGGGTCGATCCGTTGGCAAGCTGACCCAACGATGGGTCACAGGCTACGGTTAGCTATCTAGGCGGTGGCGGCGTCGGGTGCAGCGCCCGTGTCATCCCAGCTAGCGGGGTTGCGCGCAGCTATCAGATTCTGGTAGGAGTCCGTGCTACGGCTCAGTGACCCACGGGTGGGTCGATGAAGCGGCGGAATGACCCGCCAGTAGGTTATTCGCAAAGGCTAGCGACCCAATCGTGGGTCACAGGCCATCGTCACCCTCGGGGTGTGAGCACGAAGAACCGTAAGCTCACCTTCAAGCCGTATGAGATGAACCAGCCAATGCTCCTGCCGCCCAGCCTGGACGAACTGGTCCCGAAACGAAAGGCAACTTGTCTTTCCCACGATTCCTGCTGCGCGGTCTCGAAAAGGTGCAGAAAAGGTGCACATCGCATGGGGACTGCTTTACATCCCACACAACCTAGCCAGGTTGGCTACGGTTGCACTCGGATCCGGCGCCGTACGTTTGCTGTTGCCTGTCTCTCCACATCGAAACGTTGATAGAAGGGGCTGTCCCGAATGTACTTTTGGGACAGCCCCGCCCTCGCATCGTCAGTTGCCAAAATAAAGAAATCTTGAGACGCCAGGTTTTCTCCGCAGCTGCGCCGTATATAATCTTTGGAAGTCTGGGCATGGCCTGCCTTAGGCCATGCTGGCGGCGCGAAACCTACGAAAGCCAAGGGGGGTTCTGTCATGCGTCGTAGCACTATGATCGTAGTCCTCATAACGTTTGCACTGCTTCTTTCCGTACCCGGCCTTGCGGCGGAGAAAGAGAATCTTGCTCTGCGGGCCACCGTGACCGTCGACAGCACGTTTACTGCCTATCCCGAGGGCACGCAGCTCAACGACGGCGAGCTGAACGACCACGATCCCGAGATCGACGCGAGCTGGGGACGCGTGGCCTGGGCATCCGCCGAGGTAGCTGGTGACCACTGGATCGAGCTGGCACTGGCCGAGACGAGCGAGGTCAGCGGCATCTCGATCTACTGGGCCCGTGACGCCGGCGAGTTCAAGGTTTCCAGCCACATCGTCCTGCAGTATTGGGACGGTGCGAACTAGGTCACCATCACCGAACTGAGGCTGCCGGCTGAAGACCGCAATTTGCGTTCGACCGAGGTCACGTTCGCCCCGGTCACGACCGACAAGATCCGCGTCCTGCAGCCGAGCGGCGGTGGCCCTGTCTACCGGCCCAACATCATGTGGGTGGCGGAAGTGCAAGTTTGGGGCACCCCCGCTGCGTAAGTTCCCGTCCCATTGACACGCAACTTCCGAAGACCGGAGCCCAGGCTCCGGTCTTCTTCGCGTCTCGGCACGTTTAAGGGCGTCTTTCCGGTGGCAAAATGACCACGATCCTCTCAAGACCGGAAGGTGTGGACCCATGCCCCCGAGACGTCCCCGAAGGTCGAAGGAAGCGACCGCTCCACCGCCGAAGCCGGGCGGCTCGCCCATTCCGCTGGATAACGACGAGCTGAAGCGCATCATCTTAGACACGTTCGGCGAAACGGACGTGCTCCACTCGCGCACCGTGCGCGTCGGCGGCGAGCGGGGCCTTCGCGTGCTGGCCATATACGACTGCTCGCTGTTCAACGCGGCAGAAGCCGCAAAAACCGTCTTCGAACCCCTCATCGCCTACGGAGACAGGCCGATCACCCGCACCAACGCGATCGAAGTGCTCAAAGAGCGGGTGCTCACGAACGCCGTCATCGACTTCGCCGACACCATCGAAGGCGTGATCGAGAAGATCTTGTCGGGCCGGGTCGTCCTCCATCCCGAGGGCAGCCGGCAAGCGCTCGTCTGCGACGTGTCGCAGACGCCCATGCGGTCCGTGGAGGAGCCCGAGACGGAAGGTATCGCCCGGGGCCCGAGGGAAGGCTTCGTCGAGCAGATCGAGGCGAACCTCGCATTGCTGCGCCGCCGCTTGCGCACGCCGCATCTGCGCACGGAGAGCTTTACCGTGGGCAAATACACGCAAACCCGCGTCGTCTTGACATACATCGAAGGCGTCGCCTCTGAAACAGTCGTCGCCGAGGCCCGCAGCAGGCTCGAACGCATCGGCGTCAACATCGACGGCCTCCTCGTGAGCGAAACGGTCGTGGAGCTGATCGAAGACCACCCCTTCTCGCTGTTTCCAACCATCAATACGACGGAGCGGCCCGAACGGGTGGCCGCGGCCCTGCTCGAAGGCCGTTTCGCCATCTTCGTCGAAGGGACGCCCTTCGCGCTGTTTGCCCCGACTTACTTCGCCGAGTTTTTCACCTCGAGCGCCGACCATACGGAGCGGTCCATCACGACCTTGATGCTGCGCACTGTGCGCCTTTTAAGCCTTTTTATTACCCTTTTCTTGCCCTCGATCTACGTGGCTCTGGTCAGTTTCCACCACGAAGCGATTCCGACGATCTTGCTGCTCAGCATCGCCTTGGGCCGGGAGGGGGTGCCCTTTCCCCCCGCGGGAGAAGCCTTTCTCATGGAAGGAGCCTTCGAGGTCTTGCGCGAGGCCGGGCTGCGGCTGCCGAAAACTCTCAGCAACGCGGTTTCCATCGTCGGAGTTCTCGTCATCGGCCAGGCCGCCGTGGCGGCCAAAGTGATCAGCCCGATCATGATCATCATCGTGGGCCTGACCGCCGTCGCTTCGTTCACGACGCCCAACTTCGGCACCGCCAACGTCCTCCGCTTTCTGCGCTTTCCCATCCTGTTCTTGACCGCGCTGTTCGGCGCCATCGGCATGTTGATTAGCTTTATTTTGCTCGTCACGCACCTGGTCTCCCTGCGCTCGTTCGGCGTACCGTACATGGCTCCCCTCGCGCCCTTCCGCTACAACGAGATAAAAAAGGGGCTCTGGCGTCGTCCGGTGTGGGACCGCGGCCCGCGTCCCGCCACGCTCTTTGCTCAAGATACGGACAGGCAGGAAGGTGGCCTGATGCCGCGTCCGCCCAGGGAGGGTGAAGACGGTGGAAAAGGCTAAGATTTCGACGGGAGGCCTGATCTCGATCCTTTGGGCCTCGCATATTCTGGGCACCATCTTTCCGATCGCCGGCATGGCGGCGATTGCTAAGTCTTCCGCGTGGGTCTCGTCACTCATCGCAGCCGCCTTAGGCCTCTTGGTGGTGTGGGTCTGGCTCGCGGCACGGCCTGCGGACCACCAAACGTTTATGGCCGACTGGCTTTGCCGCATTTGCGGGCCCTTTTTCGGAGTCGCCGTCAACGTGCTTTACCTACTGTTTTTCCTCGTCATGTGCGGCATCACGATGCGCCACATCATGGAGCTGGTCAGCACCGCCGTGTTGCCGAAAACGCCCAATGTGGTCATTCTCGTTCTGTTCGCCGTCCCTGGGGGCATCGCCGCACGGCTCGGCATCGAGGTAATCACCCGCTCGGCCCAGGTGTACATCGGTTTCAGTCTGATCTCGTTTCTCATCCTCGTCGTGGGGATCAGCCCCTACATCCATTTGGAAAACCTCCTCCCCGTACTGAATGAAGGGCTCCGTCCGCCCCTCGTCGGCGCGGTTCCCTCGGTCGCGTCCCTCAGCCTCACCGGCCTCGGCATTTGGGTCGCTCCCTACCTCGACGATCGGCGCAGCATGGAGCGGGCCGTCCTGACCGCCACCGCCATCGCGGGCCTGGCCGTCGTCGTCCTCACGGTAATCGCCCAAGGGCTTTTCAGTTACCGGGGCATGGACGAAATGCTGATCCCCGCCATCTCGGTCGCCCGCTCGGTCCGCCTCGGCCGCATTCTGGAGCGCCTCGACGCCATGATGCTGGGGGCGTGGCTGCTTGTCGCCTTCCTCGGCAAGACGTATCTTATCTACCTGGCCGCCAATCAGATCGCCTGGCTCGGACGTACCCGCCACTACCGGCCTTTCACGTTCCCGGTCACCGTCATCGCCGCGACGATGGCGATGGTCCTGATCCGCAGCGACGCGGAACTGGCTGAATGGGTGAACACGGGCTCCTTTGCGGGCTACGTCCTCGCCCATACCTTCGTCGTCCCCTTGCTCCTCATCGGCGTCGGTTACTTCCACCGGCGGCGGGCGCGGACGGGCGGAGCGGGGCCCGGGAAAGAGGGGGAACGGGTCCCATGATGCCAGCTTCCGGCCAACGGCGCCTCCTCTGCACGCTGCTCCTCGCGGCGTTCGTCGCAACGGGCTGCTGGGACCGGGTATCCGTGGACGAAGTCGTGATCGTCCTGACCTTAGGTCTCGATGCCGGCAGCGAACCGGACACGTTTAAGGTCACCCTCGAAATGGTCAATCCGGGCGGCTCCACCTCAACGGAAACGGGCGAGGTAGGCTCCCTTCCTTCGGCAGTCATCATCAGCCGTGAAGGCCGGACGGTGCTCGAGGCGATCCAGGCCATTCAGCGCTCCGTAGACCGCACCATCTTCCTGGGCCAACTGCAAATCGTGCTCTACGGCGAGGAGCTCGCTCGCCAGGGCATCGCCGGCACCCTAGATCATCTGCAGCGCCACGGCCAGTTTCGGCGCACGATGAACATCGGCGTGGCACGCGAGAGCGCCGAGTCCGTCATGCGCTCTTTGAGCGAGACGTTCATCACCTTGGGCCTCTCCCTCGATGCGCTCACGATCCAAGCTCAACGGACCGGTTTCGTCGCGACCTTGTTCGGCGACTTCATCCAGTACCTCGTCGAACCTGGATCCGGGGCCGTTCTGCCCGTCTTCGACTCGAACGAGGCGGACGGCTCGCTCACCGTGGTGGGAACGGCAGCCTTCCACGCCGATCGGCTCGTCGGCATCTTCAACACCGAAGAGTCAACCGGTGTGGCGCTGGCCCTCGGGGTGTCCGGACCGGGCCTTGTGCTCGTCGGCGAGGCCGATTGGGAAGGCGAGCAGGTCCTCGCTTCCTTCGGCTTGCGGCGGATCCGATCAAAAGTTGACGTACGGCTTGAGGACGGCGAGCCCAAGGCAGCGATCGAGGTGCGTTTCGAAGGAGTGCTCGCCGAGCAGATAGGCGGCGGCAACTTCACGACGGAAAGAGACTGGTCGATCCTGGAAAGCATGCAGGAGCAAGCGGTAGTTAACGCAATCCGGGCCGCCGTCGAAAAAGCCCAGGAATGGAAAGTGGACGTCTTCCGAATCGGCAGCCGTCTTGAGCAAAGGTTTCCCCACGCGTGGAAACAGCTTGAGGAGAACTGGCGGGACACCTTCGCCGAGATGGAGATCGAAGTGCGGGTGGAAAGCCATCTTCTGGAGACGGGCCTGATCAAAGAACCTCTGTTTCGCAAGGGGCGAGACGGCTGATGCGGCTCGTGTTGGTCCTATTGGCCATGGCGGCTATCGCATGGTACGAAGGCCCCCCGCTCATTCGCAACCGCCTGTGGCGGGAGGCCGTCATCTTCGCTGTTCTGTGGCTCATTGCTCTCGCGTACTCGGCAGCCGTGGCCCTGGGATGGAAAGTGCCGAACCCGATGGACTGGATCGACTGGGTGTTCAGTCCCGTCACGCCCATCGGCGGCATCCCGTCATAGACCCGTCATAGCGTCTCAGCGAACCAGCGGGCCGTGACGTCGATCACTTCCGTCTCCCACGCGTGGGAATTGAAGGTGTGGTCGGCGCCTTCGACGATGTGCAGCCGGTAGGGATTGCCCGCTTGCTTCAAGGCCGCGGTGAACTTGTGGGCGTGGTCCACGGGCACCGTGGGATCCTGGTCGCCGTGCACCACGAGAACCGGGGTCTTCCCGTCGGCCACTTCCCTGTACGGTACGTACCCGTCCAAGCCTTCGATAAACGCCCGGCCGACGAGGTTGCCGTTCCGGTCGTAGTATTCAACGTCGCCCAGCTCTGCGGTGATGTCCGCGGCCATATGGCGGAAAAGGTTCAAATCGGCCACGGCAGCCCATAGGGCCGCGGTGCGCACTTTGGCGCTCCGCCCCGTCACGCAGGCCGCCACCGCTCCGCCCATGCTGAGGCCGAGCACGCCCAGGCGCCCGGGGTCGATGCCTTCATTCTCCAGCATGTAATCGAGGGCAACGAGCGCGTCCGAAACCTCGCCGCCGAAGGTCATATCCTCGAAGTTCCCCTCGCTGTCGCCCGAACCGCGAAAGTCGAAGCGCAGCGCGACGATCCCCAGTGCGGCCAGCCGTTCGGCCATTTTCACGAAGATGCGGTGCGGCTCGACCTTCGTACCGGTAAAGCCGTGGTAGATGACGACACCGGGCCGCCCGTCCCGCCGTCCATTCCGGTCTTCGTCCGGCCGGTGCACGACGCCGATCATCATCTGTCCTTCGTTCTCAAAAGTAACAGGATAACGCATAAGTCCCCTCCTCAGAGCGTCAGTAATTGCGCCCGCATCCCCCGCATGGTAAGGTGAGTTCCGGACGATGTCAGAAAACGGGGGATCGATATGGCCAGCAAGACGCAACGTCCTGAGGGAGAGTTCTTCGCCGTCCGCCGCGATCCTTGGGTAGGGGTACTCCTTTGGGGCACTATCTTCGCGACGTTGCTCCCGCTCGGAATCGTTATGGCCAAGGAAGGCTGGGGCGGCGTCGTTCTTGGAACGGTCATTCTCATCGTTTACGCCATGATCGCCTGGATCTGGTTCGGCTCGTACTACGTCATCGGAAAAGACACCCTCTTCATCCGGTTCGGCCCACTCAGGACGCGCATCAAGCTTTCCGACATAACCCAGATCGGCGAGACGAGGGACATCTTACGAGCTCCCGCGCTTTTTTCCGCTGCCCTCTCCGTCGACCGGGTCGTTGTGCGCTACGCCCGTTACAATACCGTTTACGTCTCGCCGAAAGAGAAAGAGCGTTTCATCGCAGCACTTGCCGCCGGCTGTCCCAAGGCCCGGGTGGTAACCACCGATGAAGCATAAAGAGGGGGCTGTCCCAAATGCACTTTCGGGACAGCCCCCTCTTCCACGACCTTTGCATACTTCGTAGCTTACTCCGGTACCCGGCGCGGCCGGCGAAAGGGGAGTAACCACCGGCCCGCCGCCTTCGACTGCAACGGTCCCGGCCCGAAACCGGCGCGCTCTACCGCCGCCCGGGCCTTGCCCTTCTGCTCCGCCCGGTGTGCAAGCTCTTCCGCGCGGAGGAGGGCGAGTTCTCGGATGAGGATCCAGTTTTCCATGGATGTTCACGCCTCTTTCGTCGTTCTGTTATGCGACTCTTTTGACATCTCCTGCGCCGTGTGCAGCGCACCGCGATCCCTGTCCCGCTCACGGCGAACGCATGTTCGCAACGCAAGACAAAGAGAAGCCGCGGGTCCTCTTTACCCACGGCTCTCTCAGCGTGCGAAAACGACGTCGCGGCTAGAGCGTACGACAGGGAAGAGGAGCAAACCGATCGCTGCACTGGACACTAGTTCGGATCTGAACATATCGCATTGCGGACACGAACATGGTTCACCCTCCTCCCGATAAGATTCACAACACGTCGTCATGTTAGCACCGAAGACGGATCAAGTCAATAGCCTTTTGTGGCTAATTGATCAAACTGGACAGGTACACCACCGCGGCCTTGATGTCGGCGATCTGCTGCGGGCCGGAAATTTCCCGCTCGATGGTGATGGCGCCCGCGTAGTCGTGCTTTTTCAACGTCTCGATCAGCCGCGGGAAGTCGACCACGCCTTGGCCGAGCGGTGTCTCCTTACCCAAATTGCGCCCGTCCGTTGGATACAGCCCGTCCTTCGCGTGCACGCCGCGGATCCACGGTCCGAGCACTTCCGCTGCGTCGTTCGGGTTCGCCTTGCCGTACATGGCCAAGTTCGCCGGATCCAGATTGACGCCGACATTCTCGCCGCCCAAGTCCTCGAACACGCGCAGGAGCGTCGTGGGCGTCTCCTGGCCCGTTTCGAAGCAGAAGGTCTGGCCGTTTGCCCTGCACTCGCGCACGATGTAGCGCAGCGAAGCCACAAGGCCCGGGTACAACGGATCCGACGGGTTTTCCGGAATGAAGCCGACATGGGTCACGAGAAGGTCCACTCCGAGCTCGGCGGCGAAGCGGGAACCTTTGATGAGGGCCTGTTCCCGCATGCCGCGGTACGCCTCCGGCACCAGCCCCAAGGTGGCTGGACCGTCGATGAAGTTCCACGCCTTCGGTCCAGGCCAGCCCATCCACACTGCGCTGATCTGCACGCCGGTCTGCTCGGCCGCAGCCTTCACCTTCGCCGCCATCTCGGGCGTGGCGAGCGACTCGTTCCACACTGCCAGCTGGCACGTAGGCAGCTCCAAGTCGGCCACCTTCTGCAGCGCCTCTTCCGGTACCGCACCCAAGCGTACGATGACACCCAACTGCATCTTACTCATGGAAATCCTCCTCTTGGTGCTCGGACGAATTGCGGCCAGGTTCACAAGGTACCACTTCGCCGTCCCGGAAGAAGGCTCCTCCGGCAATCCGTCTACTGCGTCTCCACGCGTAGCGTTCCCGTCGGCACGTGTACTTTCACGAGATGCGCGTCGTCCCTAGGCTCCCCCGCCGTCAGATCATTTGGCATCGTCACGCGCGAGGCGTTGAGTTCGAAGCGGTAGCGGTCGGTGATCTCCCGCGGCAAGATGAGCGTCAAGTCGCCTTGGGACACCGTGACCGTTATGGGAGCGGCTGCGGACGGCTGCACGGTCGCCGAGCCCATGCGGACGTGCAGGTCGATTTCGCCCGCGACCCGGGAGACACGCACCTGGCCCATCTCCTGCCGTCCGGAGAAGTTGCCGCCGATGCCCGTAGCGAGGAAATCTCCCATGGAACCGGAGAACGTCACGTCGCCCGATACGTCGTGAATCTCGATCGCCCCGGCCGAGTTCTTTACCCCGACGTCGCCGGTCACGCTGCGCACATTGGCCGTGCCGAAAGCGGTCTGCACCGATACGTCGCCGTTTACGTTCTCCACGGTCACGTTGCCGGCGTCGTTCTTGATCTGAACCGGTCCTTCCACGTCGCGCACGGTGACCATCCCCGTGGTCGTGCTGGCGGAAACGGGCCCTGCGACGCCGGAAAGCTCGATGATCCCGTGCCGGTAGTCGACGTCGACCGCCATATCACGAGGCGTCACGATGCGCCAGGCGGTCTCGACCTTCTGAATTCCGGACACGTTCGGGCGGCTTACCCTAGGTGTCAACACGCCGTCCTCCAGCGTAAAGTCGACGCTCACCCCCTCTAGATAGCGCAGGGCGACTTCCTCCGAGCGCGCGTAGACCCGCACCTGCGCCTGAACGTGGACCGCGTCGACGTCGCTCGCCCTCAGGATGAGTGAAGCTGCATCGTCGCTCAGCGCCACACGACGGACTCCCGCAGCCGGGTACGACGCCTCTTTGTACTCCGACGCAGTGGGCGAAGGCCCTTCAATGCGGTACGTGAAACCTTCGAACGTCCCTTCCAATACGTGCAAGCCGTTCACGTAGACGTCGCCGACGGCGATGACCCCGAGGACGGCGATGATGGCTAAGATAATGCGCCTGCGATCCATTCCATAATCCCTCCCCTACAGTTCGACGTCCCGCTCAAGGAGGTACGAACCGAGCCAGAACAAGCCGAGCGAGACGATGAGCGCGCCGGCCAAGGGGGCAATGCCGAGATAGACCGTCGCCACGCTCACGAAGTCGTCATGGAACTCGATCGAGTGTACCGGCACCTCGGGCAGCCACGACAAGATCGGAGCGAGAAGTCCGGCGCCCCGGGTCACGACCCACGTGCTGACCAGAACGAGAGCAATCATGAGCGGGCCCCGGAACCGGCTGACGAGACGCGAGGCGAGGTGCGAAAATTGGACCACGATCATCCCGATGAAGAGCACTGCCAGCGACAGCAACGCGACCCGCAGCGTGGTAGCGATGAAGACGGGTTCGCTAATGAGGCTGCTCGGCACGTACAGATCGCCCCCGCCCGCAAAAAAGACCACTAGAGCTGCGCCACTCAAGAGCGCGGTGTAAAGCAGCATCTCGAGCAAGGCGACGATCAACTTAGATCCTGTAATGTACCAGCCCGGAACCGGGAGTGAAAGCAGCAGGTACATATGGTCGCCGGTCCACTCCTGCCGCAGACTGTAGTACGTGCGCCACAGGGCCCAGAAGGGGACGAAGCCCATCAGCAGCGAGATGAACAGGGCGACCAGGCCGGTCGGCCATATCCCCAGGCGCGAGATCAGGTAGAGCAGGGCGGCCAGCAAGATGCCGGTAAAGACCAGCGCCGTCCCGAGGGCCTGCCGCGCCTCCTTCAGTGTCAGCTGCAAGAAAGGCCGCATTACTGTATTACCTCCTTGAACAGATCCTGTACCGACGCCCCGTACCTCTGACGGAGGGTATCGACGTCGCCCTGCAGCGCGATCCGACCCTGATGCAGGAAAATGAGGGAATCAAAGAGGGATTCCGTCTCGAGCACCTCGTGGGTCGAGATAATGATGGTCTGCTCGCCGGCGTCGAACTCCCTCACCAGCGCGTCGACGATGCTCACGCGAGAAGGCGGGTCGATGCCGGATAGGGGCTCATCGAGCAGCACCACCGGCGCCGATCGGGCCAGCACCGCCGTAAGCCGCAGTTTGCCCCGCATGCCTTTCGAAAGCTTGCCGACCTTGTGGCGGCGTGGCAGTTTGAAGAAGTCCAAAAGCCTCTCCGCCTTCGCGCCGTCCCAGTCCTTGTAGAAGGCCGACAGGAAGTTCAGGCTGCGTTCCACCGTCATCCAAGGATAAATGTGGTCCACCTCGGGTAGGTAGGCGACCAGCTCCTTCGTCCTGCGTCCGGGCGGCTCGCCTGCTACGAAAACCTCCCCTCGAGTGGGACGGTGCAGCCCCGCGATCAGCTTCAAGAAAGTCGATTTGCCGCTACCGTTGGGACCGAGAAGGCCTACGACCCGGCCCTTGGGGATCTCCACGGTGACATCTTTCAGCGCATCAGCTCCGGGAAAACTCTTGCTCACGTGGTCGAAGCGGATGAGCGACCGCCCGTCCGTGCTCCCGACCGTGCCTGCGTCCCCGGTCCGGCGTGCGGCACTAGATACCCCCTTCGGCATCGTCCGTTTCCTCCTCTCGCAGTTCCGTGTTGTGCAACGCCTCCGCCGTCAGCCGCATGACTTCGTCGTCCGTGAAGCCGAGGGAACGCATCTCCAGGACGAAGCTGCGAAGCGCTTCCCGGGCCATCTCTTCGCGTATCCGCACCACCAGCGAAGGGTCGTTGCGGATAAAAGAACCTTGTCCACGCAACGTCTCGGTCAGTCCCATCTGCTCCATCTCCCTATATGCGCGCTGGACGGTGTTGGGGTTGACTCGTGCCTGCTGTGCCAGCTCGCGCTGCGAGGGGATGCGATCGCCCGGTGCCAACCGACCCCTTGCGACCTGCCGCCGGAATTCATCGATAATCTGCTGGTAGATCGGTTTGGAGAGGTCGAAGTCGAGTCGCATACCCCACACCTCCT
>JAAYLA010000088.1 GCA_012522135.1 Bacillota bacterium | reverse complement strand
GGCAAGGTAAGAAGCCGCGCGAAGACGTCGTCTTGAATCGCCTGCCCCGATAGATCCTGGAAGAAAAGGTCCGATTCCTCCTCGTATACGTCGAGGCCCAAGGACCCGATCCGGCCCTCCTTCAGCGCGTCGATCACAACCCGCGTATCGACCAGACCTCCCCGGCTCGTCTTGATCAGCATAGCATGGGGTTTCATCCGCTCGACGGCACGGGCATCGATCATGTGATATGTCTCGCGGTTGAGGGGCGCATGCAGGGTGATGATATCCGAGCGGGCGAGAAGTTCGTCCAAAGGCACGTACTCGAAGCCCAACATCCGCGCCTCGTCACTCGGGTACGGATCGTAGGCGATGATGATGCAGCCGAAACCTTGCAGGATTTTTCCCACTATCGTGCCGATCTTTCCGGTGCCCACGATGCCTACGGTCCGGCCGTTCAGCTCGAATCCGAGAAGGCCGTCGAGGGAGAAATTGCCCTCACGCACGCGGCTGTATGCTCTATGCAGTTTTCTGTTCAAGGCGAGGATCAGGCCGACGGTGTGCTCGGCGACGGAATGGGGCGAGTAGGCGGGTACCCGCACGACGGTCAGGCCTAGATCGGCGGCTGCCTCCAAATCGACGTTGTTGAAGCCGGCGGAACGCATGGCGATAAGTCGCACCTCGTTTTCCGCCAGCTTATCCAAGACAGCCGCGTTCAGCTCGTCGTTCACAAAGGCACAGACGGCGGGACAGCCCTTGGCTAAGCCCGCCGTCTGTTCGGTCAGCCGCGATTCGATGAAGTACAGATCGTGTCCGAAAAGCCTGTTGGCCCGCTCAAAGAAGGTGCGATCGTAGCTCTTGGTGCTGAAAAACGCGACGCGCATAGCCACACACTCCCCTGTCTTGTCTCCCGTCGTAGTTTGCCTTATCGGGGAGCGGCTAATCGCGCGTTATGTTTTCTCCCGGACCGACGAACGGGTCACGGCGACTGCTCCGCGCGCCGCGGTGCCCGTGCCCGTCGGTCGTGCCTTAGGCCGGGGCCGATCCGACTTTGTCGCTGCGCGTTACTTCCACCACGTGGCGGTAATGATACAGGAGGAACGACCCGGCGCCCGCCACGATCGCTATGAGCGCGTAGACGACGAGCTCGCCGGTGTAGCCGGATAGAAAGCCTACGATGGGCGGGCCGACCACCACGCCCAGGGAGTAAAATGCGTTGAACACACCGTAAGCCCGTCCGCGCTCGTGGATGGAGTACATGTTGGCGATCTGTGCGTTGAGCGTCGGATAGATGAGACCGAAGCCGAAGCCGTAGACCGCCATGCCGAGCGCCGTGAGCCAAATGGACGAGCCGAGCGAGAGGGCCGCGAAGCCCAATGCGACGGCCAGATAGCCACGGGCGATCACCAGGTGCTGCCACTTGCGCACCACCGTCACCATGGCGACAACGGCTACGATCGCAAACAGACTGAACACGCTGCCCGAAAGCGCGGCCGGGTAGCCGAGGCGCTCCATCTGCAGCGGCAGGAGGAGCGTAAGTGCACCCTGGGAAAACGCGATGCCGAAACCCGCGGCGCTCGTCACTTGGAACGGGATCGTCCGCAGCTTCACCGGTGCGGCTCTGCGCGGCCCCTTCTCTTCGTGCGCAAGGCTCAGCGTTTCCGGCAAGGTCAAGGTCAGCAGTGCACCGATCAGCATCGCCGCCAGGACCGAATTGAAGACCGCCGTAGGCCCTGCCGCCTGACGCACGATACCGCTGTACATGGGCCCGACGATCGCGGCGAGACCGATCATCGCCCCGATGCGACCCATCACGGCGCTGCGTTTGTCGGCCGGAGCGAGGTCGGCGGCAAGCGTGTAGATGGCGGGCACGACCACCGCTCCGCCCAGCCCGTGGAACGCCCGGGCGGCCATGAGTGCCAGGGGTGTGGTGGCGACGCCGTACAGCCACACTCCCAATCCCGCCCACAGCATGGCGACAGCTAACGGGTTGCGCCGGCCGAAGCGGTCGAGAATCCAGCCCGCCCCGACGTTGCCCGCCATGTTTGCCACGCTGAATACGCTGACGATCCAACCCGCCAAGATCGTACCCGACCCCAGGCTGGCCGCGTAGGGCGAGATCATCGGGATCATGGTGAAGTTGTCAAAGAAAGCGATAAACAGCAAGATGGCCAGCGTAACCCCGGCCGAGATGCCCAACCGAGTTTTCATGCCAATGGTACCGTCCCCTCATCCGTTTTTCGTGACATTCTTCACTGGAAGAGGGTTTCCCTGCTTATTTTAATTCGTCTAAATCACAACTTCGTTACCAGGTAGACGGCTCGCCCTTGTTTAAGGAGGAGTCCGAGGCCGTCTTGCATCACCCGCATGTCGACTACTTGATCGACCTCCACCACCATGCGCACGCCTCCTTCGAATCGGAACATCAAGCGCCTGGGCTTCAGGTGAAAGCGCCGGCATTCGTCCGCGGGAGGCACGCACACGATACGAAGCAACCTGCCGGCCCAACGGATCCGCAGCCCCGTACGCACCGGCTCCTCGGGCACAGGCAACCGCCCGTCGGCCAGCACACCCAGGTACAGTACGCGTACAAAGCATCCCTCCAGCCGGCCCAAGCGATGCAGAAGATCGTCAAAGTCCAACGGAACGTGCAAGGTTCCCGCCCCTTCGTGAGCGTGCGTGCCGTAATTTATGTGCCATACTACGGGGCGGGTGTTGCTCCGGTGCATGCAAGCCGTTCCAGGAGTCCGGAGGAATCTGCCGTATTGTTTTGTGGGATACAGAACCCCGTTGGAGGATCACGCCGTGCCGACCCTGCCTACATCCGTTGCCGAAAGCATGCAAGGGCTGCGCCTTGCCGCAGAACAAGCCGCGCGGATGCTGAAGGCCCGTCCGGCCCTCCTCGTGCTGGCCGGCATTACATGGGGAATCCAGCTGGTAAGCGAGTACGACACGGCCTTCGCCTTCGTCACGACCTTGATGAAACTGGTGTTCAGTGCGGCCTTCTTCGGTGTGGTGGCGGAAATAGCCGCCGCAAGAGGGAGCGGGATCACGTGGAAGCTGGTCGGCTCGTCGATCCGCAGCCTGACGATCGGCACCGTGGTCATCACAACGGCGTACACCCTGCCCGTGCTGATCGGCGCGCCGTTTCTTAACCTCGCGCTGGGGTCGCGGCTCGAGGGAATCCGCTGGTCCCTTGTCGTACTCGTCGGCATCACGGTCGTTCCGTCGATCGCGGCGATCTGGAGTCTGGCTTACTGGCGCAGCAGTTTAGTCGAAGCCGTCTTGGACGGAATTCAGCTGATGAAAGGCCGCTGGGCGGTTGCGCTCGCGGCAGGCATTGCGTACCAGGCCGCCGCCCTGGCCGGACAGTTGCTCCGCATGTTCCTCCTTGCATCCCTTGGAATCTCCGCGGGCCTCGCCCTCGCCGGCCTGATCATGCTAGCCTGGGTGCTGCTGGAAGCCGTCTTCCGGGTGACGCTGCTCTACTGGCTCTTCGACGACGTGCCGAGGCCTTTCGAACTCGAAACCGCGGCTTAGCGCTATTCTTCGTCCTCGACCAGCGTGCGCAGCCGGCTCAGTCCAGCAAGCAGCAGCTCCCTGGCCAAGATGGTGTGACCGACGCCGAGCGCGCTGGCCACGGCACGCAGCTGCTCCATGGCGCCTCGGTCGATGCGGAAGGAGAGCATCTCGGTGGCGCGCTGGTCGTCGCCGTCGTCGAGGGCTCCGTCCAGCGCTGCCAAATCGAGCACTTCCTCGGTTCCGAAGAGAAGCTCCTGTAGTTCCTTCTTCTCCGCTTTCACCATGCCGATCCCTCCGTCGCGCCTTTCCGTTCGCCTGGCTACGTCTTTCGCCCTAGGCGCCGAAACTCCTATATCAGTTTACCCTCGGGTCCGGTCACAAGGACGCAACCGGTTCCAGTCGGGTGCGGCAGGCCATACCATCGGCCGCGACGGCACGCGGACGCCCCAGATGCGTCTGGCCCGCCCCCGGAAGCGCAGGCGATAGTCGCGGTTGCGGACGGGCGATCGCGGCCTTAGGGTGCGGTACGTCACGCGCGGAATACCGGACCGCGAGTGGGACGTGACCAAGGCGCTATGGGTGATGCGGCCGTCGCCGTCGAAGTCATAATAGCAAATGTCGCCGCGGCGGAGCCGCCTGGCCCTCCTCAGACTGGTCGTCACGTCCAAGACCACGGCGCCACTGGCCAGCATGTACCGGAAATGCAGCTCGGCCAGGGCCCACGTGCACGACCACCAATCGTCGGCGTTGCGGTCGAACGGGTCCTGGCCGATGCGCCGGTACCACCACTCCGTATCGAACCCGGTTTCCCGGTAATCCATAGGCCACCCGCCGGCTAAGAGGGCTTGGGACGTGAAGTTCGTGCAGTCGCCCCCGGCGCCGAGCGTATCCATGTTGGCAAAGGCCGGATTCGGGTTGTTCCAATGGCGCAGCGCGTAGCGTACCGCGAGCGTCCGGTTGTAAGTCACGGTTTGCAGCGTACGCATGTGGGCTCACCTCGCCCCTCAGCCTACGCCGGTGCGAGGCAGTCGGTTCGACGCGTTGCGACAGGAACGGGGAGACGGCCGGCGAACATAAAGGGCGGCTCGGCGACGACGAGAACGAATCCGGCCTCGACCGGGCCGAACGCACCGGAGGTGGGTAGGCGTGATCGGAAGGAACGCGAGATCGGGTCTGCTGCTCGCGGCGGGGGACGTGGCGGCATTTCTGCTTTTCACCCTGGCCGGTCGCCTGGAGCATAGAATGAACCCGCTCGCGCCTCACTTTTTCGAGACCGCGCTCTCCTTTGCGCTCCCATGGCTCGCAGCGGCTTCGGCATTCGGCCTCTTCCGCCCGTCCATGCTGCTCCGGCCCTGGACGATGGCGAGCCGGGTCGCCGTGGCGTGGGCCATTGCTTGTCCGGTCGGGCTGTTCGTGCGTGCGTGGCTGCTCGAGCGGAACGTGTCGTACCTGTTCGGCGCTGTAACCTTCGGCCTGATGTTGGCCCTTCTGCTTCTGTGGCGCCTGCCGTGGGTTGTAGCGGCGCGGGCCGGACGGGGCCGCAGCGCGTAAGGCTCCTGGCGGACTTCCTGCGGCAGCTGCCTTCGTCTAGCGAATAAAACCGGCGAACAACTTCTTAGCCCGCGCCAGCGCTTCGTTCGATTCGAAGTCACCTTGCAAGAAACAGCTCTGCAAGTTCTCGACCAGCAGCATGGTGGCGATTGTGCCGATGGCGGAGCGCATAGCGCTCAGCTGTGTAAGGATTTCCTCGCAGCTGCGGCCCTCTTCCAACATTTTCTGCAGTCCCCGCGCTTGGCCTTCCACACGCTTTAGCCGGTTGCTCAAGTCTTTGACGAGCTTCGGATCGAGGTCGGGCGCGCCCAACTCGGCCTCCCCCTTTCCACTGCGCACGATAAGAAGCCGCGGCGACGAAAGGGCCTGCCGCCGCGGCCATTCGGAATTCGCCGCCGGGCTACGACTCGGTCCCCACGGTGCCGCGTGGAACGGCGCCTTCGGCGGTGCGGGCCGCCTGTGTGCGCTGCTTTTCCCAACGGTCGATGGCGTACAAGCCCACTAGTAAGATCCCGGCGAATAGGATCCCCATGGCTACGGGATTGACGCCGAGGGCCGCGGGAAGGGAATGCTGCCCGAAATTCCACGCGTCGTTTAAGTAGGGCTTGATTTTATCATACACCAAAGAATACGCGAGCGCCCCGAAAAGCCCGCCGATGACGGTGTACAGCGCGTCGAGCCGCCCTCCGCCCAGCGAAGCGAGGGCCGTCCCCGGACAATAGCCGGCGAACGCGAAGCCGATGCCGAAGATGAGCCCGCCGAGGAGAACGCCACCGACATAGAGGGTCTTTCCTCCGATTTCTACGACGCCCAAGGCGGATAGCGGGTACACGATCAAGGACCCTACCGCCACCGCCGTGAGCATCAACTTGACGGCCTTCAAATTGAGCAGGTTGAGGGCGTCGAAGATGCAGCCGCAGCTAGAAACCCCGGCCCGGTACAAGATGTAGCCGAAAGCAATGCCGGTGATGAGCCCGAGAAGCAAGACGTTCACTTAGATCCACCCTTTCCTGCGCAAGAACTTGGCAGTGGGAATACCGGCGGCGAAGACGGCGGCCGCAAACAAGAAGCTCGCCGTGGCCAGTTGTGTAAAGCCCGTGATCACGTGCCCGCTGGTGCAGCCTCCGGCCATCCTGGCTCCGAATATGACCAGAAAGCCGCCGATAAAGCCCATCCACTTGCGGCGCGCCGACGTTCCTTTGACGCTCAGCTGCAGCGCGCCGGTACCGCCTGAACCGTACCCGTCGCCGGAACCTTGGGCGTCACCCCGTGAAGCATTTGCCACGGCGGGGGTGCAGGATCCGGTCTGGCCTCGCCGTACCACCCGCGACGCGATAAACCCGCCCACGACGATGCCCAACACGAGCATCCACTGCCAGTCGATGACGGGCGGCACGCGTTGGAAGTACGCGTTGCTCTCCACGAACTCCGGCGCAAAGGGATTCAATATGAGGGCGACGGTGCGGGGGTACGAGGTGGACACGCCTAGGGGTTTGTACGTGAGAAAAGCAAACGCGCTGAGCAAACCGAGGGCGATGCCACCTCTTAACCAACTCCACTCTTTGGCCACGATCGACTACCTCCTTCGACATGTCCCCGGCGGGGCCGGTACCAATGCTCGGCCGGTAAAGGTCGGAGAGGGAGCCCGGCCGAGCATTGATACCATACCCCCTAGGGTATTCCGCGGCCCATATTATGCACACGGGCGGCACGCGATGTCAAGACGTGCAGCAGGATTTTTGCAGCAACTTGACGAAGCGCCGTATTGCAAGGTATCATCTGGAGCGAGATCATTCTCAGCACTTGGAGCTTGGAGATGAGGAGAGGGCTCCCGCACGGATGCGTTGTCTTTGCGGGAGTCTCTTTTTTTCGTCCCGTTCCCGCCGCGCGGCCGGAACACCGGCAGAGGCCGGCAACTGCTGGGAGTAAGGAGCATGTCCGTGTCGGTTACGAAGCGCCGAATTGCACCGGAGTTCGCACGGTACGACGGTTTCATCTTCGACCTTGATGGTACGATATACCTAGGTGAACGGCTGATTCCCGGAGCGCTCGAGACCGTGCAAACGCTGCGCGCTCACGGTCGGCGGGTGATGTTTCTCTCCAACAAGCCGCTGGAACGCCGGGGCGACTATGCCAGGAAGCTCAAGCGCCTTGGCATTCCCGCCGATGAAAGGGATGTAATCAACTCGGGTTACGTTCTCGCCCGCTATTTGCGAGCCAACTATCCGGAAGCGCGCGTCTACTCCATGGGCGAACCGCCCCTTCTGGAGGAATACCGCGACCACGGCATCCACCTGCTGTCGGAGGACGAAGCCATGACGGGAGCCGTGGACATCGTCGTGGCGACCTTTGACCGCACCCTGACGTACAAGAAACTGCAGGCAGCCTTCAACGGGTTAAAAGCCGGGGCCAGGTTTTTCGCCACGAACAGCGACCGGACGTGTCCCGTGGAGGACGGCGAGTTGCCCGACGCGGCGGGTGTCATTGCGTTCCTCGAGGCTACGACCGGGCGGAAAGTAGAGCTCATCGCGGGCAAGCCGAATCCATTGATGGTGGAAGCGGCGGCCGAAGTGATGGGCCTGCCGCCGGAACGCTGCCTCATGGCCGGCGACCGCCTCGAAACCGACATGCGCATGGGCCTAGAAGCCGGCATGGGCGCCGCGGCCGTCTTGTCCGGAGTGAGCACCCGCGAGGAGGCCGAAGCATTCGCCAGGCGCATGGGCGAGGCGGGTTCACGCCTGCACATCATCGCGTCGGTGGCAGCGCTCATCGAGTAGACCGGCGCGGCGTGGACCCGTCCAGGCGGACGCCGGTCGTCGCCGCGTTGAAGGAAAACCCGGTGCAACGCAGCCACCGGGTGTCCTTGCCGGAAAATGTCAGCATCTTCGCATGAGGTCGGCTGGATAACGGAAGTATGTCACTTTGTGGTGTTTTTCACAAGGGGGGAAGGTGCGGCGGCTACGTTTGCGGCGGCCGCGCTTGCCGGACCTTGAGGAGGTGAGGCCCGGGGCGTTAAGACGCTGTTGGGAGAGCGTTTAGGGGAGACCTTCGATCCGTACACGGACCTATCGGAATGAGGAGGTTGTTTCGCTGTGATTACTCGTCGCTTCAACGTGGCAGTCATCGCCTTGATCGGTGTGCTGGCAGCTTCGGCCCTCGTGTCCGCGCAGCAGGTCACCATTACTTTTTACGACGGCACTCCTGCCGGTGCGGCAACGGAAATCCTCGACATCTTGCTCGCCGAATTTCAAGAACTGAATCCCGACATCAAGGTAGACGTCGTCCGGCCGGGCGGCTACAACGCGACGCGCGAGAAAGCCATCACCGCCTACTTCGGCGGCACTTCGCCCAATCTTATTATGATGGAGCAGGCACAAGGCTTTGCCTTTATTGCCCAAGGGATTTTCATGCCGCTGGATGAGTTTATCGAGAACGATCCGACGATCTCGTTGGACGATATCTACCCGGCCATGGTCGAACACCTGACGTGGCAAGGCAAGATTTGGGGTCTGCCGTACAACATCAGTACACCGCTGATCTACTACAATGCGGATCTGTTCGCCATGTCCGGCCTCCCCGAAAGGTCGCCGGCCACGTGGGATGAAATCCTCGAGTTCAGCCGGGCCATCGCCAAGGATCAAGACGGCGACGGCCGCAACGACATAAACGGCATTGACTTTTACCAGTGGGGTTGGCTCTTCGAGGCATGGCTGGGCCAGAACGGAGCCCGGGTGGCCAACGACGAAGGCACCCGCTTCCTTTTCAACTCCGAAGAAGCCATTCAAGCCATGGAGTTTACCCAGTCGCTCGTCCTTGAGCACCGCGTCGCGCGCCAAGGCACCGGCTACCCCGACTTCTGGGCGGGCAAACTCGGTATGACGGAGCGCTCCACCGCTTCGCTTCAGAACAACATCAACAATTCGATAGAGAGCGGTTTCCGCATGGGCGTCGGTCCCTTGGCCTGCAACGTCCAGTGCTATGCGCCCATCGGCGGGGGCAACCTGCACATGTTCAACGCGGGAACCGAAGCGCAGAAGCAAGCAACCTGGAAGCTGATGAGCTTCCTCCTGCAGCCCGACAACCTGGCCCGGTTCGCCGCCGGCAGCGGGTACATGGCCGGCCGCCGCTCCTCGCTGCAAAGCCACTATTTGCAGGACAAGTTCAAAGAGGAGCCGCGCTTTATCACCACCTACCTGCAGCTCGAAGTGGCCCAGCCCCGCGTGAAGGTGCCGATCTGGCCGGAGTTTTTGACCGAAATCGGTAAGTTCGGCACCCGGCAACACCGCGACGGTGCGAACGTCCGCCAAGAGCTAAACGAGCTCGTCCGCATCGGCAACCAGATGCTCGACGAGTGGTACGCTACGCACAGTGCCCGGCTGCAGCTTTTCCAGTAGTTGCCGGCCGTTCTCGTGCAGGCCCCGTCGTCTACGGCGGGGCCTTCGTCTGCCCGCCCGCCGGGCGGACGTCCCGCAGCACGCCTGCACGTGGCTCGTCTCGCCCCGGGAGCTCCGGGACATAAGGCCGTTGTCAAATCGTACGCTTTGCGACCGGCCCTTGCATCCGCTCCGGAATTGAGCTAGATTATCCTTAAGAAAAGCACATCGGTGTGAGCTCGGAGACACGGAGAGGGGCTCCTGCACAACGTCCGCGGTGGCGGTCTCTCTCCACGTGCTCACTTCCAAACACCGGTAGATGAGACCCCACCCCATCTAGAGCGGCGGCGTGGGGTCTTCCGCATTTTACTTCCACGCCGCGGCATGTGGAGGCAAAAAGCATGAAGCGTCAACTCGAGCAGATGGCAACGAAAGAATACGACGTGCTGATTATCGGCGGCGGCATCAACGGTACGGCGGTTGCCCGCGACGCGGCTTTGCGCGGCCTGCGCACCGCTTTGGTCGAAAAGGAGGACTTCGGCTACGGTACGACGTCCCGGTCGACCCGCCTCATCCACGGCGGACTGCGCTATTTGGAGCATTTTGACTTCGGACTCGTGCGCGAAGGCCTGCGCGAGCGCGAGGTGCTGCTCAAGACGGCGCCCCATCTAGTCAAGCCCCTCCCCTTCCTCGTGCCGGTGTACAAAGGCGACCGCGTGGGCATTCCTAAGCTGCGGGCAGGCATGATTTTGTACGACCTTTTGTCCTGGGACAAGAGCATGCCTTCCCACCGCTTCCTCAAAGTACAGGAGGCGCTGGAAAAAGAGCCCCTCCTGAACAGCGAGAACCTCGTCGGCGCGATGGTCTACTACGACGGCCAGGTGGAGATGCCGGAACGCGTCAGCGTCGAGAACGTGCTGCAAGCTGCCGAGCACGGGGCCGACATCGCCAACCACGCGCTCGTCGAAAAGTACCTCATGGACGGCGCACGGGTCGTCGGCGCCCGGGTGCGCGACTTGCTCACTGACAAGGTGTACGACGTGAAGGCCAAGTTCGTGGTGAACGCGGCGGGGCCTTGGATCGACGAGATGAATTCCAAGCTGCTGGAAAAATACCGGCCCCGGATGCGGCTCACGAAGGGAATCCACCTGCTCATTCCGCAAATCGTAAATCATGCTATTGTCCTTCTCGCACAGAGTGACGGTCGCCTCTTCTTCGCGGTACCTTACCAAGGGTACACTCTTATTGGCACGACCGATACGGACTATGCGGGCGACCTGGACGACATCCGGGCCACCCGCGACGAAGTGGAGTATCTCGTGGCGGAAACGCGGCGTGTCTTCCCCTCATTGCCGACCGACGAGATCTACTACACTACGGCCGGCCTGCGTCCGCTCGTGCGCGTCGAAGGCAAGAGCGAAGGTGCCACTTCGCGCAAACACAAGATCGTCGACCACGCCCAAGACGGGTACGACGGCCTGCTGTCGCTGCTCGGCGGCAAGATCACGAGCCAGCGCTTCTTCGCCGAGCAGACGGTCGACCTGATCACCAAGCGCATGGGTCTGAAGGTGCCCTCGCCGACACGCACCAAGCCCTTTTACGGCGGCGACTTCGACGATCTAACGCGCCTGCAGGATGAAGTCGTGCGCGAGTACGAGGGCAAGCATGGCCTTACCGAAGAGCAGATCCGCCGCGTGGTCGGCCTATACGGTTCGAAGGGGCCCGGGATCTTGGAGATGGCCGCGTCCGACGGCGAACTGGCTAAACCGGTCACGGAAGGTTCGCTGGTCCTGACGGCGGAGGTGGCCTATTCCGTCGAGCACGAGATGGCCGTCACCACGACCGACTTTCTCATGCGCCGCTCGGGCCTCGGTCTTGTCGCAGGCCAAGGCATGGCAGAGGCGCCCCACGTCGCGGCCATCCTAGGACGGCTGCTCGGCCGCGACGCGGAGGAAGTCGCCCGCGACCTGGAGGAGTACAAAGCGTACGTGGCCATGATGCAGGAGGGCATTGAGAAACGTCCCGTGAGCGAGCTCGCCAACTAGCCCGCAGGTCCTGCGCGGCCGAGAAAGGACCGATCCCCGTGAGTGACCTCTTACTGCCCCGTTTGCGAAAGAAGCCCGTCATCGCCGGCGTGAAAAGCGTAGAAGATGCCCTGCTCGCCGTCGAAAAGCAGATGGAGATTATCTTCTTCCTGACCGGCACCCTGTTCGATCTGCAAGATTTGGTCAAGCGGGATCTGCAGCCCCGGCCGCTTATTTTCGCCCACGTCGACCTGCTCCAGGGCATCGGCAAAGATCAGTGGGGCATGCGCTTTCTCGCACAGGTCGTGGGCGTCGACGGCATCTTGACGACCCGCAGCCACCTGGTCAAGGCCGCGAAGAAAGAAGGACTTCTCGCCATTCAGCGCCTTTTCGTCCTCGACTCCGAGGCGCTGAAGACGGGTCTGTCGATCATCTCGTCGTCCGCACCCGACGCCATCGAGATTCTTCCGGCCCTCATCCTGCCCCACATCCACCAGCGCCTGCCGGTCGACGAACTGCCCCCGATTATCGCCGGCGGCCTGATCGAAACGGTCGACGAGCTCAAGGCCGTGTTGCGCACCCCGGCCATGGCGGTGTCGACGAGCCGTCAGGAGCTTTGGTCCACTCGGTGGGCGAGCAAGCAGCACAACAACGGGTAAGCAGGCGGAAAGGGGTCCGACTTGTCACGGGCCCCTTCGTATGTAATGATTGAAGTATGGAGCGCACATCATTGGAAGAACGCATGATCCAAACCTTAGAGCAGGCCGGACACCGTGTGACCGAGCCGCGTTCCCAGTTGATCAAGGCTGTCGTCGCGCAAAAGGAACGCCCCTTTACCGGCGAGGCCTTGTACGAAGAGTTGAAGGAAGCGGGTCTGGGCAGGGCCACCGTCTTCCGTACGCTCAAGCTGTTGCAGGATCTGGGCCTCCTCTCCCGGCTCCACCTGCCCGAGGGCTGCCAGCATTACATCGTCTCGCCGCCGGAACACCAAGACGGCAAACACCACGACCGGATCATCTGCCGCGTCTGCGGCCGTGTGGCGTACCTCGATGAATGCCCCATGAGCGAAGTGATCGCCGATATCGCGAAGGCCTCCGGCTACAAAGTGGAAACCCATCATTTGGACTTTCTCGGCGTGTGCTCCGATTGCCTCGCATCGTCGGATGAAAACTGAGCCCGGTTGCGCCCCCTTTACAAACCGCGGTTTGTGAGGTAAACTGATTGGTGAAGTGATACCCAGTATCAATTGTTCCTTGAATTGATACTGGGTATCAATTTCTCCGGCGGAGGAATGGCCCCATGCGAAAAATCCTGCGGACAGCCCTTGTGGCGTTGGTGGTGGCGGCGTTCGGCGTGACTGCGGCGGCATCGAGCTTACGCATCGTCACCAGCACGTCGGTCTTCGCCGACTTCGCGCGGCAGGTCGGAGGCGAACGGGTGGAAGTCAGCTCGATCGTGCCCGCGGGCGCGGATCCCCATACCTACGAGCCGACGCCGCGGGAAGCCCGGGACATCGCCTTGGCCGACATCCTCGTCGTCAACGGCTTCGGCCTTGAACTTTGGCTGGAAAAACTTCTGCAAAACGTCGCTTCGCCGAGTCTCACCGTGGTCACACTATCCGAAGGACTGACCCCCATCGGCGGTGTGTCGTACGTCGCACCCGGCCACGCACACAACGGACACGCGCACGAAGAGGGCGACCCCCACTTCTGGCTCGACGTGCAGCACGCGATCCACTACGTGCGGCGGATCGAGGAGGCCCTAGTCGCCGCGGATCCGGAAGGTGCCTCCTATTACCGTGAACGGACGGCAAGGTACGTGGCGACGCTGCACGAGCTGGACCGGTGGATACAGGAACAGATCGCGCAAATTCCGGCGGAGCGGCGGGTCCTTCTCACCTACCACGACGCCTTCGCCTACTTTGCCGCTCGCTACGGCCTTCGCCTGCAGGGGGTCGTGGTGCGCAATCCCGACCGGGAGCCGTCGCCACGGGATATCGCCGCTCTGATCGCGGAAGTGCGCAGCTTGGGCACACCGGCCATTTTCGCCGAACCCCAGATCAATCCGAAGTACGCGGAAAGCCTTGCCCGCGAAGCCGGCATCAAGGTGGGCTATCTCTACAGCGATGCCTTGACCGCAGACATTCCGACCTATGTGGAAATGATGCGGTATAACACTCTCTCGCTGGTGGAGGCGTTAAAATGAGCAGTAACGGCCTGGTAAACTGCATTGAAGTGGAGGGTGTGACGGTTTCGTTTGACGGACGCACCGTGCTCCAGGACATCCACTGGAGCGTTCCGTGCGGCAGCGCGGCGGGAATTATAGGACCTAACGGCGGCGGCAAGTCGACCCTGCTGCGCACCTTGATCGGCACCGTGCGCCCTGACAAAGGCACCGTGCGCATCATGGGCCGGACGGGGAGGCCGTCGCCGGGACTCTTGTCGTACGTGCCGCAAAATGAGGAGATCGCCTGGCACTTTCCCGTCTCGGTCTTCGACGTCGTATTGCAGGGGCGCCTGGGCAAGAAGAAGTGGTGGGAGCGGATCTCGCCGGAGGACAGAGAGGCTGCCATGGCCGCGATCCGCAGGGTCCGCCTCGAGGAGCACGCTTTCCGTCCTATCGGCGATCTGTCGGGAGGTCAGCGGCAGCGCGCGCTCCTCGCCCGGGCCGTTGCTCAAGACGCGCAGATTATCCTGCTCGACGAGCCCGCGACCGGGTTGGACGCTACGGCCCAGCACGACCTGCTCGAGATCTTGGACGAGATGCGAGACGAAGGGAAGACCATCGTCGCCACGACGCACGACCTCGACTGCCTGACGGACCACTTCGACAGCGTCCTGTGCCTGCGGGGCCGGGTCGTGTGCCAAGGCGTGCCGAGGGAAACCCTGACGCCCGAAACGCTCAGCCTCGTGTTCGGGCGTCACGTCGCGGTGTTCACGGAACAAGGCGAGGTGACCATGATTGAACATACTTGATGCGCTCGTGGAACCTTTTCAGTTCGGCTTCATGGTGCGGGCGTTCGCCGGCGTCTCGCTCATCGCGGTGCTCTCGGGGATAGTCGGCACCTTCATTATGCTACGAGGCCTCGCCTTCATCGGAGACGCCGTCGCGCACGCATCGTTCGGCGGCATCGTCCTGGCGATGCTGGTCGGAATTCCCTTGCACATCGGCGCCCTGGTCTTCGGCTTCGGCACCGCGCTGCTCGTCGCCGCCCTGGAGCGCAAGACGAAGCTGCAGGCGGACACGTCGCTAGCCATCTTGTTCACGGGCGCCTTCTCCATCGGGGTGCTGGGCCTCGCCACCCGGCCGGGCTTCGCCGGTGACCTGTCGTCGCTGCTCGTCGGCTCGGTCCTGTCGATTCGTCCTGCAGATTTGTGGTGGATCGTCGCCGCCGTAATCGTAGCGGGCCTCGTGATGATGGTGCTCTTCCGGCGCCTCGTATACATTTCCTTCGATGCGTCGGGGGCCGAGGCGGCAGGGCTGCCCGTCGGATGGCTCCACACGCTTCTGCTCGGCCTCGTGGCGCTGAGCGTAGTCGTCTCCCTGCAAGCCGTCGGGGCGATATTGGTCGTCGCGCTGCTCATTACGCCCGCGGCCACGGCCTCGCTGTTTACAAAGCGAATGGAGCGGCTCATCGCGGGGGCCATCGGCATCGGCCTCGTCGCCACCTGGGCCGGCCTGTATGCGTCGTACTATCTGGCCACGCCGCCGGGAGCGACCATCGTCGCCTTGCTCACGCTGCAGTTCGGATGTGCCCTGATCGTGCAGAAAACCAGGGAGCGAGTCACGAAGAAAGGGGCCGTCCACGCGGCGTAGGTACGGCCAAGGCGAAAGGTCGTCCGCTGGAGCCGGGGCGCACGTCCTCGCGTCCGGAGCACGGGCGGGCGCCCGTGGCCGGAGCGGGAGCGGGCGCACCTATAGCTTGTGGGCATGCTGTCGCTTCGTCCGGTCCAACACGCGCTTGCGCATGCGGATTGCCTTCGGCGTCACTTCCACCAGCTCGTCCACGGCGATAAAGGCCAGGGCCTCCTCGAGGCTGAGCTTCGCCGGTGCATCGAGCTTTTCCGTTATCTCGGCAGTGGCAGACCGCACGTTGGATGTCTGGCGTTTCTTGGCTATGTTGACGTCCAGGTCTTGCGGCCTGGAGTTTTCGCCGACGATCATGCCCTCGTAAACCTCGGTTCCAGGCTCGACGAAAAGGCGCCCGCGCTCTTGAATGTTCAAGATGGCGTACGCGGTGGCGGTTCCCGTCTCCCATGCCACGAGGCTTCCCGTAGTCCGGCCGGCAATCTCGCCGCGGTGCGGACCGTAACCGTGAAAGGTGTGCCACATCACCCCGTAGCCTTTCGTCTCAGTAAGGAAGCGGGAGCGGAAACCGACGAGTCCTCGAGCCGGCACGATAAACTCCAGGCGGACGGTGCCGCCGTCCCCGGGCGTCATGTTCACCAGTTCTCCCTTGCGTTCGCCGAAAAGCTCGATGACCGTACCGGCGTATTCCTCCGGCACTTCGACCGTCGCGTACTCGAGCGGCTCGTGCAACACCCCGTCGATCTCTTTCAACACCGGCTGCGGCTTCGAAACGGTGAACTCATAGCCTTCCCGCCGCATCGTTTCAATGAGAATGCCCAAGTGCAATTCGCCCCGGCCCCGCACTTCGAAGGCGTCGGGGCTGTCTGCTTCGCTTACTTTGAGGGCGACGTTCGTCCGCGCCTCGCGCCAAAGCCGCTCGCGCAGCTGCCGGGACGTGACGTACGTGCCGTCCCTGCCTGCGAAGGGGCCGTCATTGATGCGGAAGATCACCGTGAGCGTCGGCTCGTCCACCGTCAAGGCGGGCAGAGGATCGGGATGGTCGGGATCGGTAACCGTATCACCGATTTCGGCTTCCACGCCTGCGAGCGCGACAATGTCGCCCGCGGTGGCGGAAGGGACCGCTTCGCGTCTCAATTTGGCGAAGGTGTATAGCTGCGAAACCTTGCCCTGGCGTACGGCCGGATCGTCGCTGCGGCAGATACTGACTGGCATGCCTTCCCGGGCTTCGCCCCGCTCGATGCGACCGATGACGATGCGGCCCACGTAGTCGTCGTGTTCGAGTTGGGTGACGCGCAGCTGCAAAGGCCCCTCGGACTGCACCCGGGGCGGCGGCACCCGCTCGACGATCGTATCCAGGAGCGGCAGAACGGTGCGCGGCACTTCGCCCCGCAAGGCCGCTTGCGCGGTCTCGAGCACCGGGTCGGCGATGCCGTCCCGGGCGACCGCCCAGAGCACGGGAAAGTCGGCCTGCTCGTCCGTGGCGCCTAGTTCGAGGAAAAGCTCGAGCACCTGGTCCGCCACCTCGTACGGGCGGGCATCCTTCCGATCGATCTTGTTAATGACCACGATCGGTTTGAGATCCGCCTGCAAAGCCTTCTGCAACACGTAGCGGGTTTGGGGCAGGGGGCCTTCGGCTGCATCCACGATAAGCAGCCCTCCGTCTACCATACCGATGATGCGCTCAACTTCGCCGCCGAAGTCCGCATGGCCCGGCGTATCGACGATGTTGATCTTCACGTCGCCGTGGAAGACGGCGGTATTCTTGGACAGTATGGTGATACCCCGCTCCCGCTCGAGTTCGTTTGAGTCGAGGACGCGCTCCTGGCCCTTCTGGGAGTCACGCAGGGCGCCCGTTTCTTTGAGGATGGCGTCGACCAGGGTCGTCTTGCCGTGGTCGACGTGGGCAATGATGGCCACGTTACGAATCCGCATGTACTTCCCTCACACACCTCTCCAGAATTCCACATTATCGAAGGGGAGGAAGCCCGTCAAGAAGCGGAGAGGAGCGGTTTGACACCAAGGGCCATCTGTTCGGTCGATCGGGCCAAGATCTCCCGCCAAAGATTCTGCACAATAAAGCGCCCCACGGCTGGGCCGCGCAGCTGCTTTAGCGACCTAGCCGTGGGGCTTGGCAATGCTGGCAACGCCGGCCAACCCTGGGGCTTTGCCCCCTTTCCCCGTGTCCAATGCCCGCAAAGGCCAGCTACCGCACAGGTGATGCTCGATCGGCTCCGCCGGCGCGATACCTCCCTTTACCGGTATACAGCGTCTAACAGCGCCTGTACTCGCTGTTCGGCTGCGATCAAGGCGTTGTTCGGTGAATTGCCCTCGACCACTACGTCCCGGATTGCTTGCTCAATGGCTTTGTACATGTCCAAAGCCCCGGGAGCCACCGGGTCGGCGAAGGTCCAGTTGTTCGCCACGGCCTGCACGAAGCCGGCCATAAACGGATCCGTCACGATCTCTTGCGTGCGCAGGTCGTCCACCGTAACCGGAATGGAGCCCAGGTGCGCCAATACATTGCCCATGCGGGTCGTGCCGTCGGGCAACACGTCGGTGTTCAGCCAGTTCAGGAAGGCGTACACCTCGTCCTTGTTCGGCGAGGCCTCGGTCACCGCAAACAGCCAGCCGTAGGCCGCCGCGGCGGGCGTCAGTCCGGCCTCCGCCACCGGCACCGGGCCCGAGCGCATCCCGGCATAAAACTCGGGTCCTACCGCCATGAACTCGGTCTTCCAATACGGCCCCGGCGCAATCATCATGGCCAGGCTGGCGGCCCGCATCTGCAAAATGAGCCACTCCCGGGCGTCGGCGTAGCCTGCGCTCACCATCTCGCCCAAAAAGCCCAAGGCCTCGCTCACTGCCGGCGAGTTGAAGGCCGCCTGCTTGCCGTCCTCGCTCAAGAACCGGCCTCCGGAAGGATACGCCAAAGAGAACAACATGCCGAAGCCCATCTGCCCGGCGGAGCTCAGCCCGACGCCGAAGCCCATGGTGGACGTGCCGTCGGGGTTGGTGTCGGTCAAGCGGGCCGCATACTCCCTGAGATCCTCCCAAGTGGCGGGACTCTGCGAGGGCAAACCCACCCGATCGAACAGGTTCTGATTGTACACCAAAGCCCTCGGCATGTACTCGGTCGGATAGCCCCAGTGACGTCCCGCATATTCGGTCAGCTGCAGCGCGCCGGGAACGTACGCGTCGCCGATCTGCTCCATCACGCCGTCCGGCATCGGAGCAATCACGCCCGCCTCGGCCAGGTCTCCCAGCATGTAGCCGGCTATGTGGGCCATGTCGGGAATGGTCCCGGCCGCGGCGCCCACCATCAAGCGCTCGAGAATCATATCGTTCGTAATAAACTGGTAGTCAATCTTGACGTGCGGATTCAATTGCTCGTACTCGGCGATGTACTCGGCCAAGGCGGCGCCGTGCGGGTTGCCCACGTTATAATGGGTGAGCAGCGTGAGGGTGACCGGCGCCTGGGCCCATGCAACGGTACCTACGGCGAAAACCAACAACAAGGCAATCCCAGTCCGCTGCACCTTCATCCTCGACACATCTCCTTTCCCGGTTTTCCTCCGCATACTTCTTCCTTACAGCCGAGCCTAAGCCAACGTGGCCAGCTGTTCACGCAAAACCGGATTGACGGCGGGCTCTCCCGCAACGAACCGCTCGATCTCTTCCGTCACGTACCGCCCGATGCGCCTGTGTCCGTTGTTCACCGAGCCCGCGATGTGGGGCGTCAAGGTCACGTTGGGCAGCGACCGCAGCGGGCTGTCGGCCGCGGGCGGTTCCGGGTCGGTCACGTCGAGGCAAGCCCAGAAACGTCCTTTCTCGAGCTCCGCGATGAGATCGTCCTCGTTCACCAAGGAGCCGCGCGCCGTATTGATGAAAATCGCGTCGTCCTTCATCAAGCCAAAGGTCTCACGGTTGAACATGTG
>JAAYLA010000087.1 GCA_012522135.1 Bacillota bacterium | reverse complement strand
GCCAAGTTCGGGTCTTCGTCCATCTCTTTTCTGATCTTGTCGCATGCGTGCATGACCGTGGTGTGGTCACGGCCGCCGAATTCCTCGCCGATGCGCGGCAACGACGCGTCCGTCAGTTCGCGAGCCAGGTACATGGCGATTTGCCGCGGGTAGACGACGGCACGGCTGCGGCGTTTTCCTTTGAGATCTGCGGTCTTGATGCCGAAGTGGGCCGCCACCTCTTCCTGGATTGAGGCGATGGTGATCGGCCGGGCCTTCGGCGTGGCGATGATCTCCTTCAGGGCTTCCGTGGCCAGTGTGAGCGAAATCGGTTCCTGATGGAGCGACGCGAAGGCGATGACCCGGTTGAGGGCGCCTTCCAATTCGCGGATGTTGGACTGGATGTTCGTCGCGATCAGGTCGAGCACGTCGTCGGGTACCTCAATTTGCTCGGCGAGGGCCTTCTGCCGGAGGATGGCGACGCGTGTCTCCAGATCAGGCGCCTGGATATCGGCAATCAGGCCGCACTCGAAACGCGACCGCAGCCGGTCTTCCAGGGTCGGAATCTCCTTAGGCGGCCGGTCGGACGAGATGACGATTTGCTTATTCGCTTGGTAGAGCGCGTTGAACGTGTGGAAAAACTCCTCCTGGGTGCTTTCCTTGCCGGCGATAAACTGAATGTCGTCGATGAGCAGCACGTCGACGTTGCGGTAGCGCTGCCGGAACTCGACCATCTTTTTTTCCTGCAACGAGTTGATCAGGTCGTTCGTAAACCGTTCCGACGAGACGTAGACAACGTGCATGTGCTTGTGATGTTTGAGCACGTAGTGGCCGATAGCCTGCATCAAATGGGTCTTGCCTAGGCCGACTCCTCCGTAGAGAAACAGCGGGTTGTATACTCCGGCCGGCTCCGACGCGGTAGCTAAGGAAGCCGCGTGGGCAAACCGGTTTCCCGATCCTACGACGAACGTGTCGAAGGTGTACTTAGGGTTGAGCGATTGGGACGCCACGGGCTCGGCTTGAGCGAAGGAGCTTACGTGGCTCGCGGGCTCCCTTTCCGGTGAACGCAAGAAACGGGGCGCGACGGGAGAACTCGACGCCTTTTGCGCCTGAACAGGGCGCGAGCGCGGCGAAGCGGCCGGAGCACCCTTTGGGCTTTGGGGTAAAGAGTCGCCTTGCATCTCGTCCCGGGTGACGAGACGCAAGTTGAGGCTCTCGCCGGTGACCTGCAGCAATGCGTTCTGCAGCTCACCGATGTGCCGGGTCTCGATCCAGTCGCGGAAGAACTTGTTGGGGAACTCGACGAACAGAGTACCTTCGTACAGGGAGATGGGACGAGAACCGGAAAGAAAAATACCAAGATTAGGATTGCTTGACTCTTGTGCCACCTGGCTGACGACCCGGTTCCACAGTTCAGCGAGATTCTGACGCACGGCGATGCTCTCGGCCAACTTTGGCCGCCCCCTCCCAAACTCTAAGCTTTCCCCATTGAAAGAGAGACGAAAGAGTCTTCCCAGTGAGTCTTGCGACATAAGTATAGAATGGGCCGCTGAGACAAAACGGCGCTCGTCGGCTGGAGGATGTCGCGACGAGCGTTGTGGTCCTAAATATTCAACAGGAGAAGGGCATCTCCTGCCCCCGCTTTCGGTTGTGAACAGGGCTGTGTATCAACAGATTCCACAAGTTATCCACATCCCTCTTTCGCGTCCGAACCTCGATGCGATGGGAAGCGGCGTCTTTCATCCACAAACGCGTGGATTTTTGCTTTTCCACGGCCGTCTAGCTGCGGTTTTGTTTCCTTCCTTTCGCATAAAACGCCTTCGCGATGGTAATTACAACAGACGCGCGGCAGACGCGGGGTTATCCACAGGCAATCTACAGGAGAAATTTTTTCGACGGAGTTGTCCTCAGTCGGACACAGGCTTTACACAGGTTTATTCACAAACTGTGGATAACTGGGCTTTTGCCCGGATCGCGGCGCGGGCCGTCCGCCGCACCGGCGGGGTTTGTGAGGCGTTTGACACCGTCTGAGGCCGCCTATATAATCTTAATGATACTGCGCTGGTAGGAGGTGCTACGTGTCGTGAAACGGACTTATCAGCCGAAAAAGCTGAAGCGTAAGCGTGTCCACGGCTTCAGGGCGCGCATGGCGACTCCCGGAGGTCGCAACGTGCTTCGGCGTCGTCGCGCCAAAGGGCGCAAGCGCCTCACTGCCTAGCGCGTGAGCACTCATTTTTGGTTGTTATAACGCCGCATCCGGTCCCGTACATTGCGCGCCGCTCCGGTTTGTACCGACCCGCTGCACGCCGGGTCGGGATCTCTCCGGCGCGTCAGGGTTTTTTTGGAGGGCATCTAGGGAGGCTCCAGGTGGCACGCAAGCTGATGAGGCTGAAGCGCAGCGAAGAGTTCGACGCGTGCTACAGCCAAGGACGGGTCTATAAGAGTCATGTCGCCGTTTTGCATGTTCTCCCCAACGACCTTCCGTATACCCGGGTCGGCTTCTCGGTGAGCAAGAGAATTGGGACGGCTGTGCGGCGCAACCTGGTCCGCCGTCGCTTGCAAGCCATCGTGCAGGGGCTTTATCTTCTGCCCGGCTACGACGTGGTCGTCGCGGCTCGAGTGCGGGCCAGGGATCTGCCCTTCGCCGAACTGAGCAAGGGGGTCGTCGCACTATTTCGGCGCGCCGGCCTCCTGGCTCGGGCGAGCGACGTTCGTGAGGGTGGTGCGTAGGCTCTGAGGCGCCTTCTGATCCTGCTGATCCGTTTCTACCAGCGCTTCATCAGCCCCCTTTTCCCGCCGCGCTGCCGGTTTACCCCCACCTGTTCCGCCTACGCCCTTGAAGCGTTGGAGCGGTACGGCGTTGTCCGAGGTGGATGGCTGGCCGTCCGGCGTGTGGCGCGCTGCCACCCCTGGAATCCGGGCGGATACGATCCCGTTCCATAGCTGATGGGAGGCTTGGCCAATTGGGCTTTCTTGCCGGACCACTCACGCCTGTTCTCGACGCCCTGGCAACCTGGACAGGAAGTTTCGGTATCGCGATCCTCATCTTGACGCTCATCGTTCGCTTGCTTCTCTTCCCGCTGCAGGTCAAATCGATGAAATCCGCGGCGAAGATGCGCGAGATCCAGCCGAAGCTGAAGGAGCTGCAGGAAAAGTACAAGGACAATCCGGAAGAGTTGCAACGGCGCATGGTCGCCTTGTACCAGCAACATAATATGAACCCTCTCGGCGGCTGCTTGCCCACGCTGATCCAGCTTCCCGTCATGGTCAGTCTGTACGTCGTCCTGGTCCAGTTCGCAGAACGGTACGCCAACAGCCCCGAACTACAGGCTGCAGGAATCGCCGTGACGTTCCTGGGTATCAATATGCTCGAGAAGAGCTTCATCATGGGAATCGCGGCCGGTCTTACGTCGTTGCTCATGACGTTTTCTGTGCCAGGGGATCCCATGCAGCGCAGGATGATGGCGCCGATGTCGCTCCTGACCCTTTACATCGGGACGATCGTGCCTGCGGGCGTGGCGCTCTATATCTCGTTTACCAACCTAATCAGCGCGTTACAGCAGTATTTGTTCAAGATACGGTCCGAGCCGGCAAAGGAGGCGTAGGCAGGGCTATCCGGTGCGCGTCGGGAATGTAATACCGACACGGCCGGCAAGGCTTCAGACTTACGCCGGTAGGGAGGCCATGGCGATGAGGAGTGTTGAGCGTACGGCGCGTACGGTTGAAGAAGCGGTCAGTGAAGCGCTGGAAGAACTGGGCGCCGACCGCAGCGCCGTGGAAATCGAGGTGTTGGACGAAGGGAGCAAAGGGCTTTTGGGCATTTTCGGCGCACGCCTGGCCCGGGTGCGGGTTACGTTGAAATCCGAGCCGGCCGTCGCGGTGGGCGCCACAGCCGACTCCGCCGAGGGGGAAGATGCGCCAACGGCCGCCGGTGACGTGCCGGCGGCGGAGCCCGTCCCGGAGGAGAAGCGACTGACCCGAACCGAAGCGCTCGACAAGGCGTGCGAGTTCGTCCGGGGTGTGGCCACGCGTTTGGGCATCGACGTGGACATCGAAACCCGCGAGGCGGAGGACGACATCGTCTATGTCGATATGAGCGGCGAGAGAGTGGGGCTGCTCATCGGACGGCACGGCCAGACCCTCGATGCGATTCAGTACTTGGCCAACGTGGTGGCCAACCGCAACTGCACGGGCCGGCTGCGCCTGGTGCTTGATGTTGAAGGATACCGGGTGCGCCGGCAAGCTACGCTGACGCACTTGGCGGAACGGATGGCTCGTAAGGCCGTGGAGGAGGGCCGCAAAACAGTCCTCGAACCGATGAACGCCCTCGAGCGGCGGGTCATCCACATGGCCTTGAAGGATCACGAGGCGGTGACGACGTACAGCGAAGGAGAAGAACCGTACCGGCGAGTGGTCATTGCACCGAAGGGATGAAGCCTCTTTGGCATAAGCGACGGGACCCCGGCGTAAGCTGGGGTTTTTTTCATCGCACGGACGCGGCGACCACTCGTCGTGCAGGCAGGGAGAGAGGGAGAGAAGATGACGGAGTTTAAAGAGGCCTTGTCGCAGGGCGCCGCGGGGGTCGGGCTGCATGTGGGAGACGAGCAGATTGAACGATGTGCCACGTATGCTGGGCTGCTTCTTGAATGGAATCGGCAAGTGAACCTAACCCGCATCGTCGAGCCCCGGGAGATGGCGATCAAGCACTTTATCGACTCGGCCACTGTCCTCCTTTACGACCTTCTGCCCGCTGGAGCCCGGCTGGTCGACGTAGGAACCGGCGCGGGCTTTCCGGGCCTGGTGCTGAAAGTGTTGCGTCCCGACTTGGAGGTGGCGCTCGTCGACTCACTGGCCAAAAGGCTCCGTTTCCTCGAAGCGGTAGTCGATGAACTGAAATTGTCCGACGTCTCGATCATCCACGCGCGGGCGGAGGATTTGGGACGGCGGCCCGAACACAGGGAACAGTACGACGTCGCGGTGGCACGGGCCGTGGCGGAGCTGCGGGTACTGGCGGAATACCTTTTGCCGCTTGTCAAGGTGGGTGGCACGATGGTCGCGCTGAAAGGGCCCGATGTGCGGGAGGAAGTGGAAGGGGCGCGTCGCGCGGTAGAGGTCTTGGGGGGAGGAGACGCCCAGCTTGCTGGACTGGCTTTGCCCTTCGGCTACGGAGAGCGAACAATTGTTTGGTATCCTAAACATTCCATGACCCCCGCGAAATATCCGAGGAAGGCCGGAGAACCCGCCCGGCGCCCTCTGGGCTGAGCGGGGTCGGGGAGGGAAAGGATCGCAGCGACACGAATGTTGAACCGAACATAGGGGGGTTGTCCATGCGTTTGGGCGAACTCTTGCGCGCTAGGGAGCGAGGGACAAAGCGGTCCGCTACGCAGGCGGAGGCCGACGCACGCGGTGCCGGGCAGATCCTTTCGATTCCGATCGAGAGCGTGCGTCCGAACCCGTTCCAACCGCGGCGCAGTTTCGACAGCGAGGGTATCGAGGAACTGGCCCGGTCGATTGCCGAGCGCGGGCTTGTGCAACCGATCATTGTTAGGGCTGTAGAGGACGGCTACGAACTTCTCGTCGGCGAAAGACGGCTGAAGGCGTGTCAACGGCTCGGCATATCCCACATCGACGCCATCGTTCGCGCGGCCGACGACGAGGAGGCCGCCATCATTGCGCTGATCGAAAACGTGCAGCGGGAGGATTTGGCTCTCTTTGAGGAAGTGGAGGCCCTGCGGCGGCTGGTCGAAGATTTTCACATCCCGCAGCAAGAGCTCGCCAAAGCGCTGGGAAAGAGCCAGTCGACGATCGCCAACAAGCTGCGCCTATTGAAACTGGACCCGAGGGTGCGGCAGGTTGTGGAGGAGGCTGGTTTGAGCGAACGGCACGCTCGGGCGCTGCTGGCGTTTACAGACGGCGACGAGCAGCTCGAGGCGGCCCGCCACGTCGTGCGGTATGGGCTGACCGTGCGCCAGACCGAAGAGTGGGTCGCGCGACAGCTGCAGGCAAAGGAGAAGTCAATCCGCCGGCAAACGATCCGCGGTGTGTACAAGGATGCCCGACTTTTTGTAAACAGCGTGAAGACGTTGGTTCAGCAGCTCGAGAAGGCAGGAGTAGGTGTCGACTGGTCGGAAGAGGTTACCGATGAGTACTTAGAGGTGCGCGTGCGCATCCGGACAGGAAGGGGAGCTGATTGAGGATGGGACGCGTCCTCGCGATAGTGAATCAAAAAGGCGGTGTCGGTAAGAGCACGACGGCCGTCAACTTGGCGGCGTATATGGCGGACGCGGGCCAACGGGTGCTCTTGGTCGATATCGATCCCCAGGGAAACGCTTCGAGCGGTGTGGGAGTGGAAAAGTCCGAGATCGAGAAGTGCATGTACGAGGTAATCATCGACCAGGCCACCATCGACGAGGTAATCCGGCCGACGGCAGTGGAGGGCCTTTTTGTCGCGCCTGCGACGATCAATTTGGCCGGGGCCGAGATCGAACTGGTCGCGGTAATGTCGCGGGAGATCCGGCTGCGCAACGCGCTGCGTTCGGTGCGCGACGGGTACGATTGGATTTTGATCGATTCCCCGCCTTCCTTGGGCCTGCTGACCATTAACGGCTTGGCCGCGGCCGACGCGGTGCTGGTACCCATCCAATGTGAGTACTACGCATTGGAGGGACTGAGCCAGCTAATCAATACAATACGAATGGTACAAGCCCACTTGAATCCGGAACTCGAGATCCAAGGTGTGGTCATGACGATGTACGATGCCCGCACCAACTTGTCCCAAGCAGTCATCGAGGATGTTAGGTCGTTCTTCAACGGGACGGTTCGGGTTTACGATTCGGTGATACCGCGCAACGTCCGCCTGAGCGAGGCACCCAGCTTCGGGCAACCGATTCTTCTGTATGATCCGCGATCGAAAGGCGCCCAGGCCTACGAAGCGCTGGCGAAGGAGGTCATGTCCGGATGAGTCGCAAGGCTTTAGGACGCGGCTTGAAGGCCCTTATTCCGCAGGTTGAAGAGGGGGACGGACGCGTTCAAGAACTGCCCATTAACACGATCTGTCCGAACCCGAACCAGCCGCGGAGGAACTTCGACGAAGACGCGTTGCAGGAACTTGCCGATTCAATCCGGGAGCACGGCGTCCTGGAGCCTTTGATCGTGCGCCCGGTGGGCGGATCCTACGAAATCGTAGTCGGCGAGAGGCGCTGGCGTGCTTGTCAGATCGCGGGTGTCACGACGGTGCCGGTGCTCATTCGCGATTTGTCCGACCGGGACGCCATGGAGCTTGCGCTGGTTGAGAACTTGCAGCGGGAAGACTTGAATCCGATCGAGGAAGCCGAGGCCTACAGACGGCTGCTCGACGAGTTTGGTCTCACGCAAGAAGAGGTAGCGCGACGGGTCGGCAAGGAAAGGTCTACCGTAGCGAACCGTCTGCGCCTGTTGGGCCTGCGTGGACGGTCGCGGGAGGCGTTGGAGAAGGGGGAGATCTCGGCAGGCCACGCGAAAGTGCTGCTGAGTATTACTTCGGACGCGCACCGTGACGCCGTGGTGCGCCGCATCGTCGATGAAGGCCTGTCGGTACGGCAGACGGAGCAACTCGTGAGGCGTTTGCAACAGCAGGCGAAGCGCCCGGTGCCCCGGGAGGAAAGGAAACCCGACTTAGACGTGCATTGGGCGGCCATTGAAGACGAACTCCGCCGGGTGCTTGGAACGAAGGTAAATGTCGTTCACAAGGGAAGCAAGGGACGAATCGAAATTGAGTTCTACACCGAGGAGGACGTGGAACGCATTTTGAACGTCCTGCGCGGTCACGAATGACGGCCGCGCGTCTTACTGTGACACCCCGAACGTGGGGAGGCGGAACGATGGCGTGGGAAGAGCTCGTTGCCCGCTTGGAAGCGGGAGACGGCGTGGAATTGACGACGGAGTCACCATTATACAAAGGTCCTTATTCCAGCACCGTAGTTTTCGTCTCCGACGATGTGATCCGTATTGCCATGCCGCTCGTTTCGGGGCGGCTTGTTCTGATTCCGGTGGGGACAAAACTGCAACTGCGGAGCGTAAAGGGAGGGCTGGAAGCGAGAGGGGTCGTGACGGACCGCCGGGGAGGCCGAGAGCGATACCTCGAGATCCGAGCGCTTGCCGAGTTGCCGGAGCCGGCGGGGCCGCAGGCAACGGCTGCGGAGGAAAGCGAAGAAAGCAAGGGCGAGGTGCCGATCATCGCCGTGACGAGCGGAAAAGGTGGCGTGGGGAAGACGACGCTCGCCGTCAATATCGCGGTCGCGCTCGAAGCGATGGGCAAGCGTACCTGTATAATCGACGGCGACTTGGGCACAGCCAACGTGGATGTGCTCTTGAAACTCGCTCCGCCGTTTAATCTCGGCGACGTGGTGACCGGCAAGAAGCACATGGTGGAAGTGCTCGTCGAAGGACCCCATGGCCTACTTGTTCTCCCCGGAGGCTCGGGGCTTGTGCAGCTGACGCGCCTTTCTGACGAGTTGTTCGGGGAACTGGTTGACCAGTTTCGCGCACTGGAGCGGTTTGCGGACATCATCGTGCTCGACACGGGTTCCGGCGTGTC
>JAAYLA010000086.1 GCA_012522135.1 Bacillota bacterium | reverse complement strand
CGTCGCAGAGGACCGCCGGGCCCTGCAACGTCGGCACGACCGTCGCCACCGCGGGACGTTCTACTCCCCGAATGCGGCCGAAGGCGCGCAGCGCTGCGACCATGGTGACACCCGTATTACCGGCGCTCACCAAGGCATCGGCCTGACCGGAACCGACGAGGCCCGCCGCGACTACGATGGATGCTTCTTTGAAACGGCGCACGGCCTCCGTCGGGGCTAGATCCATGCCGATCCGCTCCGGCGCGTGGACGAGCTGCAGCCGCGTACCCCAATGTCTTGAAGCGGATGCAAGGGGTGCCACATCTTTCTCGCTGCCGACCAGAATCACTTCAACGTCTCGGTGTTCAGGCTCTTCCAGAAATTCCAGCGCACCGCGGACGATCTCTTCCGGAGCGTGGTCGCCCCCCATGGCGTCCAGTGCTATTTTCAAGCTCGTTCTCTCCCCGTCGGATCCGATTCAGCTCGAGCCACGATGATAAACGTACCCGTAAAGACGGTCTCGCCCCGCACGCGGCTTACGACGCGCACGAGATGTTTGTTGCCCTTCTGGCTGACGACATTGGCTTCGGCGACGATCCGTTCTCCTACCCGCACCGAGCGCACAAAACGTAGCCGGGCGCTTGCCGTCAATGCGGTCTCGGCATCGACCACCGCTACGGCCAACGAATTTGCCTGTGCGAAGATGTAGTGGCCGCGAACGATGGTGTTCCTGGCAAAACCCATGGACGGCTCCGTAGTCAGAGCCGACCGGGCGGACTTGCCGAGTTCGAGGTGTTCCAGTTCGCCGATGAGGTCGCTGATGAGCATGGAACGGATTTGCTGCGCTTGCTCCGCCAGATCACGCGCCCGCTCGCGCATCTCCGGCAACCCGAGTTCCAGCCGGTCCAGCCGAATGGTCTGTACGCTTACCCCGAATCGTTGGGCCAAGGCTTCGTCGGTTTGCAGCGGGTCCATTTCTAGCTCGCGCAGCAGCTCCTTTTGTCGCAACTCCTTCGAGAGTCGCCTTGCCATCAGACTGCCACCCTCAGTTCACCTATGATGAGCTCCTAGCACCTGATCCTAATTATACGCCATGGTGCCGTCGATGCAAGGATCGATTTGCGCGGACGTCCCCAAAATAAAAAAACGTCGGCTGCCGCAGTCTGCGGCAACCGACGCCTGCAATGACGAACCCTCTCAGTTCTCTTCCGCCACGGCCACAGCCGGACGCCTGGCGTAGTAACCGCACTCGGGGCAGACGTAATGCGCCGGCTTCAACGCATTGCACTGCCCGCACCGGACTAGAGTCGGTGCCGCCGTCTTCCAGTGGGTACGTCCCTTGCGCGCTCTGGCCTTCGAATTTCGCCTCTTGGGAACTGCCATCGTTTTCTCCTCCTACACACTGATCAAGCGCCTACGACGCTCCGCCGTTATGCTCTTCTTGCGCTCTGAGCCACTCCGCGAGAGGAGCGAGCCGAATGTCGACCGCCGGCTCGCTGCAGCTGCATGGACCGTCACTCAGGTCCGCACCGCAAGTCGGGCATATGCCCCTACAGTCGTCCGTGCAAACCGCCTTCATCGGCACCGCCACCAAAATTTGCTCGCGAACGGCTGGTGCCAAGTCGAGCTCATCACCGCTGAAAGAATGAACTTCGTCGGCCTCTTCCTCGTCGTCTTCAGCGGCGGCGAAGGGCGAGACCGGCTTATGACCGTCGTCTTCGGCACGGAAACGCTCGCAAAAACTAACCGCCAGGGGCCAGCGGACCGGCTTAAGACAACGTGCGCATTGGAACTGTAGTTCCGTTCTTATGGTACCTTCAGCCAAGAAGCCTTTCCCCGTGTTGGTTACCTGCCCCCGGACATCGATCGTCGCGCCCGGCGCAAACTCGACCTCGTCCAGAAAACGTTCGGGGCTGTCGACCCGCTCTTGAATGGGGAGGCTGGCACCCCGTTGCCGACGGATGGGACCCACGTTGACTCGCACGTTATTCACCTCACCAATTATACAGACGGCCCTTTTAGGCTGTCAAGGATACGTCATTGGCAACCGCGGTGCAGTCTCCGATCATACCGCGTCACGGTTCCCATATACTTGGAACGGGTCGTTGAGTCGCGTGGCGCGCTCGGCCCACGCATAGGAGGTCGTCTGCTTGAAGCGATCGAACCGCTTGCGCCACCTGCCGTCCGCATCTATGGGTGCGTTCGGTAGCCTCATCACGTGCGTCGTCATCGCTTATCCCGATCACGCCTTCGGAGCCTCCATCGACGGATTGCGCCTTTGGTTCGACATCGTGCTGCCCGCGCTGTTGCCTTTTTTCGTCCTTTCCGAGATACTTATGGGTCTCGGCGTAATCCGAGCGGTCGGTGTGCTCCTCGAGCCGCTCATGCGCCCTGTCTTCAGAATTCCCGGCGAGGCTGCTTTCACACTTGCCATGGGTCTGGCCTCCGGCTACCCCTTGGGTGCCAAACTGACCGGCCGCATGCGGCGAAACGGAATATGCACTCGCGAGGAAGGTGAGCGGCTCCTGGCGTTTGCCAACACCGCGGATCCCCTCTTCATGATTGGCGCCGTCGCCTTCGGCATGTTCGGCTCCGCCTCATTGGGAGCGACCATCGCGGTTTCGCACTACCTCGCCGCCCTCATCGTCGGTTTCCTCCTGCGCTACCATGCCAAGGGAACGATGGGAGCATCGGCGGCGAGGCCGGATGCCGGCCGGGGTTATCTGCGGCGGGCGCTGCAGGCCATGGTCGCCGAGCGGCGCAGGGACGGACGGCCGATCGGAGCACTATTCAGCGACGCCGTGCGCGATGCGATGGGGTCCATGCTGTTCATCGGGGGAACGATCATGATGTTCTCCGTATTCCTGCGCATCTTGTCCGTGTCGGGCGCGGCGACGGGCCTCGCAACGCTAATCGGCGGCGCCCTGTCGACCTTCGGATTCGATCCCGACCTGGGGCTGGCAACGCTAAATGGGCTGATGGAAATCACACTCGGGGCCCAGACGGCCGCCGGTTCCGACGCGGATCTCCTGCAGCGCCTGACGATCGCGGGCTTCGTCATCGGCTGGAGCGGCCTTTCCGTGCACGCCCAGGTCGCGGCCATGGTACACGGCACGGATATCCGCCTGACCCCGTACGTCCTCGCACGGCTCGTTCACGGAATCTTAGCCGCTGGGTTCACTTGGTTCGTCTTTCCCCGCATCGCGATGACCGCTACGGCACCTGGGGCGGCGGCAACGTATTCCTTGCCGTACTGGATCCGGCTCAGCGTCGGAGGTGCGAGCGCCTTAGGCCTGCTCGCCTTTATGGTGGGTGCGGCACTTGCCCTGGCCGCCCTCCGCCGCATCCGCATCGCCGGCTTTCGGGTGTAGGTCAAGCAGACAGCTCCTCGCGGCCGCGGCGGACAACTTCGAGGGTGCGCTCCAAGGCCTCTTGCAGATTCGCCAGGACGGACTGAGCGTAAGCACGGGCTTCCTGCTCGATGGCTCGGGCCTGTTCTTCGGCTTCGGCGATGATCCGGTCACGTTGTTCCTTTGCCCGGCGCGTGATCTCGCTTTCGCTCACCATCTTGTTGATGTACTCCTGCGCCTGGGCCAGCATGCGCTCCGCCTCGGCCTGTCCCTCGCGGATAACACGGTCCTTCTCTGCATTCAACCATTCCGCCCGCTTCACTTCTTCGGGGATGGCGTTCCGGATCCGGTCGAGCAGATCCAGGGCCTCTTCCGCGTCGATGAGACACTTGCCGGTCAGGGGGATCTCGGTGGCAGACTCAATCATCTGGTCCAATCGATCCAACAGGATCATCAGGTTCATCCGATTCACTCCGGTCGCTCCCCTTTTTGCATGCTGAGTCGCTCCATGAGCCGCTCGTGAACGAAGTCGGGAACGAGGGCTCGCACGTCGCCCCCGAAGGCTGCAACCTCCCTGATCACGCTCGAACTGACAAACGTATACTGCCCGGCAGGAACGAGGAATACAGTCTCGATGTCCGGTTCGAGATGCCGGTTCATCGCGGCCATCTTGAACTCAGCCTCGAAGTCGGAAACCGCTCGCAACCCGCGCACGATGGCCTGAGCACCCCGACTCCGGGCATACTCGGCAGCCAAGCCGTCGAACGACTCGCACACGACATTCGGATAGTCCGCCGTGGCCATGCGCAGCATTTCGACTCGTTCTTCTGTGGAAAAACACGGTTTTTTCCGCGGATTGCGCAAGACGGCCACGTAAAGCCAGTCAAACAACTTGGCGGCCCGCTCGACAATGTCCAGATGACCGTATGTGACCGGATCGAAACTGCCGGGATATACCCCGACACGAGTTATCCCAGTAGCCACCGGGATCGCCCCTCACAATAGCAAAATTTCCGCATCACGATGCGGGTTTCGGCGTTCCGTAAAAGCTGACGCACGTGTCGCCGTACTCGCTCCGGCGCACGAGTGTGAGATTCTTCGCTTCATCCTGCATCTCCTCTTTGCAGGAGTGCTCGATCACGAGGCGCCCGGATGGTGTCAGAAGATCCGTCCGTGCCAGGCGCGCCAGCGTTTCTGCAGCCAGCCTGCGGCCATAGGGAGGGTCGGCAAAGATCACGTCGAACTGCCGGCCCTCCCTGGCGAGCCGCTCGAGGTACGACAGCGCATCCGCCCGCACGACGTCGCCACGAGAAGCCAGTCCCGTGTGGTTAAGATTCGCTCGGATCACCTCAATGCAAGCCGGCATCCGGTCTACGAATACGGCGTGCTGGGCGCCCCGACTGAGGGCCTCGATACCCAAGCTCCCCGATCCGGCGAAGAGATCGAGCACTCGCGCCCCGGCGATCTGCGGGCCGAGTATCGAAAAGAGCGACTCCTTGACCCGGTCCGCCGTCGGACGGGTACCCGTGCCTTTCACCGTCTGCAGCCGCAGCACTCCCGCGCTCCCGGCGATCACACGCATGGCTTCACCCCCGCCGTTCAGTCTTCCCGATCCCAAGATCGCGAGCGCCCTCATCCTCTTCGCCGAAGGCGGCCGCTACCCGTCGGAGCAGGTCGATGTCGCGCCCGAAGTCAACGAAGCGCAAGTCCGTCGTCCCGGATTGACGCAGCCCGGCAAACTCGCCCGGGCCGCGTAAAGTCAAGTCGGCCTCGGCCAACTGAAATCCGTCGTCCAGCTCGCGCAGGGCGTGCAGACGAGCACGGGCCTCGGGCGTCGGTCCGTCGCTCAACAGGAAAGTGTAAGACTGCCGGTCGCCCCTTCCGACCCGCCCGCGGAGCTGGTGCAGCTGTGCGAGGCCGAACCGGTCTGCGCCTTCCACCACCATCACCGTCGCCTCCGGCACGTCTACCCCCACCTCCACGACGGAAGTCGCCACGAGCGTACCGGCCCGCCCCGATACAAAACGTTCCAGTGCCGCGTCCTGTTCCGACGCCGTCATGCCGCCGTGAACCAAAGCGACGGGCCTGCCTCCGACGCCCCGCCGCCGCAGCTCGTCGTACACTTGCCTGGCACCGGGCATTCCGATCTCCGGCACTTCCTCGATTGCAGGACATACTACATAGGCTCGGCCGCCCGCCCGCACTGCGCGGTCCACAAAGGCGTACACGTCGTTTCGCTTCGCATACGGAAGCCAGCGTGTCTCCACCCGTTGTCTCCCTGGAGGACATTCATCGAGGTACGAGACGGGCACGGCGCCGTAGATGATTTGGGCCATGGTCTTCGGGATGGGCGTCGCGCTCACCCACAGCACGTGAACGGGCCCTTTCCGCTCCAAGGCCAGACGCTGTGCGACGCCGAAGCGGTGCTGTTCATCGATAACGCCCACTTGAAGATCGCGAAACTGCACTTCGGGCTCGAGAGCCAGGTGGGTTGCGACGACGACGGACACCGAGCCTTCTGCTATCGCCGCGAGGACCTCGGACCGCTCCGGACCGGCCAGATCCGCCGTAAGCTGCGCGATCTTTAAGTCAAGGCCGGAAACGAACCTTTGGAGGGTCTGCACGTGCTGGCGCGCCAGGATGCGCGTCGGCACTACCAAGACACCCTGACCCCCGGCTTCCACGGCCCGGAGCAGGGTATACGCGATAATCAAGCTCTTGCCGGAACCGACGTCGCCGCTCAACACTCGGCGCATACCGCGAGGACCGGCCATGTCGAGCGCGATTTCCCGCATTGCCCTTGTTTGAGCACCGGTCGGCCGGAAGGGCAGACGTGCAAGGAACGCTTTGGTCAGATTGCCGTCCTCGACCGACAAAGGTTTCACTACCTTGGGACCTTGCGCCACGATGCGGTTGCGGCGTGCCAGCGCGACCAGCTCACGCAAGGCAAGGACGCGCCGGGCGTTGTCCACGTCGTCGAGCGTAGGCGGCATGTGCAGCAAACGGAGGGCGGCCACAACCTGAGCGTCGGTCACGTCGTGCAAAGCGGAAACGTCCAAGGCACCGGGCAAAGGCGCCTCTTCCCGTGTACAGGCTAGGGCCGCTTGGACGATCGAGTGCATCATGCGCTGGGAAAGGCCCCGGGTTAACGGATACACCGGCACGATGAGCTCGCCGGCATCGTGCGAACAGATCTCAGCGTCCCGCAAGAAGCGAACAGAGCCGTACGAGCTTACGAAACCGCGCAAGGCCACGGTCCGGCCCGTCGGAAAGCGGGGCTTGGGCAACGGGCCACGGAACGGAATGAACCAACGCAGCTGTAGGTCTCCGCTCGCATCCCGCAACACAGACGTTTCGAGCGCCATGTTCCGGCTTTGCCGGATTCTTTGAACACGGGAAGACGCGATCCGCCCCTTCACGATGACGCCGTGGCCGTCCGGCAGGTCCCGTACTTCTTCCAGGCTACCCACCCGCACGAACCGATGATATGAACGTGGGAGATGCATTAGCACATCTCCCACCGTACTGATGCCGAGGCGGGCCAACGTACGAGCCCTCGCAGGTCCTACGCGAGGCAACTCCGTGACGGGCCGGGTCCACGGAGGGGTCTCAGGGAGCAAAAGCGATCACGCCCATCGCGCCGTGGCCGACGTGCGTGCCGATCGTGGGCCCCAATATGTCCACCATGATCTCGCTGCCGGGCAGGCGCTCGAGAAGGCGGTCCCGCAGCGCCAGTGCGTCTTCCTCTACCATAGCGTGGACGATGCAGCCCTTAAACGGTTGGCCTTTTGTATGCTCTACAACGGCCTCAATGATCGTGTCAAGGGCCTTTTTCTTACCCCGTACCTTAGCAAAGGGGCCGACGTACCCGTCGTCCGTAATCGTCAGGACCGGCTTGATATTCAACACGCCGCCCAGAAAGGCCTGAGCCTTGCCTATCCGGCCGTTCTTGGCCAAGTACTCTAAGGTATCGACGGTGAAATAAATCTTTTGCTTCGCCCGCAGCTCTTTCACATGCTCCAGGATCGCCTCGGGCGAAGCGCCG
>JAAYLA010000085.1 GCA_012522135.1 Bacillota bacterium | reverse complement strand
TGGGCGAACCCCTTGTGCGCCAAGTACGCCGTGATCGCAGCCGTCGTCGTCGTCTTGCCGTGGTCGACGTGACCGATCGTGCCTACGTTGACGTGCGGCTTTGTGCGCTCAAACTTCTGCTTAGCCACTCTGCATGTCCACTCCTTATGCGGTGATGCGCCCAGAGCACATCTCATATGTATAAAGAGGAAGGCGCGCCCGGGCGACAGGCGCGAAACCCTTCATCATTGTACCTTCGCCCGTTAAATGTTGTCAAGAATTTATCCACAACCCGCCCTCGTGTCATCCCGCTTCCAACTTGGCGATGAGAGAGCGCAGGTAGGCAATCTCGTGGCGCGCGATGCCTTCCGGGTCGCGGCTCGTGTGTTCGAGCGAAATGTAGCCGTCGAAACCGTAGGAACGCAGGATGCGCAGGAACGCTTCAAAGTCCACGTCCCCCTCGCCCAGGAAAGTAAAGTTTCCCCAGCCACCCTTCCAGTTGTGGGCGTGCAGGTGCGTGACGTACGGTCCGAGGCGCGTGGCGCTTTCCAAAGGGTCTTCGCCTCGCAGCGGCGGCTGCAGGTTCAGCGTACAGTTCGGTCGGGCGACGCGCCGCAGCATGCGCAGCGCGTTCTCGGAGGTGTCAAAGAGCTGGCCGTCGCCGTAATGCACTTCGAGCACACACGCAATGCCGGCGGGCGCGGCCATGTCGCAGACGGCCTGGATGCCCCGGACGGCCGCCTCCCAGTGCTCGGGTTCCGCCTCGTCGCCGCTTGCAAAGGCTCCCCGCGCGCTCGCCCAAACCCTGATGCGGGTACAGCCGAGGGCCTCGGCGTAACCCACATACGTGTAGGCGATCTCAAGGCTCCGTTCAAAGCTTTCCCGCGAGGAGGTGAAGTCAAAATAGGGGTTGATCGACGCCACCTCGCAGCGCAGACCGGAAACAATGCGCCTGACCCCGTCCAGGCCCACCGCGTCAAAAGCCTGGGACCAAATCTCGATGCCGTCGTACCCGAGCTCGTCCACAAGGCGCACAAGCCCGGGACGGGTGACGAGCCAATCTTTCATAAAGCAATAACCGATCTTCAAGGGCGCCCACCCTCTTCAACTACGGACCGGCACACCCCGGCGGCCCTCCTTGCGCAGTACGTAGATAATGAAGTTGGGCACGCGCAGCTCATCGTCCAGGTCGGGATACCGGCTCAAGACCTCGGGCCGGACCGTAGGCTCGATCAACCGTTCCAAAGTAAAGCCGGTGCCCAAGAACGTGTTTACGTAGGTCGACAGCGTCCGGTGGAAGTTCGTCAGGGGCATGCCCATCATCGTGAACCGGCGCGGGCCTTCGTCGAAGTAATGGTCCACCGCGACGTGCAGTTTCTCCCCGGCGCCGCCGCGCTGCCATTGACCCGGAGCCGAACGCATCGGATGGAGATTGGCTACGACGAAGCGGCTACCGCCCTTCAGTATGCGGTACACCTCCCGCGTGTTCGCCGCGAAATCCGGCAGATCGCACTGGTTCAAATAGGATATCGCCAAGTCAAAGGAGGCGTCGGCCAGAAAGGTCAGCGATTGAACGTCTCCTACCACGTATTCGTCTCGCCCGGTCGCGAGTTCTTTGGCCGCGGCGACCATGGGCTCGCAAAGGTCGACTCCGAGAACGTATGCGGCGCCGCGCGCGGCGAGAATCCGGCTGAACCGTCCCTCTCCGCAGCCGCTGTCGAGTACCCGCATGCCCGTTACGTCGCCACATGCCTCGAGCATCAGGTCGTCGAGCATCCCCTCACGGACCGAGTTTGTCCCCTCCCTAACCTCCGAAATCCATCTGGGTGCGAGTACTTCCCACTCTCGGCGCAGCGCGGTCAGGTCGACGCCGCCGCCCCGGGACGGTCTGTCTGTGTGCGCCGTATTTCTCTCCACCGGCGATCCTCCGTTCGTCGGGCTGCCGGTCCGCGCAGGGTGCGGCGGCCGGTCCCCTCGTCGGCTCTCCTCATTCCACACCGAGGTCCGAAGCCCTCCCTACTCGGAACAGGCCGGTTAGGTCCAAACGTCCGCTGCTGCGCTCCGTCGACTCGTGGTATAATCAGCACATACCAAATTTTGGGGGAGGCATCTCCATCATGTGGATCGCCTTGGCCATCGTCGCTATCGTGGTTCTCTTCTGGATCTTCCAATATAACAGTCTCGTCCGGCTCCGCAACTGGATCGAAGAGGCGTGGGCCCAGATCGACGTGCAGCTGAAACGTCGTTACGACCTGATTCCCAATTTGGTCGAGACGGTGAAGGGCTATGCCAAGCATGAGCGTGAAACGTTGGAACGCGTGATTGAAGCGCGCAACCGCCTGTTTGCCGGCAGCGGTGACCGCACCCAGCAGATGGAGGCGAACGAAGCCCTGTCCGGCGCGCTGCGCAGCCTTTTCGCCCTGCAGGAAGCCTACCCCGACCTGAAGGCCCATGAAGGCTTCACCAAACTCCAGGAACAGCTCGAGGGGACGGAGAACAAGATCGCCCAAGCCCGTCAGCTGTACAACCGCACGGTCATGCAATACAACACGAAAGTGCAGTCATTTCCGAGCAACATCGTCGCTTCCGTTCACGGTTTTCGGCGTACCGAGATGCTCGAGGCCAAAGACGCGGAGCGGGAAAACATCCAAATCAAGTTCTAGGCGGCGATGGGCATGCTGCTGCACGCACAAATCGCGGCAAACAAACGGAAGACGTGGCTTCTGATCGGTGTCTTTCTGCTCGTGTTCGCGCTGGTCGGAGCGGGCGTCGGCATATTGATCGCCGAGAGCATCGAGATCGGGTTGATACTGGCCGTGGCGATCGCCATCCCCTACGTGCTGCTCATGACCGCCTCGGCCACGCGGGTCGTGATGGCGATGAACGGTGCACGGCAGATCCGGTCGGAAGACGAAAACCTTTTCCTCTGGAATACGGTAGAAAGCCTCGCCATCGGGGCGCGCCTTCCGATGCCCAAAATTTACATCATAGACGATCCCAGCCCGAACGCGTTCGCCTCCGGCATGTCGCCTCAAAACGCGGCCGTTGCGGTGACCACCGGGCTGTTGGAACGGTTAAACAGAGAGGAAATCGAAGCCGTCCTGGCCCACGAGGTGGCGCACATCCGCAACTACGACGTGCGCCTTGCGACGATGGCGGTCGCCCTGGTCGCGGTCATCGCCCTCTTGAGCGATCTGGGCCGGCGCCTGCTGTGGTACGGCGGCGGCCGCAGGCAGTCGTCTCGGCAGGGCGGCCGGAGCGGCGGAGGCAATCCGGTGGTGTACCTGGTCGCCCTTCTCTTCGTCCTCTTGGGGCCCGTGATCGCTGTATTGGTGCAGCTCGCCCTTTCGCGCAACCGGGAGTATCTGGCCGATGCGAGCGGCGCCGAGCTTTGCCGCAATCCGAACGCACTGGCTTCGGCTTTGCGCAAGATAGCGGACATGCCCGAACCGGTGCAGGCCGCCTCGGAAGCGTGTGCGTCGCTGTACTTCACGAATCCTTTCAAAATGCGCAGGCGCAACCTGTTCTCGACGCACCCGCCTACCGAAGAGCGCATACGCCGTCTGGAACAGATGATGTAACGCAGTCGGTGGAGCGTAATGAAAGAAGGGCCGCGTCCGCAGCTTCGGCGCAGGCCCTTCTTTCTTCTTTCCGTAACTCGCGCGCTCCGGCTAGCGAACCTCAGCCAAGAGCCGGTTCATGTGCTGCGCCGCAGTCGCCACGGTTTCTTCGGGTGACATATCGCCCACGTAGATCGCCCGGTGCAGGATCGGGCCCAGGTGCGAGTCGACATCCGATGCCCGGAGGAAGTTGAGGGGGCCGCCGACCAGCGCGATGTGCTGCAGCGTTTCCATCCAAGGCTGCTCCTGGACGGCCGCCCGCCACTCGGGGCTCTGGTAGAAATCGAGCCGCGGCGAAGTGGGTCGGTTCATAAACTGCATGAGCGCGATGCTGGCATCCAAGCTCGTGACGAACTCGATAAACTTCCAAGCGGCGTCAGGATTTTTCACGCCGCGGAACATCGAGAACATGTTCCCCCACGTAATGGTGCCCCGCCCGCTGCCCGAGGGACCCTGCGGAAAGCTAGTGACGCCGATGTTGAGAGACGGGTTTGCCTGCAGGTACTCGGGAGCATTCCACGTGCCGGCGAAGATCATGGAGGTGGTGCCGTTCGGCAGATACCACAAGGCTTCATTAAATATGTCGTAGCGGTGGAGTAGGTCGCGCTCGAACTCGATCACTTCGACGCCGGCCCGGTTATTGAAGCCCGCTCCGGTGAAGTCGGCATTGTACAGGCTCGCTCCGTTGGTCACAAGCCATGCCGAAAAGTCCCCAACGCTCGTAAAGAAAGCGTATCCCGAGCGCGTGATCTCGTCTTCGTCTCGGCGCGTGAGGACCTGGGCGGCGCGAATGAAGTCGTCCCACGTGGCGAGGGCGAACGGGTCGTCGTCCAGTCCCGACTCAAGGAAATGGTCCTTGTTGTAGAGGAGAGCATTCGCGTCCATGACAAACGTGATGCCGTAGATGCGCCCGTCGAGTTGATTGTACACCTGAGTCGGCGGGACAAACTGATCCGGTGCGCTGGAGGGAGACGCGGCGACGTAGTCGTTGAGCTCAAGAAGAATTCCCTGGTTGTACAAGTCGCGTGCCCACGCGACGGACACTTGGGCTACGTCGGGGCCGGCGCCGCCCGCAACGCCTGTAACCAGCTTGTCCAAGTACCCGCTCCAGGGATGGAAATGGAACTCGACGTCGATATCAGGGTAGCGCGCTTCGAATTCCGTCTCAAGCCAAGTGTACCAGGCGGTATGGCCCGGCGTGGCGTGTCCCCACCAGTCCCAAACCGTCAAGACTTCCCTCTCCGCCGCCACCGGCAGCGCGGAACCGATTCCGAGAAGCAACACGCCCAGCAATGAGATCATGCGGCGCAAAAACATTGCGAAAGACCTCCCTCGGTTTCCCTGTGATTCTCGCCATTGTTCCAAGATAATGCGCAACAAGCAAGGGTGCTCAAACTTTTCGCTCCACCTCCCGACGTATCCATACTCTACATGTTTGGG
>JAAYLA010000084.1 GCA_012522135.1 Bacillota bacterium | reverse complement strand
TGGGCGAACCCCTTGTGCGCCAAGTACGCCGTGATCGCAGCCGTCGTCGTCGTCTTGCCGTGGTCGACGTGACCGATCGTGCCTACGTTGACGTGCGGCTTTGTGCGCTCAAACTTCTGCTTAGCCAATGCAATTCGTCTCCTTTCGCCGGATGGCCGTTCTCACGAGCCGGCCCCGTGTTATCCTTTTTGCATGATCTCCTCGGCAATGTTTGCCGGAACTTCCTCATAATGCGAGAACAACATCGTATAAACCGCTCGGCCTTGCGTAGCGGAGCGCAAGTCGGTGGCATAGCCGAACATCGAGGCCAAGGGCACCAGGGCGCGAACGACTTGCGTGTTGCCCCGCCGCTCCATGCCTTCGATGCGGCCGCGCCGCGAGTTCAGGTCGCCCATTACGTCGCCCATAAACTCCTCGGGTGTCGTTACCTCGACCCGCATGATCGGCTCGAGCAAAACCGGGTTCGCTTTGCGCATCGCTTCTTTGAACGCCATCGACGCGGCGATCTTGAAAGCCATCTCGGACGAGTCGACATCGTGGTACGACCCGTCGTAGAGGGCAACCTTTACGTCGACGACCGGATAACCGGCAAGTACGCCGCTCTGCATTGCTTCGAGGACGCCCGCCTCGACGGCCGGTATGTACTCCCGCGGCACGACGCCGCCGACGATGCGGTTTTCAAAGACGAACCCGCCGCCCGGCTCGTTCGGCTCGACCTCGAGGAACACGTGGCCGTACTGACCGCGGCCGCCGGTCTGGCGAATGAACTTCCCTTCCTGTTGCACCTTCGAGCGAATCGTCTCGCGATAGGCGACCTGGGGCCTGCCGACGTTCGCCTCGACCTTAAACTCCCGCAACAGCCGGTCGATGATCACCTCAAGGTGGAGCTCGCCCATGCCCTGGATGATCGTCTGGCCGCTTTCCGGATCCGTGTACACGCGGAAGGTCGGATCCTCCTCCGCGAGGCGCTGGAGCGCGACGCCCAGCTTATCTTGGTCCGCCTTCGTCTTAGGCTCCACGGCCTGGTCGATGACCGGCTCGGGGAACTCGACGGCCTCAAGAATGATCGGGTGTTGTTCGTCACACAGCGTATCGCCCGTGACCGTGTCCTTCAACCCTACGGCCGCCGCGATCTCCCCGGCGTAGACCACGTCGGTCTCCTCCCGGTGGTTCGCGTGCATGCGCAAAATCCGTCCAATGCGCTCCCTGCGGCCTTTCGTCGCGTTGTAGACGTACGATCCGGCCTTTAACACGCCGGAATACACCCTGAAGTATGCCAGCTTGCCGACGTACGGATCGGCCATGATCTTAAAGGCCAGGGCTGCAAAGGGCGCATCGTCGGAATGCTCCCGCGTCACTTCCTCGGACGTACCGGGCACCGTGCCGACCACCGGAGGCAGGTCGACAGGTGACGGCAGGTAGTCGACTACCGCGTCCAGGAGCGACTGAACTCCCTTGTTCTTGAAGGACGAGCCGCAAAGCACGGGGACGATGCCCATGCTGAGCGTCGCCTTACGCAGGGCGCGCTTGATCTCGTCGACGGACAGAGCCTCGCCCTCCAAGTACTTCACCATGATCTCGTCATCAAACTCGGCGAGGGCCTCGATGAGCTCTTCACGCGCGGTCTCGACGGCATCCGCCATATCGGCCGGAATCTCCGCGTCTTCGGCGCGGGTACCCAAATCGTCAGTATAGACGATGGCACGCCTGGCCACAAGATCGACGAGCCCGACAAAACTGTCCTCGACCCCGATGGGAAGCTGGATCGGTACGGCACGGGCACCGAGACGCTCCTTGATCTGCTCGACCACCCCGAGAAAATTGGCTCCAACCCGGTCCATCTTGTTGACGTAAGCAACGCGCGGCACACCGTACTTATCCGCCTGCCGCCAAACCGTCTCGGACTGGGGCTCGACGCCTTCCACCGCGCTGAACACGGCGATTGCGCCATCGAGCACCCGCAGCGACCGCTCAACCTCTACGGTGAAGTCCACGTGGCCGGGTGTATCAATAATGTTGATGCGGCAGTCGCGCCACTGGGTCGTAGTCGCGGCAGAGGTAATGGTGATGCCCCGCTCCCGCTCTTGGACCATCCAGTCCATGGTGGCGGCACCTTCGTGCACCTCGCCCATGCGGTGGACCCGCCCAGTGTAACAGAGGATCCGCTCGGTTGTCGTCGTCTTTCCGGCATCGATGTGGGCCATGATGCCGATGTTGCGCGTTTTCTCAATCGGAAACGCTCTCGCCACAGTCATGCATCCCCCTAAACGACTCGGCGCGTCGCCCGCGTCCCATCCCCGGGCCCGCCCCCGTACGGACCAACCGTGCACAGGGCCGGAGGGCGGTCTGCACAGACCCCCTGAGACGCAGCCGCGACACGCCCGAATCATTCCCTCGGGCCGTGCGCGGTCGCGACACGCCACAACCCAGAGTCAGGTGTTACCACCTGTAATGCGCGAAGGCGCGGTTCGCCTCGGCCATGCGGTGAGTGTCTTCCTTCTTCTTCACCGTGCTGCCCGTGTTGTTCGCGGCGTCCATAACCTCCATGGCCAGACGCTCCGCCATCGTCCTCTCACCGCGCTCCCGGGAATACTGCACGAGCCAGCGGAGCGCAAGTGCCAGCCGCCGCTCGGCCCGGACCTCCACGGGAACTTGGTAGGTGGCTCCACCCACACGCCGCGGCTTGACCTCGAGAACAGGCATCACGTTTTTGATCGCCTGTTCGAGCACGTCAAGGGGCTCCTTGTTGGTCTTCGCCCCGATAATATCGAGGGCTTCGTAGACGATGCGTTCGGCCAGCGACTTCTTGCCGTCACGCATAATCTTGTGAATGAGTGCGGTCACCAGCTTGCTCCCGTACACAGGATCCGGGGACACTTCCCGCTTAACGACATTACCCCTGCGAGGCACCGACTAACCCCTCCTCTCTGCCCGGATGACGCAAAAAGAACAATTCCCCGCAACTGTTTACTTCGGACGCTTGGCGCCGTACTTCGACCGACCCTGACGGCGATCGGCCACGCCGGCCGTATCGAGGGCCCCGCGAATGATGTGGTAGCGAACGCCCGGAAGGTCCTTCACACGACCACCGCGGATCAGGACGACGGAGTGCTCCTGCAGGTTGTGGCCTTCGCCCGGAATATAGGCGGTTACCTCAATCCCGTTGGTCAGGCGCACACGCGCGACCTTGCGCAGGGCGGAGTTCGGCTTCTTCGGCGTCGTCGTGTACACGCGCGTGCACACCCCGCGCCGCTGGGGAGCACCCTCTCCGACGCGCGAGCGGCCCTTCAAGTTGTTCTGAATCACCGCCAGCGCGGGAGCATGGCTCTTTTTCTGAACTTGCCTGCGTCCCCTGCGCACGAGCTGATTCATAGTAGGCATACGACTTGTCCCTCCTCTCCCCGTTTCAGTCTGCCTTCATTGTATAGAGCAACCCATCACGCGCTGGCAGACTTCGGAGCGATGATGGCTACCGCCGCCGCGCCGACGTCGATGCGACACAAGCGGCCGAGCTCTGCCATCGTAGCAACCGGTACAATCGGAATGCCCTTCTCGGCACCCAAACGTTTGACGGGCGAGACCACGCGCTCCTCCGCATCTTCGGCCACGTAAACCAACGATGCCGTGCCGTTTTGCAGAGCCTTGAGCGTCTGCTTCGTGCCGACGACGATCTGCTTTGCGGTCTCGATCCGGTGCGGCATGGTGACTGACCCCTCCTTATCCCGCACGGGGACAGGCACACTCGAATACGCACCCACTGATTTTAACACCACTGTTGTGCGTATGTCAACAGAAACCCGGCAAATAGGGGCTTTCGCGCGTTTGAGCACAAAAAGGGGCGCACCCTTGCTCCACATGACAAGGAGTGCGCCCCCGGCTGGGCTCTCGGTTACGCCTCGACCTCCGCGTCGACACCGGCGGTGTC
>JAAYLA010000083.1 GCA_012522135.1 Bacillota bacterium | reverse complement strand
GTGGTCCGGAGTCAAGCCGCGGGCGATCCTGGAGATGCAGGGTACAGAGGAAGGGTTGGAAACGGTGGTACGTGTGGGCGCGCGGTACGACACGGTCAACGGGCTGTGGGCCGAGGTGGAGTTCGCCTTGTCCGAAGACCACGCGATCCGCAACGAGAGCTACGTTAAGCTTGGCTACCGGAGCAACTTCTGACGTGCGGCGTACACGCGTCAGGGCAGAGGCCAGAAAGGAAAGGGAGGAGAGTTCGGATGAGGCGGGTGCTCACCGCTGCACGAGATGTGTATGCGCTGTCGGGTCGGCTGTTGCCGCTGGTCGTGGTGTTATCTCTGGCACTGGGCGGTTGTGTGATCAAGCCTGTCCATCTCCAGCCTGACGTCTACGGGATCGTGTACAATCCTCTCCCCGATCGCGTCACCGGAGAGCGGGACCTGCCGTGGGAAGGCGGTACTTTACGCTTGACGCCGCTTCGGCAGGATCCCAACACGAAACAGTGGGTCGAGACGGGTGTCCCGCCGCGGGAGGCGACGGTAGACGAACAGGGGCGGTACGTGCTGGAGAAGGTTCCCGTCGGCATGTATCGTGTGGAGTTCTTCGGTCCCGAAGGGAAGCGGTACCTCGAGACAATGGACCGCATCTACGTCGCGCCCCGGACAAACCACAGGCTGGAGAAGAACATCGCAGTTCCCAACCGGGTGACCATCCGGATCGAGGGCGAGGCCCTTCAAAACAGGCAGGTCTCGGGGCCCGGGTGGCCGGCCGGCAGGCCCGGATTCATGGACGATCCAGTGGGGCCGCACCCGGACTCCGATACGGGGCCGTGGTTTGGCATTCAGGACTTGAGCTGGTGGCAACCTGCCGACCAGCCTCCGCTGAGCGGCGGGTGGCACGCTTTGCTTTGGGCCGGGGTCATCGGTTCCGTCGGTGAAGGGACGTTTACGCTGCCGGACGACGCGGGGACCCTGACCTACAACGTGAACTACGTCAGTTTAGGCGCCGACGATTTCGGCGTTGTCAGGCTGTCGATTGACGGCGTCGTCATGGGAGAGTTCAATACCTACAATCAGGGCTTCAAGACGTATGTGTTCGAAAACATCGGCCAGATTGAGTTGGGACCGGGTGAGCACGTCGTGCAGCTCGAAGTAGTCGGTCCACCGTACGAAGGATATGAGGGCAGCATCAATGTGGCCATCGACTACGTTGACTTCGTCCAGGCGGATTGACGACAAGGGAAAGGTCGGGTGACACGGATGACAAAGTTTAAGCCGAGTAGACTGCACGGTCATCTGTTGCTCGTTTGGACCGCGGCGGTCGTAGCGGTTATCGTAAGCGGTTGTATGGGTTCCGCCGGCGTCATTAAGATAGAAGGCGAGACGCTCATGGACCGCGTCGCCTACGGACCGGGATATCCCAATGATCCTCCTACTTTCATGGATGAGGTCATCGCTCCCGCCGGTTCAGAAGGTACGGGTCCCTATTTCGGTATTCAGGACTTGACGTTCTACCAGCCAACGGATCAACCGCCGCTGAGCGGGGGCTGGCACGCGATGTTGTGGTCCGGTGTCGTCGGCTCCGCGGCTGAGGGTAAGTTCATCGTTCCACATTCAGCCGGCAAGCACCTGTATAATGTGAAGTACGTGACGCTCGGGGCGGACGATTACGGAGTGGTCCGGGTGTCCGTCGACGGCATTGTCCTCGGCGAGTTCGACTGCTATAGCCCCGAGTTTAGCACGCTCGAATTCGCGAACCTCGGGCCGATCGAACTCGGACCGGGAGAGCACGTGGTGCGCCTTGAAATCGTCGGCAACCGTACG
>JAAYLA010000082.1 GCA_012522135.1 Bacillota bacterium | reverse complement strand
GACACGTACGAGCTCGACATGTTCACCGGCGTCGAGCTGTATACGTACTCCGTCGTAGCCGATGTTTTCCTCATGCGCGAGGGGGCTTTAGGGTGACGCCGGCGGTGGACGGCGAAAAAACGGCAGGCCGGTCTTGCATGATCGTTAGGTTTCTGCTATACTAAGTGATGCCCCAAGCAAGCGCCCGTAGCTCAGCTGGATAGAGTAACAGACTACGAATCTGGAGGTCGCAGGTTCGAATCCTGCCGGGCGCACCATGTAACCCCCACTGGAAGTTGGTTTCCGGTGGGGGTTCTGTTTGTAGTGGGCGCCGTGTCAAGATTGAACCCGGACAAGGAAACACACTTGGGGCACGTCCGTGTCGTTTCCAGTGATCCGGAAGAGGGGAGCGACGTTCGTGAGCCAACGTGAAGGCGAAGGGGCCGGGAGAGCGAACGGTGCTGCACGAGAGGGCCGCTTCGAACGATTTGCCGCTTGGATCTTGCCCATTCATCCGGCGACGGGGCTGGTCGCGCTGTTCGGCTTATCCCTGCGAGCTCCGGAAGTGCTACGGGGACTCAAGAGTCAACGGCGGGATCTCGTCGTCTTTGGGGTCTTGGCCCTGATCGGCATCGTGAGCGTCGCCAACGCTTACGACGTGCAGCGGGGGATAATCAACTTCTTCGTTCCGTTCGCATTCATCTGGCTCTATGCGTTGGGCCGCTGGGCAATCAAGCAACCGACGCAGTTCCTGGTAAGTATGCTGTACGGAACGGCTCTGTTAGCGTTGGTCATGGTGCTCGCCCGTGTTTTTCAGTGGGAGTTTGCCATAGGTGATTTTACCGTGCTGGGCAGGTTCAGCCGTCCCGGACAGCGGGGAAATGTCCTCGGGATCCCCTCGAACGGCTTGGCCGTCGTCTTGGAGGCCGGCGTGATCGGAGGGCTAGGCCTTTTACTGTATGAGCGCACGTGGAAGCGACGGCTCTTGGCAATGGCGATCGGGTTGCTTTCGATGGCGGGCATCGCGATCACGTTGTCACGCGGTGCGATGGTCGGTATTATAGCAGGAACGATTACCCTGGGTTTTCTGATGACGCCTAAGGTGATTGTACCCTTTGCCGGCTGCGCTGCGCTCCTTGTGGCCTTTTTCGACCGCGTGCGCGAGCGCTTCTTATCCATCATCGACCTTTCCAAGCACACCGCTCGGATAGAGATTTGGGAGAGCACCCTCAACCTGATCCGCGATCATTTCTGGTTCGGAGTAGGCCCCGGCAACTTCGGTCGCGTCTACCCGTCGTACGCGGTGACGGAGCGGGTTGCCGGATTTGGCAGCGCCCATAACAACTACCTTTTCTTTACGGCCCAATGGGGCGTGCTGGGCGGACTGACCCTTTACGGCTGGCATTTTTGGGTGATGATGCGCAGCTTGCTGCGGGGAATGGGGCCCCACCAGAAGATCATGTTCGCGATATTGGTTTCGTTCCTCACCCACACGCTGTTCGACGATTTGATGACCGCGTATGCGGGGTTCCTCCTGGGATGCCTGGAAAATGCGGCCTATGAGCGCGCCGAAGAAGCCGGATGAGGCGGTAGTGCTTGTTGGCAAAAAGACGAAGGGTAGCCCCGCACGGGACTACCCTCGCCGGCTGGAACAACCTTGATCAATCAAGCCGTTGCGGCTGCGAAGAACTGAGCCGCCTTCTCGATGTAGTGGGCCCACTCCTCGGGGAGCTCGTCCTCGGGGAAGATGGCTTCCACCGGGCATTCGAGCTCGCAGGCGCCGCAGTCGATGCACTCGTCGGCATTGATGAAGTACTGGTCTTCACCTTCGACGATAGCGTCGACGGGGCAAACCTCAACGCACGCCGCGTCCTTTACTCCGATGCACGGCTCAGCGATGACATGTGCCATTGGATTGCCTCCCAACGTGATTTGGCACACCCAGTATCTCATAGCAGGCACACCGGCGTAATTGACGCATAGCCCGCGTCCCGACGTGAGATGCGCCCCTGCCCGGGTGGTCGGACGTCCCGCGCGCACAGATTTGGCTCACTATACCCGGTTATTGCGCGCAAGATCTTCCAGCTCCAACACTTCGGATGCGAGGGTTTCGACGAAGTGCCGGTCGTGGGATACGAACAAAATGCCGCCGGGAAAGTCGGCCAAGGCGTCCAGCAACACGTCCTGCGTTTCAATGTCCAAGTGGTTCGTCGGCTCGTCCAAAATAAGCAAGTTGTGGCGGCCTAAGATGAGGCGCGCGAGGAGCACCTTGGCGCGCTCTCCGGCGCTTAGCCTTTGCACGGGCTTAGTGACCATCTCCTTCTGCACCCGCATGCGCCCCAGCACCGTGCGGGCCAGTGTTTCGTCGGATGCGACCGCCAGCACGGCCTCAAGCGCGCTACCGGCACCTAGAATGCTGCGGGCGTCTTGGTCGAAATACCCGATGTCCGCAGCCGGAGAAATCCATACTTCACCGGCCAGAGGAGGCTCCAACCCGAGGACCGTCCTCAAGAGCGTCGACTTGCCCGAACCGTTCGGCCCCGTCACTGCCACCCGCTCGCCCGCGCGCAAGCGGAACGAAATGCCCTCGGCTAAAGGTTTTCCGGGGACGTAACCCACCGCCAGGCCTTCGGTGCGTAGCAGATTTCGACCTTCGCTCCCATGGAAATCGATTGCAATAGCGTCGGCGACGAAGGGCTTTTCCATCTTCATGCGCTCGATCGTCTCTTCGAGTCGCCTTCGAGCTTGGATCGACCGCCGCGCCAGTTTGGCCGCCTTGTGTCCGATATACCCTTTGTCGTACGCACCGCGCTTGGTCCTTTCCGTCCGCTCCGACCACGTCTTGTAATTTCGCGCCTGTTCTTCGAGTTTTCGTACCACCTTCTGCCGCTTTTCGTACACCTTCCAAGCCTGTTCCGTCTGCTCCTCGAGTTGCCTGCGGAATTGGGAATAGGTACCGGTGTACAGAGTGAGCTTGCCCCGGTCCAGATGGGCCACTTTGTCCGCTACGGCGTCGAGGAACCGGCGATCGTGGGACACTACGACATAAGCCGTATCGATGCTGCGCAAGTGCTGGGCGAGCCAAGCGCGGGCGTCCAGATCCAGATGGTTCGTCGGCTCGTCGAGAAGGAGCAGGTCGTAGTCGGCGAGCAACAACCGGGCGAGCGCGAGGCGTACCTTTTGGCCCGCTGAGAGGTGCCGCACCTTGGTATCCCAAAGCTTTGGCGGCAGGCCGAGTCCGGACAGCATGGCCTCGACCCGTGTCCGGTACGTGTATCCGCCTAGCTGTTCGAAGCGCTCCTGTTCCGCACCGAACCGGGCCAAGAGCGCGGGAATCTCGGACTCGTCTGCCTCGGCCAAGGCGGCGGCATGGGTTGCAAGGAAACGTTCGAGGGCCATCACTTCCGCAAAGGGAGATGCCGCCACATCCCAGCACGTCGTGGACTCATCCACGGCGAGGTCGATCAGGTGCTGCGTCAGGTAACCGATGCGTATGCCTTGTTTCAGGTACACCGCGCCGCCCGTGGGAGCCAGCTGCCCGAGGAGGATGCGGAAAAGGCATGTTTTCCCGGAGCCGTTTTCGCCCACGAGTGCGACGCGGTCGCCGGGATGAACGGTAAGGGATACGCCGTGCAAGACTTGTTTGTCGGGAAAAGCGAGATGGATGTCGTGCCACTGGGCGAGCACGGAAAAACGCCCCTTTCGCGTGTCGAGACCGGAACGCAAAACGGGCGTTATCGAACGGCACTATAAAGCTACGGTGCTCCACCGGAGGCGAAGCCGCTGACGCGCATACGGACGGCCTGCGATTCGATAATGCCCGTTACTCCGTAGCGCTACGCCTCATGGGGGAACCTCCTTCGTGCTCGCGATTTGCCTTCAGTCTATCGGTGAGCGGGCCCGATGTCAAGGGAGGCGGCAGGAACCGGGCTCGTTGCCAGGGAAAGGGAATCGACAAGAAGTTCCCTGGGGAGCGCGCTCCCCGGTTTTGCTTTGAAAGGACGAGGAAACTTGACGGAGACCGTGGCGTTTTCGATTTCGGACAAGGTGATGGACGACGGTGATCTGACGGAAAACCTGATACGCTAGCGAGATAACGGCTTTGCCGACATCCACTTTAGCCAAGGCTGGCGCGACCTGGAACCTTTGAGCCGAGAGGCGACCGACCTGTGGCGCGAGGCGCTGGCCGCTTCGGGCGTGCGCGTGCTCGACGTCCACGGCTGCCATCCCAAGGACATGAACATATGGGACGAGCACCCGGAGCGCAGGCAGGCAGCGATGGACCTGTTCGTGCACCGCCTGCGGTTGACTAAGGAGCTCGGCGGCGACGCGATGGTGTACCACGTGCCTTATCATTGCGAGCCGGCGCCGGAGATTATCGAACGCTTTATCGACGCCCTCGCGCGACTGGAGGATACGGCACGGGAAATAGGCGTCCGTGTAGCCCTGGAAAACCACTACCTGCACGAGAACGACCGCATCGCCTTGACCGCCGCCTTCGAGCGCTTCGAGTCGGATTACGTCGGCCTTACCTTCGACTCGGGCCACGCCGTCCGCTCGGGAAACACCGACTGGCTCATCGACAACTGCTTCGATCGGCTGGCCATTTTGCATCTGCACGACAACGAACCGGAAAAGGACCGGCACTGGCTCCCCTGGCATGAGCGGGGGCATGTTCCGTGGGAACGCATCGCCGAGGCTATCGCTCGCAGTTCGTATACGAAGCCCCTGCAATTCGAGGTGCAATGGAAAGAAAAGGAACAGCCCGACCAGCTGCAGTTTCTGAAGGACGCGCACTCTGCGGCTTTGCGACTGCATTCCCTGGTGGAAGCCGAGCGGGCCGCGAACAAGGCTAATTGCACGCCATAGAGTGCGGCGGCGCGACTGGGCGGAAGAAACCTACGATTGCCCCCTGAAACCCCTGTCATGTGTCACCTGTTTTGGGTTCCCTCTTCACTTAAGATGTTCGTGGGAGGGATGAGGCGTGCACGACAAAGAGCTTGATTTGACCCGGACCGTCTACGATTTAACGGAAGCCCATCCCGAGCTCATCGACATCTTGGCCGAACTTGGCTTTAAGGGAATCCTGAAGCCTTTGACCCGCACCACGATCGGAAAGCACATGACCATTCCGGCCGGGTGCAAAGTGCGCAAGGTGCCACTTGAAACCGTCGTCGAACGCCTGCGCACAGCGGGCTTCACCGTGACAGGAGTGTGACTTGTGAGCGAGCTGATCAACAACAGCGAACACAGGCGGGAGCAGTTGAAGGGAATCATTTTGGCTCTCCACGAGGGGAACGACGCGGCTGAGCTGCGCCGGCAGTTCAAGACACTCCTGGATCAGGTAGGCGCCGAGGAGATCATGGCCCTCGAGCAAAGCCTCATCGAGGCCGGGAGCCTCACCGTCGAAGACATCACGAAGCTTTGTGACGTGCACGTGGCGGTGTTCCGGGAAACGTTGGAACAGCAGGCGCCGGTGCAGGCCGAGCGCTCCCACAGCCACCCGATCGAGCTTTTCGGAGCGAAGTCCCGGGCCGTGAAAGAACTGGTCGACGAGTTGCGGCGCGTCGTGGAGGAAATCGCCGGCCGTGAAGAGGGAGCCGACATCGAGGACGCCCTCGACCGCTGGCAGCAGGGCCACGCCAAGTTGATGGAAGTGGACGAGCACTACAGCTTGAAGGAAAATTTGCTGTTTCCTTATCTCGAGCAGCACGGCGTGAGCGGTCCGAGCTCGGTAATGTGGGCGATTCACGACGAAATTCGGGCAGGATTGAAGAAGGTGTCGGCGCTGCTCTTGCACCAAGGAGCGACGGCCAGCGGGCGGCTCGCCACGGCAATTCGGGAACAGGTGCTGCCGGTGTACGACCAGGTTGCCGAGATGGTGTTTAAAGAGGAGAACATATTGTATCCTACCTGCCGTGAGGTGTTCACGGAGGAGGAGTGGGCCACGATCGCCGGCGACCTGGGCATCGCAATGGACGCCACGGCCGCGGATGCGGAAGAGACGCCGGAGCCTGCGTTGACGGAGACGGTCGACGGGGAACGGAAGATCCAGTTTGAGACCGGATCGTTCACCGTGCGGGAACTGGAGGCTTTGCTGAATACGCTGCCCTTCGACATCACGTTCGTGGGGGCGGACGATACGGTGCGGTACTTTTCCAACGGGAAGGAGCGAATCTTTCAGCGCACCCAGGCCGTGCTCGGGCGAGACGTGCACAACTGTCATCCGCCGAAAAGCATTCACGTGGTCAACCGCATCGTGGAAGATTTTAAGAGCGGTGCCCGTGACCACGCAGACTTTTGGATTCAGTCCCGGGGCATGTTCATTTACATCCGCTACTTTGCGGTGCGCAGCCCCGAGGGCGAATATTTGGGCATCTTGGAAGTGACCCAGAATGTGCAGCCTATCCGGGAGCTCGAAGGAGAAAAGCGCATTCTGGACGATCTTCCGGTGAGCTGACCTCTCTCACACACGCTGTGCGGCAAGGCCGTGGACGTACGTTCCGCGGCCTTGTGCCGTTTGGGGGGGCAGGCCGGAGCGCCGTGCACATCGGCCTACGAGCGCGGCGAGGGCGGGAGTAAGGGGCGAGGGTGGTGAGGCCAGCCAGAGCAGCGAGGGCAGGAGTGAGCGGCCAGGACGGGCGCTTGGAAGGATTCGCCTGCGGCGGGGAAGAATGCAACGTGGAAGATGGGCTTGGAGAGGAGTTCTTGCTATGGCATTGATGCAGGGCAAAAAGTGCCTGATTATGGGCGTGGCCAATCACCGGTCGATCGCCTGGGGGATTGCCCGGGCGTTGCATAGAGAAGGCGCCGAGCTGGCTTTTACATACCAAAACGACCGGTTGAAGGGCAACGTGGAGAAACTTGTAGCCGAGCTGGAGGGGCACGAAAACATGCCTCTTCTGCCGTGCGACGTGACGATTGAGGGCCAGCTTGAGGCCTTGTTCGACGAGCTCGGCAAACGCTGGGGCAAGCTCGACGTTCTTGTCCATTCCATGGCCTATGCCCGGACGGAGGACCTGACCGGCCGCTTCATCGACATAACGGCTGACGGGTATAAGCTCGCGCACGAGATTTCGGCTTGGTCGCTCATCGGCGCCGCGAAGTACGCAAAACCCCTCATGGAAGCTGCCGGAGGCGGTTCTATCATCACGATGACGTATATGGCGTCGGAGCGCGTGGTCGAGCGCTACAACGTCATGGCCACGGCCAAGGCCGCCTTAGAGTGCAACGTGCGCTACTTGGCCGCAGAGCTCGGACCGAGTAACATCCGGGTAAACGGCATTTCGGCCGGACCAATCCGCACCTTGGCGGCCAGCGCGGTAAAGGGGCTGAGCGACATACGCGATCTGATGGAGGAGAAGGCGCCGCTGCGCCGCAACGTCACGCAGGACGAAGTGGGGGACGTCGGCTTGTTCCTCGCGTCCGACCTTTCTCGTTGCGTGACGGGCGAGATCATCCACGCGGATAACGGTTTCAACATCGTCGGCGTGACGCTTTGAGGAGAGCGGTTGGCCGCCTGCGCTTCGGCTCAGTGCCCCACTGGTGGGTCGCTGCAGCGGAGAGATGACCCGCCAGCGGGTCACCGGCAGGATCGAGCGGCCCAATCGTGGGTCGCGTCCGTCGAATGGAACGGTGGCCGCCCGTGGCTCACGCCCGCTGCCGCGCGTTTTCGCAGCTAGGGCCGCTGGAAGCAGTTTCCAGCGGCCCGATCGCTTCCGAGTAGAAGCGATCGACCCAGAAATGGGTCAGCCAAGAAGCGGATCGACCCACCGGTAGGTCACTGGGCCTCCCAGTTGACCCAAGACTGGGTCACCGGCCGGTTCACCCCGCCCAAGTTTATCGCGGCACCCGAAGCCGCCCGCTAGCCCGCATCCTGCAGCGCCCGCGTCGCGGCATAATACGCCACGCCCAGGGCGTTGTCGGTGCTGTAGCTAGGCGGCGCGAAGCGCACTGCATCGACGCCCAAGGCCTGCAGCTGCTCCGTTGCCCGAGCCCGCAGCACGGTGTTGGCGGCGACCCCGCCGACCCAGTAGGCCCGCCGGGGAGGTGCGGAAAATGCCTCTCGCACCACGTTGACCGCCCAGCGGGCTAAAGCGTCGGCCACCAATTCTTGTGCAGCATGGGCCACGGCCTCCGGCGGGAAGTCCTTCATGTGACGTTCGAGGGCGGTCAGGGGACCCGAAAAGCTGACCGACGTCCCTTGCACCGCCGGCCCCACTTTGGGCAGGGCTCCGCCTTGATAGTCCAGAGCGAGCCGCTCTAGCTCGGCGCCGGCGGGAAACGGTAGGCCCAACGCCACGCCAATCCGGTCGACGAATTTTCCCGCCGTCAGATCGCCCGTCTCGCCCGCGATGCGCAGCTCGAGCCGCCCTTCCGGCAACATGCGTCCGACCAAAGCTTCGGTCGTGCCGCCCGACACGTGCACCGCGAGAAACGGCTCTCCCGGCTCGGGAATTTCCCGCAGCGCCAGAAACGCGGCCCAAAGATGCCCCTCCTGGTGGGAGAGGGGCAGGAACGGAACGCCCAGAGCCGCGGCGACGGAGCGCGCCACGGTGTAGCCGGCACGGAACACCGGCATGTACGATTCCGGCAAGTTCCGCGGTGCGACGCTGGCGGCTACTACCGCGGGACTACGCCGTTGCAGTACCGGCTCTACCTGCGCCATCAGCCCAGGCAAGTTGACGATGTGCTGGAACAGGGCTTCCGATTGTCGCAGCCCCCGCTGGCCCGCAGGCACCTCGAGGACCCGTCTCCCGTCGTGTAGCACGGTTCCCTCCGAGTCAACTATGGCGATGGACGTGGTATAAGCGCTTGTATCGAAGGCTAGAGCGGTACGGTTTACGGAAGGGGCGGCCATGGCTTGCGTCCTTTCGTACTGGAATGGACACACGTATTATAACAAGAACCCGTTGCCGGCGCGGGCACGCGTCGCTTCAGGCAGGTAAATTACCCAAGGCCGGAGAATTTACATAGCGCAGCGAACAGGCGTTTGCCAGAAGCGGCACCGGGGGGAGCGGGAGCATGTCACGCCGCTACGACAGTCCAGTTGAATGCCGGAGCGACGCTGCCGGCAGGCCCATCCAGTTCCGCTGGCGGGGGAAACTCTATCGGGTGGCGGAGGTGCTCGACTGGTGGATCGAAGTGGGCGAGTGGTGGAGCGGCGAGCCCGAGACCGTCTGGTACCGTGTGCAAACCCACGACCGGGGCGTCTTTGAACTGTACCGGCCGACGGAAGGCAGCGAGTGGCGACTGTGGAAGGTCGTCGACTAGGCACCCTTGTTTCTTGTTGACAGTCGAAGCGTTTCGACTTACAATGAACTCAAGCTGTAAGGCGGGGTGCGGTCCGTGTCGGCAACGATCAAAGACGTCGCCAGGCTAGCCGGTGTATCTATATCCACCGCTTCCATCGCGCTCAGCGGCAAAGGACCGGTGAGTGCCGAAACCCGCGAGCGTGTTTTGGCTGCCGCGGAGAAACTGCGGTATCGCCCGAACGCTTTAGCTCGCAGCCTGGTCACGAGCCACAGCCACATCGTCGGCCTCATCTTGCCCGACCTGCGCGACCCCTACTTCCATGAGATCGCGAGCGGCGTCGAACGGGTGGCGTGGGAGGCGGGATATACGCTGCTCCTTGCCGATACGAACCGGTCGCCGTCCAAGGAGCGGGCTGTCGTCGAAGCGTTTCGGTCCCACCGGGTAGACGGCATGATCTTTGCCGGATCGGGGCGCGAGGGAGAGCTCGGACCCCTTCTCGATCCGGCGGATACGGCGCCCATCGTCGTGTTGGGCCGGCACCACGCGCCGCTGCCTTCCGTGCGGGTCGACAACGCCGCCGCAGGCCGCATCGCCACGGAACACTTGCTTCGGCTCGGGCGCAACCGCCTCTCCTTCGTAGGCGGGCCCGCGGATTTGACGACCTCGATCGACCGGGCGGCGGGTTTTCAGGAGGCGATGCGGGCGGCGGGCCGGGCCTTGGACTTCACCTATGTAACGGAAGCCGACTTCACTCCGGACGGAGCCCGGCGGGCGGTACTGGCCCTCCTCGACCGGCTCGAAGCAGAAGGCAAGGAGTTTCCCGACGGCGTCGTGGCCGCTAACGACCAGATGGCCATTGGCGTACTGCAGGCCCTTAGAGCGCGGGGAATTCCGGTTCCGGAGAATGTGGCGGTAGTCGGCATCGGCGACATTCCCACGGCGACTTACGTCGAACCGCCCCTCACGACGGTCGCGCTACCCACCCGCGAGATGGGCGAGGCAGCGATGGATGTCCTGCTGCGGCTCATGCGGGGAGAAAAACCGCCCGAGGAACCCGTGACCTTGCCGGTGCAGCTTGTGCGGCGCGGCTCGGCATAAGGCGACGCGAACATCCGACGCCCGCTGCGGTCCCGTACAGCAGAAGCTTCGTAGCGTGAACTTAACACGAAGAGGTGAAACAGCAATGTCCGACTATCCCAGAATGGCGACGCTGAAGACCGCGGAACACTTTCGCGCGCGGCTCGAAACGCTTCGACTCGACCTCCCTTTCGACGAAGAGCTGCAAACGGCGCCCGGCTCGCCCCTGGCCCGGCCCATCGAAGTGCAGGGCAAGCGCATCGGGAACCGCTTTGCCGTTCAGCCCATGGAAGGTTGGGACGGCGAGCCGAACGGCATGCCCAGCGAACTGACGAAACGGCGGTGGCGCAACTTCGGGGCCAGCGGCGCCAAGCTCGTATGGGGAGGCGAGGCCGTTGCGGTGCGCTTCGACGGCCGGGCCAATCCGAATCAGCTGATCCTGACGGAAGCGACGAAAGGCGGCATCGCAGAGCTCCGGGAAGAACTCATTAGAGCCCACAAGGAGTGCCACGGCAGCACGGACGATCTGCTCATCGGTCTGCAACTCACCCACTCGGGACGGTTCTGCAGGCCGAACAGCTGGGATAAACTCGAGCCTCGCATCGCCTACCACCATCCGATCCTCGACCGCAAGTTCGGCATCGCGCCCGACGACGATGCGCCCGTCATGACCGATGCGGAAGTGGACGATCTCATCGAGGACTTCGTAAGGGCAGCGGTAAGGGCCAAGGAGATCGGCTTCGACTTCGTCGATATCAAACATTGCCACGGCTATTTGCTGCACGAATTCCTCGGCGCCCGCACGCGGAAGGGGAGGTACGGAGGCAGCTTCGAGAACCGCACCCGCATCCTGCGTGAAATCGTGAACGGAATCCGCAGAGACGCCAAGGGACTTATGATCGGCGTGCGGCTCAGCGCGTTCGACCTGGTTCCCTTCAAACCCGATGCGAGCCGGGCGGAAGACGGCTCCCTCGGACCCGGCGTTCCGGAAGACTACGCCGACTACCTGCCTTACCCGTACCAGTTCGGCGTCGATCCCACTGATCCGACCCGCTACAACCTCGACGAGCCGAAACGGTTCCTGGATCTCTTATTGGAACTCGACATCCCGCTGGTGAACCTTTCCGCGGGCAGCCCCTATTACAACCCGCACATCCAGCGACCCGCCCTGTTTCCGCCGTCCGACGGGTACCAGCCGCCGGAAGATCCGCTCGTCGGCGCGGTGCGGCAGATCCAAGTGACCCGGGAGCTGAAGGCGCACCGGCCTGAGCTCGTGGTCGTGGGCACGGGTTACACCTACCTGCAGGAGTGGCTGCCCAATGTGGCCCAGGCGGTCGTGCGGGAAGGCTGGACCGACATGGTGGGCCTCGGCCGCATGATGCTTTCCTACCCGACGCTACCGGCCGACGTGCTCACCGGCAAGCCCATGCAGCGCAGGCGCATCTGCCGCACCTTCAGCGACTGCACGACGGCGCCGCGCAACGGAATGGTGAGCGGCTGCTATCCTTTGGATCCGTTCTACAAGGAGCGGGAAGAGCGGGCGAAGTTGCAGGAGCTGAAGGCCTGACGGGGGCGCCGGAGGAGACGGTGCGAATTTAGAGAAAGTTGTATCGAAGCGCTTCGACGGGCCCGGGCCGCGGGCCGAAGGCGGGTCCGTCGAGCCGATCATGCCGCCGGAAAGGAGCGAGCAGCATGCAGCGTATCGGCATCATCATGAACGGCGTCACGGGGCGCATGGGGACAAACCAGCACCTCATCCGCTCGATCCTCGCCATCCGGGAGCAAGGGGGCGTGCAGCTTCCCGACGGAACGGCCGTCATGCCCGATCCCATCTTGGTCGGGCGCAATCCTGCCAAGCTGGAGGCCCTCGCCCAAGCCCACGGCCTTGAACGCTGGACGACGGATCTCGACGCGGCGCTGGCCAATCCCGAAGACACCGTCTACTTCGATGCCCAGACTACGAACCTGCGGGCCGGCGCCGTGCGGAAGGCCATCGCCGCCGGCAAGCACGTCTACTGTGAAAAGCCCGTCGCTCACGATTTCCAGACCGCGTTCAGCTTGGCCAAGGAAGCGGACGCGGCGGGAATCAAGCACGGCGTAGTCCAGGATAAGCTGTGGCTGCCGGGCCTTGTGAAGCTGCGCCGTCTCATCGAAAGCGGTTTCTTCGGACGGATCCTTTCGGTGCGCATCGACTTCGGCTACTGGGTGTTCGAAGGCGACTGGCAGCCGGCGCAGCGGCCTTCGTGGAACTACCGGAAGGAAGACGGCGGCGGCATCATCGTCGACATGTTCCCACACTGGCATTACGTAATCGAGAACCTGTTCGGCGAAATCAAGTCGGTCCTGTGCCTGGGCGCGACCCACATCCCCGAGCGGGTCGACGAGCAAGGCAATCGCTACAAGGCCACCGCCGACGATGCAGCCTACGCCCTGTTCGAACTCGAGGGCGGCGTCGTCGTGCAAGCGAACTCGTCGTGGGTTACCCGGGTGGACAGGGACGACCTTGTAACGTTCCACGTCGACGGCACGGAAGGGAGCGCCGTGGCGGGACTGCGCAGGTGCAAGGCCCAGCACCGGACGCAAACTCCCCGGGCCGTGTGGAACCCGGACGTCGATGACGATCACGACTACCGGGCCGACTGGCTGCCCGTGCCCGACAACCAAACCTTCGACAACGCGTTCAAGATCCAGTGGGAGCTTTTCTTGAAACACGTCGTAGCAGGCACCCCGTTCCCGTGGGACTTTTTTGCCGGGGCCAAGGGCGTGCAGCTGGCGGAACTGGCGCTCCAGTCTTGGGCTGAGCGCCGCTGGATCGACGTGCCGCCCGTTGACAGGGGGGCTTGAGATGGCCGCGCCCGCACGGAAAGAAGCCGGTCCCCTGGAAGATATCAGCCGCCTCAGCCTGAACCAAATGACGACGGATCAGTGGGATCTGCGCGAGGCCGTCGAAGGGTGCGTCCGGGCCGGCATCCCCTACATCGGGCTTTGGCGGCACAAGGTGGCGCAGATTGGCCTGAAGGAAAGCGCCCGCATCGTGAAGGAAGCGGGCCTGAAAGTGTCGAGCCTGTGCCGCGGCGGGATGTTCCCTGCGGCCACCGAGGGGGAGCTGAAGGAGCGGATCGACGACAACCGCCGGGCGATTGACGAAGCGGCGGAGCTGGGAACCGATACGTTGGTGTTGGTGTGCGGTCCGGCGGCGGGCAAAGATTTGGAAAAGGCCCGTCTGCAAGTGGCCCGGGGCATCGAAGCGGTAGCCCCCTACGCCGAGGAACGGGGGATCAAGCTAGGAATCGAGCCGCTCCATCCGATGTTCGCGGCCGACCGGTCGGTCATCGTGACGCTGGGACAGGCGGTGCGCATGGCGGAAGCGATCGGCGCGCCGAACGTGGGCGTCATCGTCGATGTGTATCACGTATGGTGGGACCCCGATCTGTACGAGGCGATTGAGCGGGCCAGGGGGCGCATTTTCGGCTATCACGTGAACGACTGGGTCATCCCGCTGCCCCATCCGGTGCTCCACGGCCGGGGGATGATGGGCGACGGCGTCATCGAACTGCGCAAAATTCGCCAAGCCGTCGAAGATGCGGGCTACCGGGGGCCCATCGAGGTGGAGATCTTCAACGAACGGCTTTGGCATATGCCGGGCGATGACGTGCTGACCTTGATGAAACAGCGGTACTTGGAGACGGTCTAGACTTTGAACTCAAGTGGAGGTGCGTTACATCATGGAGCGGAGCCGAGTGGCGGTGGTGACAGGCGGCAGCCGGGGCATCGGCCGGGGCATTGCGCTGGGACTGGCTGGGGCCGGCTTCGACGTCGTGGTCAACTACAACCGCAGCAGCCAGGCGGCCGAAGAAGTGGCGGCCAAGGTGCGCGAGTTGGGCCGCAAGGCGCTCGCGATCCAAGCCGACGTCAGCGTGCGGGCAGACCGGGAGCGGTTCGTCGACGCCGTTCTGGAACAGTTTGGCCACATCGACGTTTTGGTGAACAACGCCGGCGTGGCCCCGGAGGTGCGGGCCGACATCCTCGAAGCCACGGAGGAAAGCTTCGACCGGGTGATCGCGATCAACTTGCGCGGGCCGTACTTCCTCACGCAGCGCGTGGCGAAGCACATGATCGAGTACGTGCAGAAGCATCCGGACGCGCAGCCGAAGATCATCAACATCGGTTCGAACTCCGCGTACACCTCGTCTACTTCCCGCGGCGACTACTGCATCTCGAAGGCGGGAATCGGCATGATGACCAAGTTGTACGCCGACCGGCTGGCGGAATACGGGATTTTGGTGTACGAAATCCGTCCGGGAATCATCGCCACCGACATGACGGCCGTGGTGAAGGAGAAATACGACCGGCTGTTCGCGGAAGGGATCACGCCCATCCGCCGCTGGGGTACGCCGGAGGACGTGGCAAAAGCAGTCGTAGCCTTGGCCGAAGGGGCGCTGCCCTACTCGACCGGTGAAGTGATCAACGTGGACGGCGGCTTCCACCTGCACCGGTTGTAGGCGGCCGCGTCGATCGCTCTACGCAGCGTTCGGTCCCCAGAATTTCAAGCAAAGAAGGTGAGCCCATGCGTGTGGACATGAGCCTTAAGGTTGCAGATTTAGAAACGAAGCTGGAGCGGGTCTTTGAACTGTCGGCCCAGAAGATCAAGAGCATCGAAGCGACGTGGGATCCGGCCGACGGCACGCCCGTGTTCACGAGAGAAGGGCGCTACACGACCCGGGGCTGGACCGAGTGGACGCAAGGATTCCAGTACGGATCGGCCATTTTGCAGTTCGATGCGACCGGCGACGAAGAGATGCTCGAGATCGGCCGGCGCGGTACGGTCGAGCGGATGGCTCCCCACGTGAGCCACATCGGCGTGCACGACCACGGATTCAACAATGTGTCGACCTACGGCAACCTGCGGCGGCTGATGCTCGAAGGCCGCGTTTCCCACGACCCGTGGGAGCTGCGCTTTTACGAGCTGGCCCTGAAGGTGTCGGGTGCCGTACAAGCTTCCCGGTGGAGCGCCATCCGCGACGGGCTCGGTTACATTTACTCCTTCAACGGTCCCCACTCGCTCTTTTCCGATACCATCCGGAGCCTGCGGGCCTTGGCCGTGGCGCACAAACTGGGCCACGTGCTGATGGGGGAAAACGACGAGGCCATTTCCTTGCTCGAACGGCTCATCGTACACGCGCAGACGACGGCCCGCTTCAACGTGTACTACGGAGAAGGCCGGGACCACTACGACGTGCGGGGTAGAGTGGTCCACGAATCGATCTTCAACATGAACGACGGCCGTTACCGCTGCCCGAGCACGCAGCAAGGATACTCGCCCTTTAGCACGTGGACGCGGGGCCTGGCATGGATCGTGTTGGGTTATGCCGAGCAGCTGGAATTCCTGGCCACTTTAGACGACGCCGAGCTCGAGCCTTTCGGCGGGCGCGCGGCGATCGAAGAGGAGTTCCTGAAGGCGGCCCGGGCCACGGCGGACTTTTACATCGAAAACACCGCGCTTGACGGCATCCCGTACTGGGATACCGGCGCGCCGGGCCTCGTGCACCTGGGAGACTGGCGCAACGCGCCGAGCGATCCGGAAAACCCGCACGAGCCCGTCGACAGTTCGGCCGCGGCCATCACGGCTCAAGGATTGATCCGCCTCGGCAAGTACCTCGAGGCGAAAGGAGAGACGGAGGCCGGCAGGCAATACTATCAGGCGGGGCTTACGGTTGCAAAGACGCTGTTTGATGCCCCGTACCTTTCCGAGTCGCCGGATCATCAGGGGCTCTTGCTCCACTCCGTGTACCACAGGCCGAACGGCTGGGACTACGTGCCGGGCGGCCAGGGCGTGCCCCGGGGCGAATCGTCCATGTGGGGAGACTACCATGCCCGTGAGCTGGCCGTGCTCCTGTGGCGCGAGCTGAAGGGGCAAAAGTACCTCACGTTCTTCGGTTGACGGGCGGCCGGAACTTGAGGGAGAGGATTCCATGAGCCGATACGACACGCTGCATCTCGTGGAACGCACCGGCGTCGTGGCGATTTTGCGCAAGCCGCCGGGGGACATCGTGCAGATGGCGAAAGCCCTGGTGGACGGCGGTGTCACGGTACTGGAAGTGACGGCCGATACGCCCGACTTCCTAAATGCGCTGCGCCGCTTGAAAGATGAGGTCGAGGGTGCGACCGTCGGCGTGGGGACGGTCCTCGACGCCGAGACCGCGCGCCTGGCGATCCTTTCGGGTGCAGAGTTCATCGTCTGTCCCACGCTGTCGGCTGCTGTAATCGAAGTGGGAACCCGCTACGACAAGCTGGTCTTGCCGGGCGCCTTCACACCGACGGAGATCTTGCGGGCCTGGGAGCTGGGCGCGCCGGCGGTCAAAGTGTTTCCGGCGGCCACTTTGGGGCCCGAGTTCATCAAGCACGTGCGGGGACCTTTGCCGCAAGTGCCGATGATTCCGACCGGCGGCGTCGACTTGAACAACGCCGGGGCCTTCATTGCCGCAGGGGCCGCCGCCGTAGGCCTGGGCGGCAGCCTGGTGCGGAAGGCCGAGGTGGAAACAGGAAACTACGCGGCGGTCAGCGAAAGGGCGCGTCAAGCCGTGGACGTCGTGCGCAGTGCAAGGCGGCGCGGCGAGTAGGAGGGAGGCATGCTCATGCCAGAGGTAGTGACCCTCGGCGAGACGATGGTCGGCTTCACTCCGGCCGACGGCGCGCCCTTGGCGACGGCCCGCACGTTCCAGCGTTTCGTGGGCGGTGCCGAATCGAACGTGGCCGTGGGCGTGGTGAAGTTGGGCCACACCGCGGGCTGGATCAGCAGGGTCGGAAGCGACGTTTTCGGACGCATTATCCTCGATGAACTGCAGGGGCTCGGCGTCGACACGACCCACGTAGCCGTGAGCAAGACCGAGCCGACTGGCATTTATTTCAAGGACCGGTCCCACGTCGCGGAGCGCACGGTTGTTTACTATCGCAGGGGCTCGGCGATGAGTCGCATGCGGCCGGAGGAGCTGGACCCATCCTATATCGCGGCGGCCAAGGTGTTGCACATCACGGGCATCACCCTGGCCTTGAGCGAAAGCAGCCGCCGCACCGCGCACCGGGCCATCGAGTTAGCCAAAGAACACGGCGTGCTTGTATCCTTCGATCCGAACTATCGCCCGGCTTTGTGGCCCGAAGCGCAGGCGCGGGCCGCGTACCGAGGCGTCATGCCCTTCGCCGATATTGTGATTACGACGGAAGAGGAAGCGTCGCTGCTCGCAAGCGGCTTAGAGCGCGGCGGCCTAGAGGAGATGCTCGGCGCCTTGGCGCAGCTCGGACCCCGGGCCGTCTACATTAAGCAGGGCGCGGCCGGCGCCGCGTACAGCGTAAACGGCGAAGTCGGGAGGGTGTCCGGAGTGCGGGTGTCGCAAGTCGTGGATACGGTAGGTGCCGGCGACGCCTTCGCTGCGGGCGTCTTGGTTGGCCATCTGGAGAGCTTGCGCCCGGAGCTCATCGTGCGGCTGGCCAATGCCATGGGTGCTTCTGCGGTCACGGCCTTGGGCGATACCGACGGCGTACCGGGGCGTGTAGGTATCAACACCTTGCTAATGGAAGCTTACGGCGAAGAGTTGCCGGATCTAGAGTAAGCTGCACGGGGGCGCGCTGCACGGCGGAAGCGCCCCCCGTCGCGCTTGGGTCTATCCTTGCGACGCCGGATGCGTCCCGGGCGGGTTGGGCGGCGGAGGCGACGGCGCCGGCATGAACTCTTGCATTCGCAATAAGCAGGAAAATGCCTCTATTGGAGACGTTGCGCACAGTGGACGCTTTGGGAGGGAGCCGGTTGCAAACGGAGATTTACATCGCCACCGTGCTGTTGGAAAGGAACCGCTGGACCAAGGAAAAGACGCCAACGTTGCGCGTGAGCGAGTGGGCGCACCGTTTTGCCGAGGCGGGCTTCGACGGCATCGAGCTTTGGGAAAACCACGTCGCCCTTGCCCCGCCGGACGAACTTGAGGCGCTGCGGGCAGCCCCCGTGCCCGTGCGCATTTTCAACACGTATGCCACCTTCGGCCCCGAGGACGATTCCCGCCGGAGTCAGGCCGCCGAGTTCAGTCGCAAGCTAGGCGTTCGGGGCGTGAAATTCAACGTGGGCGGCGATCCGGAGCTGTTCGACAACTACGTGCAGCAGGTCCTCGAGTGGCGCAAGTTGCTTCCCGAGGACATCACGCCCCTTTGCGAATGCCACCCGGGCACCGTACTGGAAGAGCCCGAGGGTGCGGCCCGGGCCTTCGCGGTGTGGGCCGAGGCGGGAATCGGTGCCATGTTCCATCCCTTCAACCTGACGCCCGAGCAGGTGCGCACGTGGATTCGCCGGCTCGGCCCTGCTCTCTCCCACGCGCACGTGCAGCTCCATCGCGACGGGCGCATGCGGTCCCTCGTGCCTTACCGCGACCACGTGCGGGAAATCCTGCAAGCGATGCGCGAGGAAGGCTTCCGGGGTACCTTCAGCATCGAGTTCACCGAAGGCGTGGGACGCGGCGCGGAGGAAGACATCGAGGAGCTGTTTGCTTCCGCCTGCGCCGACATGGAGCTTTTGCGGGAGCTGTTTTGATCGGGGAGGGAGGGGAAGCCGCGCCCGGCGTTGCTCCGGGTCGCGCCGGGGCGATGGCGCGGCTCCCGCGGCCCCGTGCGGCTCCGGCTCCGTTATTGCTCCGCCGGCATGTCGATATAAGCCGCGTAGTGGTGTATGACGAGTCCGGCGTAGCTCGGGTGCTTAGCGAACTCCGTGTGCACCTGCGTGAGGACTGCTTCCATCTGCTCGACGGTAAACCCATAGAACGTGATGGTGGGCGGGTCGATTTGCTGCACCTCGACGCCGATATACACTTTCTTCCCGAGCTGATCGCCGGCTTCCAGCTCTCCCGTTCCGTCACGTATCAGTCGCTGTGCTTCGTTCCAGTAGTTCATCACCGCCACGTAGTCGGTCGCGGCCTGAATGTCGCGGTTTAAGAACTCGTATTGTTCCTGATCGTACCAGCGCGGGATGGCGACGCCTATTTCGAAGCCGGGGTCCGCTTCGTCCCGGGCAGCCCGCAGCTTTTTCAAGAGGTCCAGGAAACCCGCCTTGAGCTGGGCGAATCCTTCCGGCGTGTTCCACAGCTCACGCACAAGGTATGGCTCGATATCGAACTGAAAGCCAAGGATTTTTTGGCGTGGTTCGGCTTGCGCATTGTATTCAAGGACCTGCGCCAAGTACGTGAGGGGCGCCGTGTGGTTCAACGCCCACGAAG
>JAAYLA010000081.1 GCA_012522135.1 Bacillota bacterium | reverse complement strand
GCTATTTCGCGGCTCCCGGCACGATCACGGTGGCCGCCAACGGTGCCGGGGGGCGAGCCGGAGGCGTGAGCGTCCTGGCAGTCGACGGACTGACGATCGATGCGGGAAGGATTGTTGCCGTTGCCGAGGGGAACGGCGGCAGTGCGACGGGCGCGTCCCTCGTCGCACAAGACGGTTTGGACGCGACGTTCGCGTCGCTGAGCGCTACGGCGTCATCGCTGGCTGCGGGCTTGACGTTCGCGGTCCGGGACGATGCTGCCGTGCGGGCAGATGACGTGTCCGCCGTCACAAGCGCCGGGGCGGGCCGGGCGCTCGGCGTCAATTTCGACGCCGGATCCCGCGCGCACCTGTCGGCCGGCTCCGTCACGGCCAGGAGCAGCGGCCGCGATTCGGAGGCAACGGGCATTTCCGGTGTCGCCGGCGGCGAGTTCACGGCGGTCGTGGGGGACGTGGCCGCTTCGGCCGGGATGGAAGCCATAGGCCTTTATTTGCAGGCCGGTGAAGGCGCGAACGTGACCCAGTCGGGCGCGATGACGGCGACGAGCAGCGCCGACGGCGGGCTGGCGGCAGGTGCCGTGTTCCTGGCGGGCAGCGCCTTGGCCGTCGATGCAGATCGCCTGGAAGCGGTTGCTACAGGTGCCGACACGGAGGCTGTGGGCGCCTATATAGGGGCCGGGGACGACATCCGCGCGGTTTTCACCTCGCTTAACGCCGCGGCTGGAGCGGATGCGGCCGCTCTGTTCGTCTCGGCGCTGGATGAGGTCACCCTGAGCGCCGGAGTCGCGTCGGCCGTGTCGTCCGACGATGCGGGCGTGGCGCGCGGCGTCCAGGTCCATCTGGCCGCCGGAGGAGAGTTATCTTTCGGCAGCGTGGCGGCGCAGAGCCTCGGCGACAGATCGGTAGCGTACGGCCTAAACGCGGCCGTCGGGGACTTTTTCTCCGCCACTTTGGGGGACGTCGCGGTCGATGCGGGGCTTGCGGCGTGGGGCGTCGCGCTGGCGGCCGGGGAGAACGCGACCGTACACGCCGGTCGGATTGAGAGCACCGGTCGTGGCGCCGGTGCGATGTCGTACGGCGCCTATGTTACAGGGACCCACGCACTCACGGTAGACCTCGATGAGATCGTCTCAGGTGCGGCTCTAGAAGCGTTCGGCCTGTACGTTGACGCAGGGAACGACCTCTCCGCGAGAGCGGGCGACGTCGCGGCCATTGCCGAAGGCGCAGGCAGTGCGGCCGGGAATGCCGTGGGCATGCTGGTCGACGCGGGTGAGCGAGTGCGCGTCGACGTTGGCCGAGTGCAGGCCGTCGCGCCGGGCGGCAGCGGGCAGGCGAGCGGCCTGCAGGCAGTAGCTGCCGGCGCACTCTCGGTGAACGCAGGCGCGATCGACGTACAGGCGGGCGAATCGGCCTGGGGCATTCAAGCCGACTCGGGCCGGGAGCTTACCCTCGACCTAGGGTCGGTTAAGGTCGATGCGGACCGGTTCGCGTACGGCGTATTGGCCGGCGGGGCCACAAGCACCGTAACGGTCAACGAACGGATTTCGGCCGGCGCGGGCGAGATCGCGCGCCGGTTGGTCGTTAAGGAGGGCGACGCCACCGTCACAAGCCGCGGGCATGTGCTCGCCGAAGCGGACGATTCCGTCGCCGTGCAGTTCGGCGCCGCCACCGCAGCCGGCCATGTGACGTTCCAGAACCTCGGCACCGTCGCAGCGTCAGGCCGTAGCGGCGCCGCTGTCCTCGTGCACGTCACCGGCGGCGCAGCGGTCCAAAACGAAGGAACCATTGCCTCCGGTACAGGACTCGCCTTCTACGCTCAGGACTCTACCGGCTCCGTCACGTTCGACAACGCGGGTGAGGTCACCGGGAGCGTGGTGTTAGGCCAAGGTGACGACGTCTTGACGCTAACTGCGAATGCCCGCATCGACGGAGCGGTGCACCTGGGAGCGGGGGACGATGCCGCCACGCTGCATTACGGTTCCCTCGTCACCGGCCTGCTCGACGGCGGTGCGGGTGACGACACGCTCACGTTGCTGGGCACGGCCGCAAGCGCCCTGCCGGAAGGCTCGACGTGGAACGGGCTGGCCGCACGGGATATCGAACAGGCTTGGGTCCACGGCGGGGCGTGGCTCTTGAGCGGCGGCACCGCGATCCGCGCCGCGGAAGTGTACGACGCTTACCTGCGCATCGACGATGACGTGGCCATCTCGGATCTTACGCTCGCAGGCGGCGCACTGGTCGGTGAAGGCCATCTCACCGGCAACGTGACCAATGCCGGAGGCGTCGTGAGTCCAGGAGGCTCGTACGGCATCCTGACGATCACGGGCAGCTACACGCAAGGGCCGGACGGCGTGCTGTATATGGAAGTGGACGGATCTGCCCCTCCTGAGGCCGGAGTCACCTACGACCAGCTCGTTATCGTAGGCGGCACCGCGACCTTCGAAGACGGAACGACGGTGCAGGTGCGGCCGGTCTTCAGCGGACGGGTTCCCTCGCGGGCCGAGTTCACCATCGTAGACGGCGACGTACGGTTCGATCCCGACGCGATCCGGTTGGACCTTCAGCTGCCTCCGAGCCTGTTCCTCGACGGTTGGCTGGAAGAAGGCTCGATGAAGCTGGTCTTGGCCGTGGTCCCGTTCGATTCGGTGGCCGAGACGCCCAACCAAAAGGCCCTTTCCGACGCGCTGAGCGAGGCGGCAGATGACCCGGATACCGACCTCGACGACCTGTACGACTGGCTGGTGGGTCTCGGTCCGGAGGAAGCGGATAAAGCACGGGACGCGTACGACAGCTTGTCCGGCGAGGCGTACACCCATCTGCCGACGCTGTGGTCCCGGCGCCTGGATGTCGCATCCCGGGCTGCGATCCACGCAGTGGCGCACCCGTTCCCAAGTCCCCTCAAGCAGGTGTGGGCCGTGCCGTACTCTGAATCCGGACAAATCGCGGCGGGAGCCGACGTCGCGGGAAGCCGGTTCCAACTGCAGGGCATCGTCGCCGGAATCGACCTGATCACGGCGCCCGGCTCGCGCCTTGGTCTGAGCGTCGGTGCCGGTCGGGAGTGGCTGAGCATGGACGCGCGGGCAAGCGAAATCGAAGGTCAGGGCTACCAGGCCGGCGTGTACGGGGTATTGAGCCTGGACCGGATTCGTTTGACCGCTCTGCTCGGTTACAACAGCACGGCCTATCAATCCAGGCGTGATGTCGTGTTCGGCGACGTGCACCACGGGACGACGGGGAGGTTTACGGCGACGGGCGTTGCGGTAGCGGCGGAAGCGCGCTATAACTTGGCCGCTTCACCGTCCGTTCGCATCGAGCCCTTCGCTTCGCTCGGGTACTACCGCACAGTTCTCAAGACCATCACCGAGGAAGGCGCGGGCACCCTGGGGCTCATCGTGGACAGTCGCGATGCGATCGGGTGGCGAGGCCGCGTGGGGATCGAGTTGACCGCCGATACGTGGAGTGCGGGTTCGCTGAGCATCCGCCCGCACGTTCGTCTGGCGTGGGTTTCCGACGTTGCCGCGGACGACCGGGTCATGACCGCACGGCTGCAAGGGGCCAAGGATTATCCGTTCACGATACGCGGCGTCGCGGCAGAGCGCTCGGGCATCGAGGCAAGTTTCGGCCTTGGGGGTGAGCTCGGACCGCGCACGACGTGGGGCCTCGACTACACAGGCTTCTTCCGCACCGATATGAAGAGCCACCTAATCACCGCACGGATCGCGTTCACGTTCTAAGGAGATGAGACGTGGCCGAGGGCACGGCGGTTCGCTGGGGATCCCGGTACCCCAGTCAGGCCTTATGTGCACTCGGCCACTGCCACGTATTCCGGGTCCGCGCGCCTTTCCGTCAGCGGGGCTTTCGCTTCGACTTACCGTCCGTTCGCTTCGTTCCTTTGGCCCTCTTAACGTGTGGACCTATTCGCTTCGCACCTTTAGCCTTTAGTTTTCTTGGCTTTTTTTATTCCACCAGGCGTCGGGATGGTCCCAGTCGTAACCGTACAATATCTTAGTCTTCACGAGCTTCGGCTTTTTTGGAATCGTAATGGGACAGCTTTCCGGCAGGTAAACGTGGATGCCCCGCTTTCTCGCCAATGCCAGAAGATACTGCACGGCAGGCCATTGGTACTTGTACTCTTTCTTGCTCGCCATATTGACGCCCCACATGCCGATGCCTTCGAATTTCTCATGAATGGCCAGGCCGAGCATGTACGAAACGGAGCTGGTGAAACACTTGCCGACGTCTTCGATCACGTCCTCGAGTGGATACTCCACGCTGTTCGGCAAGTCCGGGAAAGTCCTCTGCGTGTAGACGGGACACTTCAGGCGCTGGAGAAACGTCCAGTGCTTTTTGAAGTAGCCGCCGCGGACCACGTCGTAGTAGTTGATGAGCTGCTCTTTCGAGTGCATTTCAAACCAGCGCGTCACACGGGGAAGCTTCAGTTGCCTTGGACCGAGGCCCCATATTTCCCACGTCGGATCGGATATGGGAGCTTCTTTGCGGGACGGCGCGCCGCCCACTATAGCCACCTTCTTGATCGGCAGCTGCATCCATTCTGCATCGCGCTTCCGTGCCAATGGGACCACCGCCTGTCGACCGGTTCTAAACGCATGCTATTGCCCGCGGCGGAGGCCCGACACGGGAACCCAGGCCGATCTTTACCCCGCAGACCGCGATAGGGGGACGCGGTCAGCGCCGATGCAAGCTTCCGTACATATGGTGACACGGAGATGTCGATTTAGAGAGGACTGTCTCCGAATTGCATCCTACGGTTGTGTTCCGAATCGACGCGGGAGTGGAGTACGGATGGGGCCACCTGATGCGGGGCCTGGCCCTAGCCCAAGAACTGAGGCAATTGGGCGCCCGCGTGGTTTGGGTCGGGAGCTACGGCACCGGCGGACCTTTGGGCTACCTGGAGCGGCACGGATACGAGGTGCTCGGCCTGCCGCGCCCGGTGTCCTCCGAGCAGGACGCGGAACTGACGGCAGCGGCGCTGCGGCAGGCGGGCATCGCACCCGACTGGTTGATCGTCGACCATTACGACCTCGCTTGGAAGTGGGAGGCGCGCGTCCGGCATCTTGCGCGCCGGATTTTGGCGGTCGACGACGTCCCCGGCCGCCGGCATCGCTGCGACCTGCTCTTGGACCAGACCGCTCCGGCCCAGGCAACGGCCCTGCCACGAGAGGCCGGGGTGTTGCGGGGACCGGCATACGCCCTCGTGCGCCGGGAATTTCGTGCGCTGCGGCAACGGGCCATGCGGCGCCGGAACACGAGGCGGGGAAAAGTGGAGCACCTTTTGATCAGCTTCGGTGCCGTCGATCATTTGAACCTGACGTCGGCGGCCTTGGCGGGAGTGGCCCAGTCTGGATTTCGCGGAGTGGTCGACGTGGTGATGAGCGAGGTCGCGCCGCACCGGGAGGAGGTGTTGCGCCGGGCTTTGGAGACGACGTGCGTCGTGCGCTTCGTCACGGGTCTGGACAATTTGGCACCCTTCATGTTCGATGCGGACTTGGCCATAGGCAGCGGCGGCATGACGGCGTGGGAGCGGTGCGTGTTGGGCCTGCCCACGCTGCTCGTCACCGCGGCCGAAAATCAACGGCGCGCGGCGGCCACCCTGCGGCGAGCTGGGGCCGTCGATTTTCTGGGCGCGGCCGAGCATCTTCAACCCCGGGCTGTGGCGGAGCGTATCGGTTACTATAGCCGCCGCCCCGACAAGCTCATCGACATGGCGTTGCGTGCGGCCACTTTATGCGACGGACTCGGCGCGGCCCGGGTCGCGCTCCACATCGTACCCGAACGGGCGCGGGACGGCACCCCCGTAACCTTGCGGCCTGCTACACCGGCTGATGCGGACCTTGTATACGGCTGGCAGCGCATTCCACGCATCCGGCGCTACGCCCGCAATCCGCAGGCTCCCCACTACGGAGAACACAAGCGCTGGTTTTCTCGGAAGCTGCGCGATCCCGACTGCGTCTTCCAAATTGTAGAATACGGCAGCCGGGCCGTAGGCGTGGTGCGCCTTGACCTCGTCGAGGAGCCGTCG
>JAAYLA010000080.1 GCA_012522135.1 Bacillota bacterium | reverse complement strand
GGCTTTATCGGCATGGGCATCATGGGCCGTCCCATGTCGTTGAATCTGCTCAGGGCGGGTTTTGACGTCACGGTATATAACAGGACGCCCGGAAAGACGCAGGAGGTCGTCGCCGCGGGTGCCAAGGAAGCCGCCTCGCCGAAAGAGCTAGCCGAGGCGAGCGACTACATCATCACGTGCGTCACCGGACCCGAGGACGTTAAAGAGGTAGTCTTGGGCCCGGGCGGCGTGATCGAAGGAGTGAAGCCCGGTTCGGTCGTCATCGACATGAGCACGATCTCGCCCGAGGCGACGCGGGCAATCGCCGCCGCGCTCGCCGAAAAGCAAGTGCATATGCTCGATGCGCCCGTCAGCGGCGGCGACATCGGCGCGATACGGGGTACGCTCACGATCATGGTGGGCGGCGAGAAGGAAATCGTGGAGAGGTGCATGCCCCTGTTCGAGGCCATGGGCAAGACGATCACCCACATCGGTCCCGTCGGCTCCGGACAGGTGACGAAACTCGTGAACCAAGTGCTCATCGCCGTGAACCTCTTGGCCGCTTCGGAGGCACTCACGTTTGCGGCCAAGTGTGGCGTCGATCCGGAGAAGGTGCTCGCCGCCGTGACCGCGGGGTCGGCCGGTTCCTGGCAGCTGGCCAACTTGGGACCGAAAATGCTGGCCCGCGACTTCGAGCCCGGCTTCATGATTCGCCTCTTGCAAAAGGATTTGAGGCTGGCGCTCGCCGAGGCCGACCGGGTCCAAATGCCGCTGCTCGGTACCGCCGTCGCGCATCAGCTTTTGCGCACCGCCGAAGGGGACGGGTACGGGGAAGAGGGAACGCAGGCCATGGTAAAGGTTATCGAGAAGCTGGCCGGCATCCAGTTGGGACGCGGCTAAACCGGCAAGGCCGGCGCGTCAACGGGGCCTCGCCGTCACGTGCGGCAGCCCCGCTTTTTCTTACTGCTCACCGTCCAGCAGCTCTTTGACCATAATCTCCCGCATCTCGTCGGTCACCCGGCGCACGTACTCCTTTTGCCGGTCGGTTAGCCGTCCCCAGCCGGCCGGCGGCACCGAGCGCGGGCGCTTCCTGCCCTGGGCGGCGGAAAGGGGGGACGGGTCGTCGGTCTCTCCGATCAAATAAGCCGTCGACGTATTGTAGAGACGGGCGAGGCGGATCAGCGTGTCGTAGGAAGGTTCGTTTTTCCCCCGCTCCCAGTGCCCGACGGCGGCGCGGCTGACGTTGAGCCGGCGGGCCACTTCCTCCTGCGTCCAGCCCCTCGCCTCGCGCAGGGCCTTTAGCCGTTCACCTGTGACGCTCATCCACACCAGCCTCTACGAACCGTATCAAGCCCAGCATAACGATACGATACGTTTCCCGCTAGTAATTGCTACAAAAGGTATCGTAATCTCCTTGACGTGCTATGCAACGTATCGTAACCTGAGCGTAGAGTTGAGTAATTTTTCGATTTGTGCGTGGGATCGCCTGAGAAGGGGGGACCTGCAAACCATGACCCGGGGCTCGTCGAAGGTGACCAGAAACGGGCAGATTACGATTCCGAAGGCGATTCGCGACCGGTTCAACGTGCAGGAGGGGGACACGGTCGTTTTCGAGGTGCAGGACGGACGGGTGCTGCTCCGCTTCGTGGATCCCGTTCCCATGTCGCGAGAGGACGCCGAGGCGATACGGCGCGGAATTCAACAGCTGCTGGAGGGGGAGGCAGTTGAGTATGCAGACGGAATGTACACCGACTCCGGCGCGGAAGGTGTGGATCGCCGCGGACGCTGACCGGCGCATCCGGCTGCTCGAGCGGCAGGAGCGGGAGATGGTCGATGCACGCCTGGCCGAGCTGCGTCGAGTACCGTGCCAAGCCGCGATGCAACTGCAAGGATGGGAAGACATTTGGTCCGTGCGGGCCGGGCGTTGGCGCATGTACTGCTTGCTGGCGGACAACGTGCGCATTCTTGCGATCGGGCAGCTCACGCCGGACCGGTGGCCGGAGCATGGCGCCGGCATGGTCCCGAGTTCGGACGGCGGTATGCCCTCGGGCGCCGGCGGTTTCGACTCCGGGCCATGAAACGCGGGATGGCTTCCGGCGGGACAAGCAAGCCGCAGCCGGGATTGAAGGTTCTTTCAACTGAGTACCGAACAATATATTATAGAAAACTCATTTCTAGACAGGGAGGAAAGGTGCTATGCGAGGGACCGGCACTTGGAAAGGGCGCGTCTTGCTGGCCGCCGCGGCGGTTGTGCTCCTTTGCGGCACGGCGTCGGCGCAAATCGAACTTCTTCATATCAGCAACTCGTCGCACGGAGCGGGTTGGTACACTTTCCTGCGGGAGCGGGCGGAAGCGTTCCATGCCCTGAATCCGGACATCCGTGTGGAAGTGGTGCAGTCCAGTTCGTACGTCGACCGGGTGACGACGATGATTCTGGGAGGACAGCCTCCGGACGTGACCGACTTCGCGCCCCATCACGCCGTACTGATCGCCCGGGACGACGGCTTCCACGACCTGCGCAGGTTCATGGCCGACGATGCCGACTTTGACCGAAGCAGCATCATCGACGTGGCTTTTGCACCGGTTACGTCGCCGGAGGGTGTCGTCTGGGGCCTGCCCATGGACATTTACCCGCTCGTCACGTATTACAACATCGACCTTTTCGAGTTGGCAGGCCTCGCGACGCCCAACGACCTTTCGCCCGACGAGTGGACGTGGGACCAGGCCGTCGAGATGGCGAAAAAGACGACCCGTATGCGTGAGGACGGAACGGCCGAGGTCTACGGCATCGACCGGCCCGACCAAAGGTGGCAGAATGTCCTGGTGCAGGCAGGGGGCCTCCCCTTTGACCGCATGGTGGAACCGACCGAGAGCCGCTGGAACGATCCGAACGTGCACATCGGCATGGAGTGGCTGCGCAGCTTGTTCCTCGATCACAAGGTGGCTGCGCCGCGGGGCTCGGCGCAGGTTTCGGCCCACTATTTCTGGCTGGGCACCTCGGCGATGCACCTGGCGTACGGGCCGGGCATGATCGGCGGCGCGTACACCGACATCGGCTTCCGCTACGACGTGGCCGAGCCGCCCCTTGGTCCCGCGAACCGGGGTTCCACCTACACCGTCAACTCGTTCCAGATTCCGGCCGGCACTAGCCATCCCGAAGCCGCATGGAAGTGGATCAAGTTCTTGACCACCGATCCCGAGTCGGTCTACAGGTTCATCCAGCTGACAAACCGGACGCCCGTCCTGACCGCGGTACAGGGCGCCTATCCGGACTTCGCCTCCAACGTCCCCGCCCACTGGATTAGGTACTACGAGGTGGCGCTCAACCCCGACACGCAGCCGATGCTCACGTTTTCGCAGAGCGATCTCGTGAACCCGCACATCAACGCGATGCTCGCGAACGTGCTCACGGGCCAGCAGGCGGTGGGCCCGGCCCTGGCCGACCTGCACCGGCAAGTGAGCGCGATTTTGGCCGGTGCGAATTGACCTGCCCGCACACTACGGGGGCTGTCCCGAATGCACCGTTCGGACAGCCCCTGTTTACTGGTATTCCGGACTCCAGACGCGCGCCTTGTAGATCGCGGCGCCCGGGATGGTTCGCGTATCGGACGGATTGAGCAGGGTGACGGTGTCGGTCGTCCAGGTGTAGAGGGTACCCTCCTTTTGCTGCGTCAGGACGACCCGGCCCGAAGGTTGGTTTCCCACGCCTTTCACGTAGGGCAGATTGGTCCGGCGTCCACCTGCGAACTCGGTTGTCCACGTACCGGTCGATTTGATGTACTGGTACACCCGGGTGTTCGTGCTCACCCAAAGGCGGTCGGGATCGCCGTACACGGGGGACAGGTCGTGGCCCCAAGGCGTCGGCAGAGGCGAGCGGACCACCGGCTCGAGCAGCGGACGGTCGGGAGTGCCCAAGACACGCAGCCCGACGAGTTCGTGGTCGCCGACCGCCCACAGCAGTTCTAAGGTGGGATCCCACAGCACACCGTGGGCGCCGGGCAGCGGATATTCGACGTAGTAGTCCGAAGCGGGGCCTTGGGACGAGGTGTAAATGCGCACCCACCCTCCGGTACTCGCGGCGAGGGCGATGTTGCCGTCGGGCAGGAGCTCCGCCGAGTGGAGGTTGCCGTCGATTACCCGGAACCACTTGTAGCTGTCCCCGGCCGGATAGGGGACGATGGCGGCAAGGCCCCGCGAGTCGACTACGAGCATCCACTCGCCGCCCCACTCTTCGCTGCGGCGCAGTTTCACGCCAGAGGGCAGCCCCCAGCCCAGGGTGATGCCGTTCACATCTTTCGGCGACCAGCTCCACCGCAGGGCGGCCGGGTCACTCCAATCGGCCACGGCCGGATCGAGCACTAAGATGCGCCCGGAAGCCTGGTCCGTCACCGCGACCAAGTAGTCTGTAGCCTCGGGGTCGTATGCCAACACGTCTTGGGCCCCTGCGAGCAGGAGGTGGATCTCGGGTTCGGTCTCTGCGGAAAAATCGACCTGCCACATTCCGGCACGGGGCGGCGGGGGCAGGCGCAGGGAATAGGGCGATGCGCCGCGCAACGTGTCGACCGGGGCGGATTCCACGATATGTTCGACGGACTCGCCCGCAGGCACATGGGCCGCGTCCTCGCCGTCCCAAACCAGCTCCGTATACCGCACCCGTATCGTGGCCGTGACGCCGGGAAGCTTCGCTTCCGCCATCGTCCGCAGTTCGGCGGTGAGCGCGCCGTCCGTGCCGGAATACGTCAACCGGGCGAAGTGCAGCTCCGCCTTGCCCAGCCGCAGGATGCGCCGCTCGGTCCAGGTCACCTCGCCGTCTTCAATGTAGTCGAGAACGAGGGCGAAGGGCCCCGGCGTCAGGATGTCCAAAGGCAGATCGACCCAACTGCGCTCCTCCGGCTCAATTTCAATAGAAAGGACCACTTGCTCCCCTGCGGCAGAAGGGCGAAGGACCTGCAGGCGGTAGGAGCCGGGCGGCGGAACGAGCGACTCGATCCGCACGGTGGCAGTACTGCCCGCCTGAAACGTGGCGACGGGGATAAGAGCGGCCTGTCCCGTACGTTCGCCGACGTCGAAACGGGTAGCCACGGGACGGTATCCCCGCTGCACCGACGAGGCCAAAAGCTTGGGACCGGATGCCGGCGACAGGTCCGCCGGGTGCCAGGGACCCGCGGGAAGCTCGGCGTGCACGGCGTGCGCGGCAAGGGGACGGGATTCGTCGGCATCGTACAGCGCGACCGACACGATGCCCGCCGCGGGATGAACGCTCAGATGCACTGCGAGCCGCCGGACGGGAGCAAGACCGCCCCGCAGCACGGAGTATACTGCCTTCTCGCCGTCGGGCCGCGCCACGACGAGCTGCACCTCGTGCGTCGGAAACCAGCCCGATCGGTCCTCGGACCAGACGACGGCTACGGGCGGCTCGGCATCGACGGGCACGGTGGAGGCGCCCGCGAGCAGCATCGGTGCGGCGGGAGCCTTTTCTTCCCACAGCCAGACGACTTCCTGCGTGAAGGGGCCGGCGGTCCCGGTCGCTGTGCCGATGTGGGTCAGGGCGAGAAGCAGCATCCATGTGAGACCTGCTACCAGTAGACGGCGTGTCGTCGTGCTTTTCATGTGCGATCCTCCTTACCGCCGTGCTACTTCCCTCGCACCGGGCCGAGCTCCTTCCTGCGGTTTGCGAGGTGCGAGGTTTCCGCGGGCAGGCATCGGACGGGCGATGACGAACCGTTTGCCTCGAGGGACTGCCGTCGGCGCCGAAGGAAAAAGGGGGAGCTTTATGGCGGTAACTATTCGCGACGTGGCAAAGCGCGCCGGAGTTTCAATTTCGACGGTTTCTGCGGTGATCAACGGGACGAAGTACGTTTCGCCGAAGCTGCGGCGCCGGGTGGAGGAAGCGATAGAAGAACTCGGCTACATTCCGAGTTTGATCGGCCGGGCCCTCTCGTCGCAGCGTAGCTCCATGGTAGCCTATATCATCCCGACGATTTCCAACCCCTTTTTCTCGTCCATGATTAAGACGGTCGAGCAAAACGTTTTCGCCAGTGGCCTAGGCCTCCTCGTCTGCCCTACGGAAGAAGAGGAGGAAAAGGCGCGGCGCTACGAGGCGTTCTTGGTGGGCGCCCACGTCGACGGCGTATTGATCAGCCCGCTTTCGTCCCGGCCATTAGAGGAGCAATGCCGCCCTTTCCTCGACCGCGACATTCCGGTGGTCGTCTTGGCCGGGTCACGCACGACGCCGCATGTCGACGCGGTGGTGCTCGATGACGCTTCGGGCATGCGGCGCCTTACGCAGTACCTCGTGCAGCTCGGACACCGGCGCGTTGCGTTTTTCGGCCGGAAGAGAAGCGTGACGTCGGCCGGGCGGCTCGCGGCGGTACGGGAGGTGCTCGCAGATGCCGGGCTCGAGCTGCGGGACGATTGGGTAGTGGAAGCGCCGCGGCATGCCCGCTACCTCCCGTCCCACGAAACGTACCGGCAGGCGAAAGCGCTCCTCGGCCGCGAGGACCGTCCCACTGCCGTCTTATGCCACAACGACGCCGTGGCCGTCGGGGTGCTGCAGGCGTGTTACGACCTGGGCCTGCGGGTGCCGGACGATGTAAGCGTGACGGGCTTCGACGACACCTTGGCCTCGGTCACGTCGCCGCCCTTGACGACGCTCCGCGTCCCGATAGAGGATATGGCCGAGCGTGCGACCGGCATCTTGTTGGACCGGATCGCGCAGGAAAAAGAACAGTACCGGCACGCGGAGCGGATTGTACACTGGTTCGAGCCCGAACTGGTTGTACGGGCTTCGACCGGCGCGCCGGAGGGTACTTCTCGATAGGAGCGGGGGCGATAACGGTGACGAGCGGCAATTTGCCGGCAGGTTTGGTGGTGCAAGCCTTTGTACGGAGTTGGGATACGGGCCCGGTAAAGATGTACCTGGTTGCCGTCGATCTCACCGACCCGGCCTTGGCGCTCGGGACGATGCTGGCAGAAGGCGTCTACTTGTCCGAAGAAGCGCAGTGGCCGCGCGAGCCCGTCAGTCAGCTCGTCGCAAGATCGGGCGCGGTCTTGGGTGTGAACGCAAACTTCTTCGAAATGAATTCCACCATGAACCCACGGGGCATGCACATTCACTCCGGGCGCCTCGTCAAAAGCCATAACACCCGCTGGAACGCCTGCGTCGGGTTTACGGCGGAGAACAAACCGTACTTCGGCTACTGGCACTGGCGGGGAGGCATCCGGGCCTTGGACGGCGGAGCGAGCGTCCGGGGTGCCGCTTACTACCCTACCGCCGGTTTGAACATCACGACGATTGGATCCGATGACATCGTGTTGTACCAGGCTCCGTGGCGCCGTAGTTTGGGCCTGGCGCGCCGTGAACAAGGCGACGAAGACGTAGTCGAGCTCGTCGTGGAAGATCAGGTCGAACTGGAAGCGCCCGGCGCGCTCGCCCTGCAAGCAGGCGCACCGGGCACGGCCCGCATTGTACGAGGCCGGGTGAGCGACGTACGCCGCAATGCGCCGGGCGTGTGTCCGGCTCCGGGGCAGTTGATCGTGTCGGGGTGCGGCAAGGGTGCGGAGGCCCTCGGCGCGATCCGGCCCGGCGATCAAGTCGAGCTCTTTTACACCATCGAGGGCGAACCCTTTGGCCCGGAACAACCCGACTGGCGCACCCTAAAGTCCGTCGTCGCCGGTAATTTGGTCATATTAAAAGAAGGCCGCTACTGTGACCCCCGCGTCCTCACCCTCGAGCACCTGCATCCCCGCACCGTCGTCGCTACGAATAAACAAGGGAATGAGCTTTACCTGCTGGTCATCGACGGCCGTTCCGAGGAAAGCGTCGGCGTGAAATACAAGCAGGTCGCCGACTACTTGCTTTCCATCGGCGCCTGGCACGCTCTCAATCTGGATGGGGGCGGGTCGTCTACGCTCGTCGTGCGCGATGTGGAAGCGGATACGGTGCGGGTCGTCAACGTGCCGTGCGAAGGGGCAGAACGTCCGGTTCCCGACGGCCTCGGCATTTTTCTACGGACGAAATAGGAAACACACGTCGGCGCAGCGAACACCGGGCGACAACCGGGGCAGGAGGCGGCAAGGTCGCGCAGAAAATGAGAGTGCCGGCAGGGACTGCTTGTTACACATTAGGAGGTGTTCGACTTGTTATCCCGCAAGGTGATGCCAGAGAAAATCCGTTGGACCTTGACTTGTCTTGTTTCGTTGTTCCTTCTCTTCAGTTTCGTGTTCCGGGCGGCGCAGGCAGAGGAGATCGTCCTCGAGTTCGCCATGTGGATCGTCGAGCCGGCCGAGATTGAACCGACGCTCGAGATCATTCGGACCTATGAGGAAATGAACCCGGGTGTCAAGATCAACCTGATTCACCAGCCTTGGACCGGTTACCACGACAAGATGATGACGCTCGGCATCGCGGGGACGGCGCCCGACGTCATGGCCATCTCCCGGGTCTATCTGGCCAATTTTGTCGAGGCGAACCTGCTCTTGCCGCTGACCAAGGAGATCGAACCGCTCCTGGACGAGATTATCGAGATCCAGTCGGGCATGCACGAAGGCGAGATCTACGGTATTCCGGTTTGGGGCGGTCCGTCTTTGTGGATGTACAACGGCGGCATGTTTGATCTAGCGGGCCTGCAGCGTCCGCCCGAGGTGTACAGGCAGGGCGATTGGAACTGGGACACCGTACTCGACATGGCGCGGAAACTGACCTACGACCGGGACGGCGACGGAGTCATCGACGTGTGGGCCTTTGAATCGCCCAGCACGATCGCAACCGACTGGGTAGCCAAGGTGCATCAGTTCGGCGGCCGGGTGCTCACGGAAGACGGCAAGGGAGCAGCCATCAACGCGCCTGCGGCCATCGCCGGACTGACGCTGTGGGCCGACACGGTGCATCAGTACCAGGTGGCGCCGCCCTGGAACCAGCGGGCGGGCGTCGGCTTAGCCCAGGGGACCCTGGCTATCTACGTGCGGTGGGCGGCCGAGGCGGTGAGCGTCGCCCGGGTGAACGACCATCTGTCCCTCGGTCTCATCCCGCAGCCCGAGGGCCCTGCCGGCAGTTACCACATCGCAGGCGGGGTGCCTTTGACCGTCTCCAGGAACACCAAGTACCCCGAGGAAGCGGCCAAGTTCGCGATCTGGTACGCCCTGTATAGCGATCAGTGGCAGCTGCGGGGCATCCCGGCGAACCGTTCGGTCGTGGCGTACGAGTACCGGGAGATGGTGGGCGAATATCTAGAAAACCCCGACGCCATCATGCACGCGATGTCGGGCCCCCACGGCATGGAACCCCACGCCGGCCGGGTGGAGCTCGTGAGCATGTGGGATCCCATTTTGCATCAGCTTCGCCTGGGCAACATCGCACCCGAAGCGGCGGCGCAGCAAATTGCCGAGGGCATCGAGGCGATATTGAACAAGTAAGATGCCGCCGGTTAAGGGGGCGGAGAAGGCCAACTTAGGGAAAGGAGAGCTCGTCATGCGTTCCACTTGGCTTGTCGTTCCGGTTCTCGTCCTTGTGCTTGGCGTAGGAGCTGCAGCGAGTGAAGGGACGTGGCCTTTGGTCATCGATCCGGCCAATCCCGAACACCAAGCGCTCTTCGAACCCGTCTTCGGCACCCCGTGGGAAGTCGTCACGGACCCCGAGGGCGAACCCGCCTTTTACATGGGCACGCAGCTGGCCAACATTCCCACCGACACGTACGATCGAACTCGCTACGTGCTCTTGACCGATGAGAAGCTGCTCAACCCGCGCCTCGATCTAAAGTCGTTGGGCGGCCAGGAGGGCAGCGGCAACCCGAGCCACTTCATCATCTTCGCTTGGCAAGACTACCGCAACTTCTACTACATCTACCCGGCCGAAAGCGTCGAAACCCGGGTAGCCCGCGTGGTGGACGGCGTGCACCAGACTTTGTACCGGCACGGCGAGATCATCTGGGTCCGCGACCGCGACTGGTACCAGGATTTGACGCTGGAGGTGCTGGAAGAGGACGGCCAGCGCAAGGTGAACACGTACGTGAACGGGCGCCTGGCCATGAGCTACACGTTCCAGCCGGGCGAGGAACCGCCGGCGGGGCGCGTGGGGATCGGCATGTGGAATCTTGCCCACAGCGCGTACATCAAGGACATCGTGCTCACGGAGACGACGAAGTAGCGTAAGCGGGAGGCCGTCATGGTGAGCCGTACTGCACGTATGCAACCATCGGGAAAGGGGGCGAGGCTCGGCGTGCTGCTGGGCCTCGCGCTCGCTTTGTCGCTCGTTTGTGCTTTGCCTGCAGCGGCCGGCGAGGGTACCGTGTCGCTTCGGGTGTGTACTTACAACGTGCTGCGCTTTCAAGGCTGGCCGGAGGACGTGGCGCGGGAGCAGCTCGGCACTGCTGCGAGCCGGCGCCTCGCTCACTTTACCGATGTATTCGGCGGGCTCGATTGCGACCTTTTGGCGATTCAAGAGGGCGGCTCGCAGCAGTGGATCGACCGCCTAGCCGCGAATATGGGGATGGAAGCTCTGTTCTTGCCGTCGCCCGCCGAGTTCCCGGGCGGGATCTTGTCGCGCCATCCCATAGTAGAAGCGAGGCCGCGGCAGGTGGCGGAGCGTTCGTGGGAAGTGCCCTTTAGCCGCACCTTCGGGGCCGCGCTGGTCGACGTGGCGGGGCGCCCCATTTGGGTAGTCAACCTGCACGCCCATCCAAACCGGGAAGATCTGCGGGAACAGGAAGCGCACATATTGGCCGATACGTTAGATGAGCTGCTCGCGGTCGCACCGTCGGCGATTGTGATGGGCGATTTCAATTCCGAACCCGGCGGACCGCTGCACGAGGTCCTTGTGGAACGGGGCTTCGTGAACGCGGTGGAAGCCGCCTGGGGCCGCACCGTATCGACCGTAAACAGCCCCGAGGGCGGCGTGAGCAGCGCGTCCATCGATCACATCTACCTGAGCGCAGATTTGGCCGGACACCTGGTTTCGGCCCGCGTCGTGCTCAAGCCCGGCTTTATGTATCCTCTGATGTTTGGCCCCGACGATTGGGTGCACTCGGACCACTTGCCGGTAGTGGCTGAGCTGGAGTGGGTGCCGGCCGCCGCGTCCCGGCAGTGAAACGACGTGCTTTCGACGGGTAGCACCACACGCCGGGTGCTCACCGTCGACAACTAGCCACCGGCGCCCGGAACATCGCTTCCGGGCGCCTTAGAAT
>JAAYLA010000079.1 GCA_012522135.1 Bacillota bacterium | reverse complement strand
GGACAGTTGGATCGGGAAAAACTTCTCCCCTTCGGCCTGTAAGAGCGGCAAAGGATCGCCACCGGCCGGCGGCAGCGCGTACACCTGCCAGTTTTCGTCACCGTCCCGGTCGAAGGCGGCGATGACGTAGCGCCCCTTCGGATCGGGCAAGATGTTCGAGCACGCTTCTCCCAACGTCGTGAACGGATACGGGTAGCGCCGCTCCAGATCCATCGCCCACAGGTTCATCTTGCCGTCCATGTTGGTACAGTAAATCAAGGTCCGTTCCTCGGCATCGACGGCAAAGGGACCGATGCGGAAGGTGCGGAAATACTGCTCTACGCCCGGCGGCGGAAACTCGATCGGCACACAGATCTCCTCCTTGACAGAAAATCATTCTCGCTCCAAGCTACCTTATTTTCGCCGCGGCGTGCAAGGGGACCGGCTTCTCTACAGTGGCCGGCTTTCCGGTGCCCTTCGCTAGGCCGCGTCATGACACGATCCGGTATGCCTCCCACAAGTTGGAAACCAAGAGCACGGCGAGCGCCCACCCAAGGCCCGCCTTGTGTACTCCGGCAAGAAAAGGCGGGCGCGGCCTGACGGGTTCGCTCGCGAAGCTGAAAAGGCGCGGGGACCGGGCGACCGCGATCGAGTGGGTCGACGCCGCGATCAGGCAGTACGCGCCGATCTCATACAGGCCCGAACGCGCAAGGACCGTCCACGACGGTGCCAACGGTTCCGGCATGGGAACGGAAAAGGAGTTCGTCCCCAAAAGCAGCCCGTAGTGGACGAACCAAAGGAGCGGCGGCAGGTAACCTAACGGGTAGCCATCGATCTGCAAAAGGCGATTGGGAAGAACAATAAAAAGGCCTGCTATTGCCAGATTGATTGCGGCGATGCGGATAAACTCGAACAGAAGCGACGGTGCGGCCTCGGTTCCGGCTAACACCGCGGCGCCGGACTTCCCGCGCAACACCGCCTCGGGCAAGAGAGCATAGGCAACGATCCAAGACACGTAGAAAAGGCTCAGGCCGAGTCCCAAGCGCGCTGCGAAGCGCACGGGCAAACTATCGTGCAACAGCAGCCTGCGCAGCAAAGCTTGCGAATCCTCCTCGCGAAGGGAATTTTTTCACATAATGGATCCTGACTACGCTACGGGGGTGGCAAATTCCTCCAATTGCGTCCAGGACCGAGACGCCGCGGGCACGAAGCGCCATCGCACGGACGCGAAACGGCACCGGCTGCAGGTCCGGCATACACCTGCAGGCCGGTGCCGTTTCACAGGAGGGGCGCCGCAAGGTCACACGTGCGTGACCCCAACGCCAGTGCTCGGTCCTGCATAAAGATCGGCGTCGAGGCCCCGAGTGAAGCGAGCCGTCAGCACGCCGGCCGTCATGGAACCGCTGACGTTGACGGCGGTGCGGCCCATGTCGATGAGGGGCTCTACGGAAATGAGCAGGCCCGCGAGGCCTACGGGCAAATTCAAGACCGACAGCACCAAGATCGCCGCGTACGTGGCGCCTCCGCCGACTCCAGCAACGCCGAAGGAGCTGGCGGCCACGACCGCGAGCAAGGTGAGCAGAAATCCGGGCGTGAAGGGGTCGATACCCACCGTCGGCGCGATCATCACGGCGAGCATGGCGGGGTATACGCCGGCGCAGCCGTTCTGCCCGATGGAAAGCCCGAAGGAACCGGCGAAGTTGGCAATGCCCTTCGAGACGCCGAGTTCGTCGGTCATCGCCCGTACCGTAAGGGGCAGCGTCGCCGCGCTCGACCGGGAAACGAACGCGAAGCTTAAGACCGGCAGCACCTTCCTGACGTACGCTGCGGGATTGAGGCCCACCATCGCCTGCAGCAACAGGTGCACGCCGAAGGTGACGAGGAGTGCGACATAGGATGCGATGACGAATTTGCCCAGCTGCCAGATGGCTCCGTAATCACTGGTTGCCATGACCCGGGTCATGAGGGCCAGCACGCCGTACGGAGTAAGCCGGATGACGATGCGGACAATCCCCATGACCACACCGTACAGGGCGTCGACCAAGCGCTCGAAGGTCTCGGCGGCCTTTTGGTCGTGTTTGCGCAGGCCAAGGTAAGCGAGGCCGACGAACGCGGCGAAGATGACGACGGCGATGGTCGAAGTTCGCCGCGCACCGGTGAAGTCCAAGAACGGATTGGCCGGCAAAAGCTCGAGGATGCGCGCCGCGTAACTTTGCCCTTGAATGCTGCTGAAGGTAGATTCCAGACGGGCAGCCCGCTCGAGTTCGGCCGGCCCCTGCTCAATCTGGATCGCCTCGAGTCCGAACAGCGCGGCCGATCCGATTCCGGTGAGCGCCGCGATGGCCGTCGTGCCCACCAAGATACCTATGATCAGCAGGCTGATCTTACCGATGTTCTGCGTCAGTTCGAGACGGGTAAAAGCGGCCACGATGGAGATGAAGACAAGCGGCATAATGAGCATTTGCAGGAACCGGACATAGCCGGAGCCGACTAGGTTCACCCACTCGAGGGATGCGCCCAGGACTTCCGACTCCGCACCGTACACCCAAAGGAGCCCGAGGCCGAAAAGGATGCCCAGGCCAAGGCCTGTGAAAACCCTGATGGAGAACGACACCTTGCGCTCCCGCATCCAGTAGAGCAGCCCGATGAGCAGGAGCAAGACGCCGACGTTTACGATGACGGGCAGTGTGGACATGGTGGAAACCTCCTTCGTTGCCAAATGCATATGCTGAGGGATGGCGCCAGTATATCACGCACATTCCGACCGGTCAATATGGGATTAGCAGCGGGCGGAGCGGCAGGCTTCGGCGGGAGCGGCGGCGAACCTGGATTACACCTTGAACTTTCGAGGTGAGAGCAAATGGCGATTGTGGCTGTGAGCATTGCCCCGCTAGGGACCGAGACGGCCAGCGTGAGCAAGTACGTCGCGGCCGCGGAGAAGGTACTGCGCGAGGACGGCAGGCTGCGCTACCGGCTCGATCCCATGTTCACCACGATCGAAGGCGACCTGAGCGTCATCTTCGAAGTGATTCAGAAGATGCAAGAGGCCGTCTTCGCCGAAGGTGCGGTGCGGGTGAGCACGGTCATCAAGATCGACGAGCGGCGGGACAAAGAAGCACGGATGGAAGACAAGGTGCGCAAGGTCGAGGCGCTACTCGAGGAGTGATGCGCACGCGAAAAGGGGCTGGCGGAGAAGCGACAAGAGCATCGCTTCCATCCAACCCCTTTTTCCATTCGGCTGGCGGAGCCTACGACGCGTTGCGCCACGTGCCTGGCTCCGCCTCCCAGATGAACTTGTCGGTACCGTAAGGCTCCAACTCGTCGATCCAGGTCGCCCGTGGATCGAACTTGGCGAAGAATGGCCGGTAAGTCCAGGCGGGATTGCGACCTTGTATCATGCGGAGCACGAACACCTTGTCGCCGTTGATCTCGGTCACGCCCTGGACTTCGATTTTGCCCGGCGTCGCCGACATGCTCGGGCCGCGCACAGTGCGAACGAGGCCTGAGGTCTGGCGAACGGCCTCCTGGTAAATCTCCACGGCCCGGGCCAGGGGCACTTCAAAGTAGTTTTTCGGGCCCGTATCCCGCTCGACGAACATGTAGTAAGGGATGAGGCCCAGTTGCACCTGCTTTTTCCACATCTTAGCCCACACGTCCGGCGAATCGTTGATGTGGCGCACGAGGGGCGACTGGGTGCGGATGTTCACGCCCGTGCTGCGCAGACGCCGGATGGCCTCTTCCACCATCGGGGTCCCGAGCTCGGCCCAATGGTTGAAGTGGGCCATGATCGCGACGTGTTTGCCGCCTTCCACCAGTTTCTCCAGCAAGGCCAACAGCTCGTCGGCATCGGGATCGGTGACGAAACGCTGCGGCCAGTAGGCGAGGGATTTCGTGCCGATGCGGATGTTCTGCACGTGCTCGAGGCTCGGATCGAGGAGCGGCTCGAGATAGCGCCTAAAGACCCGCGTCTTCATCACCATCGGGTCGCCCCCGGTGAACAAGACGTCGGTCACACCCGGGTGCGCCCGCAGGTAGTCGGCAAAGGTCTCGGCTTCGCGGCCTGCGAACTTCAAGTCTTCCATGCCGACGAATTGCGCCCACCGAAAACAGAAGGTGCAGTACGAGTGGCAGGTTTGCCCGGCTGCAGGGAAAAAGAGCGCCGTTTCCCGATACTTGTGCTGCACCCCCCGGAGCCTCTGTCCCTCGAACGTGGGCACGATTTGCTCAAGTTGTCCGGCCGGATGCGGGTTCAGTTCCAGGCGGATGGCATTCACGGTCCGCTCGAGTTCGTCGCGATCGCCCTTTTTCAGCAGATCGGCGACACGGTTGAAGTGTTCCTCCGACAGCATCCCCGGCTGGGGGAAGGTAAGCTGGAAGATGGGATCCTCCGGAATGTTGTCCCAGTCGATGAGCTCGTCTACGACGTATTGATTCACCTTGAAGGGCAGTACCTGCGCCACCACTTTGATGGCGAAGCGCTGCTCTTCGGTGAGCTTGCGTATTTGGGGCAGCGATTCGAAGTTCCGGACATCATACGCCTTGTAATCTGTCACAAACTCCTGGATCCATGCGTTGCGTGCTGACAACGTGGACATAATCACACTCCTATCTCTTTCGTGATGTTCAGGTAGGAGCGATCTCCGGCGGGACCTTCGGAGGAGCCATCCGGCGGCCCTACGATCCGCCGGGCAGCTTAGCCCCGTAGTCGCGCCTTGCCGGCCTCGGCCCTGGCCGGAGACCTTGTTACGGCCCTGGCCGGAGACCCTGTACCCGCATCACTGGGAGGTAGTCGTGCTGCGTCCGCCACCTGACGCCTACAGCACGCCCGCAGATGTTGCAGCGGCGCCTCGTCCGCTGACTATCGTTCCCCCGAAAAAGCCGAAGGCAGGATGTGGGGATACCGCCCCGCCGCCCCGCCCTCAACCCCCAAGAATCGCGTACGTTGTCTGCTATTAAACTGCTTTGTCCGATACGTCAGTGAAAATTCTCAAAGGATGACCCGAGCTCCCACAACCACGTGCCTCTGCCTTACGACTTCACATGACCGGATCCCGGCCAGGTCCTCATCTCCTACCTGGAAAATTTGGTGTCATACGAGGCTTGATACCGCTCCGATGCGGCATCGAGACGTTCGCCAGGGACGAAAGTACTTGGCACCTCGGTCTCTGCTACGACACTATACCACAAAAACGCGTCTTGTGCATAATGCTGCCCTGAACTGGTCGTTCCTCGGGTACCGTCGCCGCGGCCAGATCTTGCGTTTTCCGGCGTGCGCAGGCATCTAGCGAGGATTACGGAGTTGGCCCTGCAAACCGGGAGCCGCCCAAGGACGGGATGCCGAGATGAAGGTGCAGGTAGGTGATTTGTTCCCGCTCGCAGCGGGAGCGGCAGACGCGTGCCAGGGCTGGGCCGTCAGCCGGGACGGGCAGGTGTGGCCCAGGGCCGGAGGCTGGTGCCCCTACGGCACGGAGCCGGGTGCCCTCCCTTGGCCAGGACTTGCATTTCCCGGGCATCAGGCCCCGCCCCCGGCAGAAGGCAGTCACCGCCACAGAGAAAAACCGCAGGTAGACGAACTGCCCTTCTCGGCCAACACTGCTGCGGGGAACCCAAGCCCGGGCAACCGGGCTGAATCTGCAGAGGCTGGCCAGCCGGCCCCTCCCCGGGCGACAGCCCGGGCAGGTGCGGCCCAGGGCCGGAGGCTGGTGCCCCTGCGGCACGGAGCCGGGTGCCCTCCCTTGGCCAGGACTTGCATTTCCCGGGCATCAGGCCCCGCCCCCGGCAGAAGGCAGTCACCGCCACTGAGAAAAACCGCAGGTAGACGAACTACACCTTCTCGGCCGGCACCACTGCTGGGTGCGCAAGCCCGGGAAACCGGGCTGAATC
>JAAYLA010000078.1 GCA_012522135.1 Bacillota bacterium | reverse complement strand
GGACCCGGGCCAGCCCACGGTGACCGTGAAGAACATGCTGCCGACGGACGCCCAGCGCGCCATCCCGAACGGAATCGGGATATTCGTGGATCCGTGCCGTAGCCGGGGGATCACTGCAGGCACACCGGGCGTACACAAAGGGGCTGTCCCAAAAGTGCTTTCGGGACAGCCCCTTGCTTCAACGGAACGGTGGATGCCAGCGGCAGCCGCCCGTCTCCCGGCGTTTCCGCAGCTAGGGAAGGTGGAAGTAATTTCCAACCGACCTCGTTGCTGCCGGACGGAGGCGGTTGACCCGGGAGTGGGTCGCGCACGGAGCAGATCGACCCACGTTTGGGTCGATCTGCTCGCAAGGTGACCCAACCATGGGTCACATCGCTGCTTCCAAGCGATGGCCGCCCGTCGGCCCGGCCCGCCTCCTTAAGCCGCGCATGTCATTGCAGCCCGGCCTGGATGTTGTACCGGCGAATCGCTGCCGTAACCTCTTCCGCAGCCATATCCAAGGCGTCCTGTGGGCTCATACGGCCGAGGAGCACCATCTCCATGGCCTCTTCAATAGCAGCCCGGGCCTCGGGGAACACGCCGATCACCGCACCCTGCGTAGCGTAAGTCTGGCGGCTCGCCTCGAGCTGGTCGATAGCGACGCGGAAGTGCGGGAACTCCTCGTGCAGAGCCTTCACTTCCGGCAGGTCGTAGGCCCGGCGGTCGATCGGGAAGTACCCCGTGTTTACGTGCCAGTACGCCGTGCTCTCAGGTGAGGTCAGGTGGCGCAGGAACTTCCATGCGGCCTCCATCTCCTCCTCCGAAAAGCCCTTCGACATCCAGATCGAGCCACCGCCGATGACGACTCCGCCCCGCTCGACGCCGTCCGGAGTAGGCAGGAACGCTACGCCCAACTCAAACCGGTCGCCGATATCCTCCAACGTGCTGGCGATGCCGCCCGTCGAGCCGATGCGCATGCCCACCTGGCCCGACACGAAAGCCGCACGCAAGGCGTCGCCGTCCCGGCCGGTGTTCAAGTAGCTGCCGTCATTCAACATGTCGAGGAACCACTGGAAAATGCGGACGCCGGCCTCGCTGTTGAACGTCGCCTCGGTCGCCGGCGCCAGACGGCCGTTACCGTTGTTCACGTACTCGGCATTGGATACGGCCAATAGCTGCTCGAAGTACCAACCGTACACGTAGTTCCCGAAGCCGTACTTGCCGTCCTTCGTCATCTTCTTGGCGTACTCCCGGAACTCCGAGAAGGTGGCCGGCGGCTTATCGGGATCGAGTCCGGCTTCACGGAACATGTCCTTATTGTAGTAGAGCACGGCGTTCGACGTGTTGAAAGGCATGGAATACAGCTGGCCGTCGATGGTGTAGTAATTGAGCACGTTTTCCACTATATGTTCGAGCTCGATGTCGCCCCGGTCGATGAACGGCTGCAGCGGCACCGTAGCGCCCAGGTCGATCATGAAGCGGGTGCCGATCTCAAACACGTGCACCAGGTGGGGAGGATTTCCAGCCTGCACCGCGAGGCGATACTTATTCAGCGTATCGTTGTAGCTGCCTTGGTAGACGGGAATGACTTCCACTTCATCCTGGGAGGCGTTGAAATCGTCGATAAACTTGGTCAGAACGTCGCGCCCGATGTGCCCGCCGAGTGCATGCCAAAACTCAATTTGCACCTTCGCATGGCCTACCGCACCCAAGACGAGCACTGCCGCCAGCGTCCAAACGATAAGAAGGTGTGCTTTCCGTTTCATTGGGAAATTCCTCCTTCATCGCATGTCGTCCTACGCGCCAAGTGTTGTCCGACCGCCCCTTTCCGGCCTACCACCTCCCCTCCGCTATCCCTTAATCGCACCCGACGTCATGCCCCGCACGAGCTGCTTTTGGAACAATACGAACAGGATGATCGCCGGGGCCGTTACAACTACCACACCGGCCATGATGACGTGCCAGTGGTCCCCCTCTTCATCCCGCAGCATGGCGATGCCGATCTGCACGGTACGCATGAGGGGCCGGTTCGTCACGATGAGGGGCCAGAAGTATTGGTTCCAGGTGGAAAGGAAGTTATACACGGCCAAAGTGCCCATGGCGGGACGGCTCAAGGGCAGCACCACGGTGAACAGATACCGTAAGCGGCTGCATCCGTCGATGACCGCGGCGTCGTACAATTCCCGCGGGATTTGCAGGAAAAATTGGCGCAGCAAGAAGATGCCAAAGCCCGTGGCAAAGAAGGGCACGGTGAGCCCCAAGTACGTGTCGGTCCAGCCCAAGGTGTGGATCGTCATGTAGTTGGGTATGATGGTCACTTCGCCGGTTACCATCATCGTCGCCAAGATTACACCGAAGACGAGCCGCTTAAAAGGAAACTCCAAGTCCGCAAAGGCATAGGCGGCGAGGGCGGAGGTAACGAGCACGGCAACGGTCGTCATCGTGCTCTGGACGGTGCTGTTCCAAAGGAAACGGCCGAGGGGCACGAGGCGCAAGGCTTCCTTGTAATTCTCAAAGTGCAAGGGCCAGGGCAACCAGACGTACGGATAGGAGAAAATTTGCTCCTGCCCCTTCAAACTCGACGTGATCGCGATGAACAGCGGAAACAGGATGACGGCGCTGACGGCGATCATCAACACATGCGTGCCCGTGGTGCGCAGCCTGCGTTTTGCCCGGGGCGACAACTTGCTCACTGGTAGTGCACCCGCCTCTCGCCCACACGAAACTGGATCAGCGTCAAAGCGACCAAGATGAGAAACAGCGTGATCGCTTGTGTGCTGGCGTAGCTGAAGCGGTAGTTGATGAAGGCGTCACGGTACACCGAATAGACCAACACTTCCGTCGAGCGTATGGGCCCGCCTTGGGTCATGATGTGCACCTGGGTAAACGAGCGGAAAGCGTCGATAGTCCCCACCACGAGCAGGAAGAAGATCGTAGGCGAAAGGAGAGGCAGCTGCACCCGCCAAAATGCCTGCCACCTGCTTGCCCCGTCGATCTGGGCGGCTTCCATCAGATCGTCCGGCACGTTTTGCAAGCCGGCCAGCAGAAACAGCACGTTCAAGCCGAGTTCCTTCCAAATGGTTGTAATGGCGACGGCTATGAGGGCCCAGCTAGGATCCTGGAGCCAGCGCACGGGCGAAAGGCGATGGATCGCAGCAGGCTGTTGAGCACTCCGGTGGTCGGTTGGAACAGCCAGGCCCAAATGACCGAGGCGATGGCCGTCGACACTGCGATTGTGCAGATAAAAATAGTGCGGTAAACCGTAATGCCCCGCACCCGCATGTTGCCGAGCAGTGCTACGGGAACGGCCAGCGCGAGCCCGACCGGCACCGTATACAGCGTAAACAGCACGGTCACGCGCAGGCTGTTGACAAAGCGGGTCGATGAGAGCAGTTCCTTGTAATGGTCGAGGCCGACGAAAAGGATGGTGCGGCCCAAGAAGTCGGTTTCATGCAGGCTCAGATAGATCGAGCGAATCAGCGGGTAGTAAACGAAAACGCCCAGTATAAGGAGAGCCGGTGCCAAGTACAGGAAGCCGATCACCCCCGCCCGGACTGACTTACGCCACAAGCCGGGACGGCGCCTGACGGCTGACTGGGAACGCATGGCGGCAGGCTCTCGCAACGGACGCGACCTCCCCACGTACGTCACCAATACCGGATGATTAACACATGCAGCTTGCACCACCTATTATTCTGTCTCTTGCCTCGAATTCCTTCCTCGCACGACGGTTTAGGGCAGCAAACTGACCGACGTTAGCTAGGACGAACTTCCGACTTCGAACACCGTCTTCACCGCGCCTGTCCGCCCGCGGTCGAAGTTGGCTTGCAGTGCCTCCCGGTATGCGTCCAGGGAAAAGCGGTGCGTGATCATGCGTTCGACAGGTGGCACGCCGTTCAACCCGGCTGCTCGTTCGAGGAGCGAGAACAAAACCTCGAACGTGTGCCGGCCGTAGTGGGGTTCCAGGCCGCATCCGACGCTGCCGATCACCTGCAGCTCCCGCATCCACACGAAGGTCCAGTCGACGGAGCGCAGCTGGCCGGCGCCGCCGAGCAGAACGACCCTGCCACCTTCCCGCGCCACACGCAGCGCATCGTCGACCGACACCGCCGTCCCCGCACAATCGAACACCACGTCGAACCCGCCAGTCACGACACCTTTCCCGATGGGCGGAAGGAAGCGCTTCGCTCCCGTCACTTCCTCAGCGGCGCGCAGCGCGCTGTCCCTGTTCGATCCCACCACGCTGTCCGCGCCGAACGCGAAGGCCAGTTCCCGCTGCGCGGCGTGCCGGGCCAGGGAGGTCACATGCCACGGCAAACCCAACAGACGAATCGCAACCACAACGGCCAGGCCGATAGGTCCCGCGCCGATGACCAAAACCTTCGCCGGCGTTGCCCCCGTGGGACCGCCTTCGTCCAAGCTCTTGAGCACGCCGTGGAGCGCGACCCCGATGGGTTCCGTCAGCACGGCCTGTGCGTCGCTCAGCCCCTCCGGCACCTTGTACACTTGCGACTTGTGCACCACCATGCGCTCCGACCATCCACCCGGTAGACCCCGGCAAAATCCGACGAGCATACCGGGACCGAAGGGACCTTCCGCAGCCCGGCGGCACAGGTACGGCCTTCCCGCACGGCACGGCGCACACGGCTCAAGTCCCCGCACGGTGCACGAGATCCAAGGATCGACCACTACCCGCTCGCCCGGCGCAAAACCTTCTACCGCCTCGCCTACCACCGCCACCCGCGCGACGACCTCGTGGCCTAAAACTGCCGGGAAAGAGGAAAAAGGCGCTAAGGCGGGGCTCGTTCGGCCTGCGATGGTACCGAGGTCCGTACCACAGACGCCGGCCAACACCGGTTCGAGCGCGAGCCAGTCGGGGCCGGGCAGGACGGGGTCGGTTACGTCGCGCAGCGCCACCTGGCCGAATACCTTGTTCGTATGCAGTTCGGGCAACCTGCGTCCGATGCCTCTTGCGAGCAGGTACTTCGGAATCGATAGGCGAAACTCTACAGCCTGCACGGGACGCCCTCCTCCGAGCACCCTACGCCATGGGAACGGTGGGGACGATTTTGCCCTCTATCCGCTCGAAGATGTCGTCCAAGTCCGGGCCGGTGATGGTCAAACCGTGGTTTTTCAGGCCGACAATCGCCCGGGCGGGGTCGTCGCTCTCCCGCACCAGGTCCGCCACGGCGTGGGCCAGCTGGATGGTTCCACATGGGTAGTTCACCTCGGTGGCCTTCGTCCCTTCGATCCAGGCGTGCACGTGCACGATGGCCCCGACGTTCGGATGCTCCCGGTAGATCAAGTAATGCTCGATGGCGTCGACCGAAACCCGGCGCGGCGTGATCTCCGGCGGCACGCTCAAGAGCATCACCCGCCGCTCCGGATCGAACCCCTTTACCAGCTGGATGTCCCGGCCGACGACCCGCATATTCGCTTTGTCGACCCCGCTCGCGCTCATCCAAAACGTGCCCGCATCGCGGCGCACGCTCATGTTACCGTAGCTCAACCCTCCCAAATGATACAGCCGCTTCAGGTGACGCAGGTCCCGGGGCGGCAGCACTTCCTCCAGCGGAAAGGGCGCCGGCAGAAGGTTCATGCGGTCGAGGCGTTGCCCGGCCCGGTGCAGCGCTTCGGTCAGCTCGTCGCCGTGCCAGAGCTCTTCGGGCAGATCGGGATGGAACTCGTTGTCGATGACGAGCTGGGAGGTGATGATCGGCTGCAACCTGCTGTAAAATTCGTCGAGGAACCCCGGGTCGGTGGGTCTTTTCCGCAGCGTGTAATGGCCTTGCTCGGGAGTGATGAAATGGGTCTCGGGTCCGTCGGCGCCGGGCAGGAAAAGGACGAGCACGTTCGACAGCGAGCGGATCAGCAAGGGATAGCCGAACCGGAGCACGTCGGCAGGACGCTCGCCGACCTCGGCCCAGGACACGACGAAGGTGGCCTGCGCTTTGCGCCGGTAAGGCCTGGGGTGCTTGTCGTCGATGAGATTGAAGACGACCCGCACGTGGTCCGGGGGCGCCTCGGCGTAAATGAACCCTCGGTCCTGTAAGTATTCCTTGAAGCTTTCCCGCAGGGCGCTCAGGATTTGGCCCCGGCCGCCGCCCCAAAAGCTGAAGACGGCCCTCTCCTGCGGCGCGGCGTTTCGGTCCGGCATCCCGTACTGCCGCAGCGGCCCCGCGGCCTGTAATCGGAGCTGTGGGTATGACGTTTCAATGAGTGACGCCGCGAGGCTCTCGAAAAGCTCCGCTACCGCCTTCCACGTCCAAGGTCCGCGGTGGATCATCGGAAGCGCCTTCCTCCGTTTCGCCGCGGATGCCTTGGTGTCCGGGCGCCACGATTCGCACCGCCCGCGGTATGATGCTGAATTCAACGGGGAGCCGGCACACGACCTGACCGTCAGCGTGGACCAACACGCCGGGCGGGCCGTCGATATGCACACGGGAGGCGCTGCACTCCGTCACTTCGCGCAGGAAGCGATGGCGGCCGCCGAAGGCGAGGGTCAAGGCATAGGGGACTTTCCAGCGGCTCATATCGCGTACGAGGCACAGGCTGAACAGACCGTCGTCAAGCCGCGCTCCGGGGCAAATGCAGATGCCTCCCCCGTAGAAAGCCCCGTTGCCGCAGGCGGTGAGAAGGCTTTTCATCCGCTCCGTCCGACCGTCGACGGTGAGGGTTAGCTCCTGCGGTGCGTAGCTGAACAAAGTGCGCAAAGCGGCCGCCACGTAGGGCGCGGCGCCTCGCACCTTCCAGCGCATCCGGCTCACGAGGAGAGCGACCTGCGCATCGAAGCCGACGCCCGCGACGTTGAGGAAAATGCGCTCCCGGTTGATGAGGCCGGCGTCGATGGCTACCGCATCGCCCCGGGCCACGGCACGCGTGACGGCGGCGACGGCTGTGGCGGGGCGCACGGGCAGGCCCAGCGAGCGGGCGAGGTCGTTGCCCGTGCCGAGGGGGAGCCAGGCCACGGTCGGTCCCAACGGAGCGGAACCGGCAGCCGGCCCGACCGAGGCGCCCCGCGCCCGCACCAGGCCCGTGACGACCTCCTGCAGCGTTCCGTCGCCCCCTACCGCCAGGACGTGCGAATAACCTTGCTCGGCTGCATCCTGGGCCAGGTCGGCGGCGTGCCCTTCGGACCGGGTCCACCGCTCATCGACGGCCATGCCTCCGGCGCGCAAGCGAGCACGCGCCTTGGGCCAGAGCGAGCGCACCCGCCCCGAGCCCGCCGCAGGATTGACGATCGCGCAGCACCGCAACGACTCCAGCTCCTTCGCCGACGCTTGCGGAAACCAGGCATCCGGTTTTCCCCTAGTCTTTCCAGGAAGGGAGAAACCTATGTCCTGACGCGGTGTCGAGACGCTCCCGCAGGTCAGCCTCCGCCGAAGTGCTGCCGGTACCAGGCGGCCGCCGCTTCGGCCTCCGTAGGGGTCAGCCTGTGCCCGTAGTCCTCCCAGTGCACTTCCACCTCAGCACCCGCGCCTTCCAGAAGACGCCGCAGCTCGTAGGTCTCCTCGGGCGGGCAGATTGGATCGTTCCTGCCTGCTCCGATGAAGACCGGCTTGCCGGTGAGGTCCGGAAGCTCGATCCCCCTACGAGGTACCATGGGGTGGTGCAAGATCGCGCCGGCCAGGGAATCTTCGACGTGAAAGAGCAAACTGCCCGCGATGTTGGCGCCATTCGAGTAGCCGACCGCCACGACGTTGCCGCGGTCGAAGCCGTACTCCCCGGCCCAGGCGTTCAAGTGCTCGTAGAGTTCGTTCGTGCGGAAAACCAAGTCCTCTTCATCGAAGACGCCTTCGGCCAGCCGGCGAAAGAAGCGGGGCATCCCGTTTTCCAGGACATTGCCGCGCACGCTGAGGACCGGCGCCGTCGGGTCGATCACCTGAGCGAGCGGGAGAAGGTCACGCTCTGTCCCGCCCGTTCCGTGCAAAAGCAGGAGGACCGGTGCACCTTCCCTGCGGCCGGGTTGGAATAGGTGTTTCACTGGCCTACTCCCTCCAGATCGCGCACGTGGATCTCGGGCAGGATGCGTTCGATCTGCTCTCGCTGCGGCTCGTACCAGGACGGCAACATGAGGCTTTCGCCCAGGCTGTCCACCGCCTCGTCGCGAGTGAACCCGGGCCCGTCGGTGGCGATCTCGAAGAGAATGCCGCCGTGCTCGCGGAAGTAGATGGACGTGAAGTAGTTGCGGTCGCGCACGGGAGTCGGATCGAACCCGGCAGCGGCGACGTGATCACGCCAGGCAAGCTGCTCGTCTTGGTCCTTGGCGCGCCATGCGATGTGGTGGACCGTGCCGTGTCCGCCGAGCCCCCTGGCGTGGCTCTCCACGCTGACGTCGATCTTGTTGCCGATGTTGCCGTGTGCCTCGTAGCGTACCAGGCCGTTCTCTTCCCCTTTGCGGTCGAGCCCCATCACGTGCTCCAAGGTTTCCATTGTCCTCTCGGGCGCAGTGCTGTAAAGGAGTGCACCGCCGAAACCCTTGATGGCGTGCTCCCTGGGGATGCCGCCGAAGGCCCAGGCGCTCTGAGGCCCTTCCGCCCGCTCGACGATTTCGTTTTGGAGGCCGTCCCAATCGCGGAAGCGCAGTACCTTCTCGCCGAAACGTTCTTGGATGTCAAACGGCACATCGAAGGACTTGAGCCGGTCCTGCCAAAAGCCGAGGGAGCCTTCCGGAACGGCGTAGACCGTATAAGCTACCTGCCCCCCGCCGACGGTTCCCTTCCTGCTCGTGGGATACGGGAAGAACGTGACGGCCGTGCCGGGGCTGCCTACGTGATCGCCGAAGTACAAATGGTACGTTCCCGGATCGTCGAAGTTCACGGTACGCTTGACGAGACGCAGACCCAAAATGCCCGCGTAGAAGTCAACCGTCTTCTGGGCGTCCCGGGTAATCGACGTGATGTGGTGGATGCCACTCGTTCGCACCGCGAATCACTCCTTTGTTAGAAAGTATACCATTGTCTGGCAGAAAAAGCGAAGGAAGGCGAGAAGGCCGGGGAGGCGGGTACCCAGGGAGGCCTAAGGAGCGGGACCGAGGAGGACCGGGGAGGCCCCGGGACGCACGTAGTTCGTCGCACCTCGACCTACCTCTGAAAATCACGACACCTGTTCACCGCGCTTGCGGCGAACAGGTGTCTCCGTACACACTGCAGACCGGCTTTCCCGCACCCTGAGCGTCTTCGCTCGGGAACCGGCAGGGATCAGAACCGAGTGCCTACCCCCACCCAGCCGGAAGCGGACGTGCCCGCACCGAGCAACGTCAACTTGGCGCCCGCCAGCAAGGAGACGTTCGTCTGGACCGGCACCTCCAGCTCCGCGTTCAAACTAAGCTGCAGCCTGGTGTCGCCGGATACTGCCCGAATTCCGCCCCAGACCGTCAGCGGGTAGCCGATGCTTACGTTCAAGTCGCTCAAGTCGCTCCACACGCCCAGCTCCGCCGCGTCGGGCCGCACGAAGCCGATATTTGCCCAAGAAGCCTCAGCGTAAATGCCCCGCGAAAAACCCGACCACACGCTGAGCGAGATCGCAGCCGGGTTCCACTCGAGCCCGACGGCAATGTCCGGCAACGCCTGAACTTCGGCGTACACGTACGGGTCAAGGCCGGCGGGAGACGTCACAAGGCCTCCGGAAATCATGCCCGGCGGTGCGGCCATCGCGCTCCAACTGACCAGCAGCAACGAAATGACAACGACGGCGTGCCAAACCGTCCTCCTCATACAGGCGCCTCCTTGAGAGTTTCCCTGGATCGGCCGGCGTCAGGATAGGCGTAGGGGCCGAGTTCCGGCTGGCCTACCCTGCGCTATAGACCCTTATCGCTGCACTATTCGACACAACAAACCCTGTTCCTGCTAACGACACTATTCTGTCTATGCAGAAAGAAAGCGGGTCGTCTCTGGACTGTGAGACTACCTGCAGAGGGCGACTGCCGGAACAGCCTAGGCAAACCTCACGCGGACCTCGGAAAAGCCGCAAGAAGGATAGATCGCGTGCACCGCGGGACGCTGCTGCACGGCTAGATGTCGTCCGTGCGGCGCAGGAGTTCGACGATGCGCAGCTGGATGGATACGCACGATTTCGCCGCGGGCCGGCTCCCCGCGACAGGAAGGGCGGGACGGCCGGCTAATGTTATGGGCGGGAGGGCGCGACCTTGACCCATTCATCTGCTTCACGGCGCGGGCAGTTCGCCGTCATCGACATGCACACCCACTTGCATCCGGAACGGCTCGATCTTGCGGTGCGCATCATGGAGCGCAACGGCATACGGCGGATGGTCGACATATCGGCTTATTACGGGGAAAGCCTGGTCCGTCTAACCGAGGCCGCCGCACGGTATCCCGGACGTTTTGCCTTCTTTGCCGGCGTCTCACCCCAAGGCTTCGGGATCCCGGAGTGGCTCGCTCGGGCCACGGACCAAGTGCGCCGGGCAGCCGAACTGGGGGCGGTGGGCATCAAGTTCATGAAGGACTGGGGCCTCGTCCACCGGGATGCGGAGGGCCAGGCGATCCCGGTCGACGACGAACGCCTTGCGCCCCTTTTCGACCTGGCCGGAGATCTGGGACTCGTCGTGGCCTTTCACACCGCCGATCCGAAGGCCTTCTTCAAGCCCTTGACCCCCGACAACGAGCGGTGGGAGGAGCTGAGCCTGAACCCCGACTGGTGGTTCGGCGACCGGAGCCGGTATCCGTACGACTGGTGGCAGTTGATCCGGCAGTTGGAGCGGGTCATCCGGCGGCACCCGCAGACTACCTTTCTCGGCGTGCACTTCGGCTGCGCGGCGGAAGAGATCGAGTACGTGGCCGACGTCATGCGCGAGCACCCGAATTACATCGTCGACGTCGCGGCCAGGCTAGGCGAAATCGGCCGCCACGATGCCGGTACCGTGCGCGCGGTCTTTTTGGAGTTCCAAGACCGCATCCTCTTCGGCTCGGACCTCGGCCTGCGGCGAGAGATCATGCTCGGTGCGCCCCAGGGGTTTTCGCCGACGGAGGACGACGTCGCAGCCTTTTACGACGCGCACTGGCGGTTTTTCGAGACGGACGCGCGGCAGATCGACCATCCGACCCCGATCCAGGGCCGCTGGAAAATCGATGCCATCGATCTGCCCGACGACGTCCTGAGAAAAATCTACTGCGAGAACGCCCGGCGCTGGCTAAGGATCGACTAAACGATGCCGATCCAGTCCCTGCAGGCGCAAATTGTCCACGACTACCTGCGTGCCGGCGTTCCCGACGAAGGCCAGCGTGACCAGGTCGACCGCTGCCGGGTCGATTTCGCCGGTCGTCCCCGCTACGATAGGGTCGTGGTAGCGGCCGGCGACAAGGTCCCCGATCGGGAGCATAATGGAGCGCCATGCGCCGGGCTCGAGTTCGAAGAGCCGGGAGTACGATGCGGACCGGCGGTCCCGCAACGTGATGCGCACGGTGACCGGATCCGACACAAGCACGTCGAGGGCCGCCACCTGCGCCCGCGACCAGTCCCGCAGCTCCGGGGCAGGCGTGATGCGCAGCGACTGGATGAGCCCGCCCTGCAGGGTGAGCTGCACCGCGCCGTCGCCTTGGGTCCGGGGCGACTGTACCCGTTCCATGCCCACCCCGGTGCCGGCCAGGCCGTCCGTCGTGTCGAAATCGTGAACCGACAGCTCCGTAGCGGGGTACAGGACGAAGGTGTACGGCTCGGTCGCCCCGCCGCGGGAGGTAGCCACTTCCTTCGCCAGCGGATCGAGGCCTGAAGCAGCCACTACGATGTCCGTCTGCGCCGAGTAAATGCCCGTGAGCGTGAAGAATCCTTCCGCGTCCGTATGGGTCGTCCGGCCGCCCCCCTCTACCCTGGCACCGGCCACCGGACGGCCCTCCCCGTCGAGCACCCGGCCTTGTATGTAGGCTGCCGCCGGCGCCGGCTCAGGGTACGAGCCTTTGGCGAAAGCGTAGATGTCGTCGTAGATGTACCTGCGCTTGCCGCTCTCCTCCACGTAGAGCCGCAGCAGCATATCTAAGTCCTGGTAGTAGCCCAACATCGCATCTCGCACATAGCCGTACCGGACGCCGCCGTTCAAGTAGTCGTAAAGGCGCGCCTCGCCGTCGGGCTGCCGCACCCGCCCGTCCAGCTCGATCTCGATGCCCATTCTGGCGTCCCGGCCCCTCTGCACGGCCAGTTCGATCAAGCCCGGCCCGTCGCGGAACATGTGATTGGGCTGGATGATGGCCCAGTCGAAACCGTAATCGGCCCACCGGGTGGCGAGCATCGCGCCGGACCACGGAATCCAGCCGATCTTGTATCCCTTGTCTTGTACGTACTGCACCGCGCCCCGTACGAGCACGTCTTCATCGGGCACGGCCGGGTTGATGTGCTCCTGGAGCCAATAGAAACCCGCCAGATGCAACCGCCCGGGCTGCAGGCTCTGCCAGCGGGCGACCACTTCATCGACGTACCAGCGGACCATGTCCAAGCGATTTTCCACGGGCAGAAGGGACGGACCTCCCATGCTGCCGTCGGGATGGCCGAAGTCGGTCACCTTGTGACTCGGGTAAGGGATCATGATGTAAACGTTCACCTTGTAATCGGGCTGCCCCAGGACTTCCGCGACGGCCGCCACGGTTTGGTCCAACGCGTCGATTTGCTTGCCGGGAGTGAAAATGCGGTCCAAGTACCACCGCCAATCGAACCACAGCGCGGCCTCTCCCTGCTCCCGCTCCCCGTCGAAGGCGCGTCCCCTGTGACTGCGCAGCCCAAGGAAAAGGAAGGAATCGAAAAAGGTGTCGTCCGGCACTCCGTCCCAGTCGAGGTGGGCGACGTAAGGAACAAAATCGGCGGGCAGCCAGTCGCCGCCGTCGACCCTTTCCAGGTTCGTGGGCAAAGCCAGCCCGGCTGGGTCGAAGTCCGGGCGCTGCACCGAATAGTATCCGGAGTACACCAGGAGCAAGTTTTCCGGAAAGCCCTCCTCCACCGGTCCGGGAGGAAAGTAGCCGGCAGCGTTTGCGGTCAAGAGCATCACCACCGTCGTAAGCAGGGTCCATCGTAAAGCCTGCGGGCTGCGCCGCCTCCGGCTTCGCGTCGTCATCGCCGTCACGCCTCCCACCGTCCGCACCCAAACCTCGCCCTCCGCCTGCACCTTCTCCCAGGGTAAGTTTGACGTGACGGGCGCCGATCCTTCGGGAACCCGTTGGAAGGAAGCCGGCCGGCCGAAGAGAAAGCCTGCTCGCGAGGTGAAGACAATGGCCTTAGACCCGTCCACACCCGTGCAGCTCGAAAGCGAACGCTTCGTAGTCACTTTCCTGCCGGCCGCCGCAGCCCTGGAGCAAATCGCACTCAAGACAGCCGGCGGTCCGCAGCCCCTTCTCGCAGTGAGGGAGCGCCCGGAACCCCTCTTCCGGCTGAACTGGGGCCCGGTCACGCAGCAGCCCACACGCAGCCATCCCCTGCCCCCGCGCATCGGCGCGGAAGCCCGCCTGCACCTTGTGGCTTGGCAGGTCAACGAGCAGGAGGGCCTGCCCTGCGGCATCCGGGCCGAATATGAGGTAACGGAAGACGACCGCAAAGCCCGCGTCGCCTTGCGCATCGAGGTCGGCGCCGAGATCGTGCTGCAGGGCCGGGTGGAAAACGAGTCGGACGCAACCATCAGCGAGGTGCTCTTTCCCATCGTAGCCGGGGTGCGCCTCGAGGAGGACGTCCAAGCAGAAACGCTATTTTATCCGTTCTACTCGGGCGTCCGGCTCCCCGCACCGCGCAGGAGCATTCCACAGGGCAGGACCGACGCCCAGGCCGCCGCACCCCTTGACCCCGTCTACGACGAAGCCGGCGGCATGATCCGGCACCTGTACTGTGGTCAGCTTTCCATGGCATGGATGGCGGTAGAAGGGGAAGGCCGGGGGCTCGGCGTCGTACACTGCGACCCGGCGTATGAAGTGACGGGCCTCGTGGTATACGCTCCGGGCAAGGATCCACGTGCCCCAGCCGACGGCCTCGATCTTGCCGTGACGAAGCTGCGCCCCGTGGCACCGGAGGAAACCCACCGGCTGCCCGTGACGCGCCTTGTGCCTTACGCCGGCTCGTGGCACCAGGTCGCCGACGCATACCGGTCCTGGGCCGAGTCGCAACGGTTTCTGCCGCCCCGCGTGCCAAAGTGGGTTCGCGAGTCCCACGCCCTCACCGCCCACTACGACTTCAAGTGGGCCGACGGCACCTTCCATCACACCTTTTCCGATATTCCGCAGTTGTACCGGCGCAGCGCACGGGAGGGCATCGGACACCTTTTCCTAGCGGGCTGGTTTACAGGCGGCTTCGACCACATGTATCCCGAGTTTTTTCCCGATATGGAGCTCGGCACCGTGATGGACTTTATCGACGCGGTCCGCACGGTGTGCAGCGAAGGCGGACGCGTCACCTTCTATATCAACGGCTCCCTGTTCGGCCGGTCCTCCCGCTACTTCGATACGCTGGGCCGGGCGTGGGCGGCGAAGGATCCCGAAGGCAAACCCGTCGACCGGCACTTTTTCGGAAACGACTTCGTGCTCTCGTGCCGCGGCGTGCCCCAATACCAGCGGCTCATGCGCGACACGGTACGGTGGCTGGTGGGCGAAGTCGGCGCATCCGGCGTTTACATCGACACGTTCGCCGCGATGGGGCCCCACCTTTGCTGCGATCCGACCCACGGCCATCCGCACGCCGCCCACTGGAACCGCGACTCCGTCGCCACGCTGCGCATGGTGGAGGACGCGGTACGCAGGCACAACCCCGAAGCCTTCACGATGATCGAAGGCTGCGGCGATTTGTACGGGCAATGGGTCGTGGCGCACCTGATCCAGGGCTGGTACTACGAGCGCACGTTTCCCGCCCTGTTCCGCTACACCTTTCCCGAATACGTGCTGGTCGACATGGTGTATCCGAGCCGGGGCCAAAGCTTTCGTCCGGCCCGTGTATCCCGCGAGGCGTACGACCAGCTGCATCGCACCTTCATCCACGGCTGCATCTTGTGGATCTATGATCAGGAAGACGAGCGCTTTTGCAACTTCCGCACCGACCCGGAAATGTGGGAGTACGTAAAGAAGCTGATCGCACTGCGGGACATCGGCAAGCGCTACTTCGGCTGGGGCAGGTTCAGGGACACCGTGGGGCTACAGGTCGCGACCGGCGGGGCCGACGTGAAACGCTACCAGGCCGTGCCCGGGCAAGCGGCCTTTGCCTCGGGCGACCTCGAAATGTTGGCCGTATGGAACCGCAGCGGAAAGGACCTGAAACTCCGCCTGGCGCCCGACTTGGTCCGCTCGTGGGCCGTCTCCCCGGACAGCTTGCACATGGACGCGGTGGGCGTGGACGGCCTGGCCCGTGTGCGCTGGCGGGCCGGGAGGGACGGTGTCGACGTGGAAGCGGGAAGTGAGCCGATCCTGTTAATTTTCATTTCGTCCAAGGAGCCTGCGGATGAAACAAAGTAACCTTTACGCCAGGAATTTACCATTTACAAGGCGTAATTATGGAAAATGAAGGCAAATACCTCGTCCATCACCACGCACGGGAGGTAGATCCGATGGTTAGGTCGAGAGTCGCAGTGTTGTCCGTCGCACTGGTGCTCGTTTTGTCGCTAGCTGCGGCCGCCCAGGAAGGCATCGGCAGCAAGAAGGCGTATCCCGCGTCGGCTCCCATCGTCCTCGACGGCTTTGCGGGCGATTGGGGCATCGCGGGCCTGGAACCGACCCTGCGTGTCGATCCGGCCTTCTCGCTCGTCAACGCGGGTGCGATCGCCGACGCGGCCGAGAGCAGCGCGGACGTTTACATCCTGTACGATGACGAATACGTGTACCTGCTAGCCAACGTCGTCGACGACAACGTGACCGGCCCCTATTCGGGCGGCGGCAGCCTGTGGCAGAACTCCGCCATCGAGCTGTGGTTTAGCTTTAGCGGCGTACCGGCGGATCCCGCCCAGTATGCTTTCTATACCGCGGAAGATTACCAGATTAACCTTGTGCCGATGGCGGGAGGCGCCTTCGCTCCTACGGCATGGGTGTACCCTGCGGCTCAAGACGCCCACAACATCAACAACCCCATCGAGATCGCCGCCCGGCTGTGGGAAAGCCCCGAGCTGTCCGGCTACGTGGTCGAAGCCCGCGTACCCAAGGCCCTGTTCCCCGGCTTCTCCCAGGTCACCGCGGGAGGCACCTTCCGCTTCGCCGTTTCGCTCGTGCACGTGGACGCCGCGACGGCCGCCTGGGAGCACATCTGGACGCCCGGCGTCGAATATGTCACGATCGAAGTACAGTAACAATCCCCACGCCGGCTTGACACCGACCCGTCGGGCGCTCCCCGGATCGATCCTTCCGGGGGGCGTCCTCGTCTGTTACCAGGCCGAGTGAAAAGCCTTCGGGAGGAGCGTGCCCTATGCCCCGTCCTTTGCGAACATTGTGCCTGCTTGTCTTCTGTTGCCTCTGCGCGTGCGCTTTTGCGGCCGCTCAGGAGCCCCGTCCGAATCTGCTTTCCAACCCCGATTTTGAGCTGGGCCACGACGTGGACGGGGTCCCGCTATACTGGGAGGTGTTCTCACGTTCCGACACGGCCGGCTTCACCCTGACCACCGAGAAGGCATCGAGCGGTGAGACGGCGCTCCTCGTTTTCGACACGGTCAACGACCGCAGCGCCGGCCTGCGCAGCGCCCGCGTACCCGCCGAGCCTGGCCGCACGTACCGGGTGGAAGTCGACGTGTGGGTCGAGGCCGGCCTGGCACAAATCTATCTGGATTTCCACGGCGCTTCCGGTGCGCGCATCGAGGCCAAGATCGAACGGGCCCGGGTCAGCGCCGACTGGCAGACGGTTGCCGCCGAAGCCGTAGCACCTGAGGGCACGACCCACGTTTCCGTCATCCTGTATTCCGACATCGTGAACGTCGGCAAAGTCTACTTCGACAATGTGAGGCTGTTCGACATGACGGCAGAACCCGAAAAGGAACGGACCCAAAGCAGCGCTGCAGCCGGAGCGCCACGCACCTACGCCGTGCCCGGAACGCGCATGGCGCCCGATCAGTACATCGCCCCCTTCGACGTCACCGTGGCCGAGTGGGAAACCAAGCCTCCGGCCTTGTACCCGCCCCTGCCCGTCCGCGAGGGGCCGGACGTGGTCGTGACGGGCCCTTTGCGCGTCGAGTTTACCGCTGAAGGCCTGCCCGCGTCGATCGCCTTCGACAGGACGCGCCAGGGCCGGGCCGAATCGGCACTGCCCTTGGCCACAGACTTGAAGATCACGGTCGCCTCTTCCCGGCCCGGCGCAGGGGCGGAAACCGAAGAGCTCGTCTACGTGCCGGACGTCTCGGGCTATGAGGTGCACAACTCCTATTTCACCCGGCGCCTGGCCCGTTTTGCCCGCCCGGGTTCGACCGAGCGGCGGCTCGACGTCTACACCGAGCTGATCACCGAATCGTTTTGGGCCTACATATTTCCGAGGTTGTATCTTCGGCCCGGCGAGACGACCGATCTCACCACCGCGTTCCGGCTGCCGGGAGCCGTTCGGCGCCTCACTTACTTCGAAGGCGACGCCCGCCGGCACAGCGACCTCACGGCACCCGTCACCTTGCAGCTGGACGCCGGTGTCACCAAGCCCTTCCTTCTCTTCGAACGCAGCGGCGGCGAACCGGGCATCGCCTTCTTCCTGCCCGTTCGCCCCGAGGTGCGGGCTTGGTACCACGAGCACTACGTGGCGGTGGACGTGCCGGTGGTGCAAGTCGACATCGTGCCGGACGCGGAAGGCGTGACGGTGACCTTCCGCGCGGAAGGGCTGAGGGCGACCTCCGAGCGGCCCCACACTTTTGACTTCTACTACTGGGCTTTCCCGGTGACGGTGAGCGCCGACCTGTCCCTGCACGCGGTAGGCGGTATCGCGCCGCGCATCTGGTCGAACATCCCGGTATTCGCCGACGAGGGAGTTGCCGGTTTTTGGGCTTCCCACATGCCGAATACGGGAAATGCTCGACCTTACCAGGCCCTGCGCTACTACCCGGAGGAGGGCTATAGCTTCGCCCACCCGGATTATTTCTACAAGGGCCTTTTCACCACGATGCCGGAAGGGGCCCACGTGTGGGGAAACCAGACCGCCAACTACAAACGGCTGAATTTTACGGGCTCGGTTCATTCCTCGGGCCTGATGTACGACCTCGCCGTGCGGCACCTGCAGCTTTATTTGGATAAGGCCGACGATGTGGGAATTCCGCCCTTCAAAGCCACGGCCGCGGTCTGGTTCGAACATTTCGCGGGACTGTCGGACTACGGTTTGTTGCAGAACTTCCACTTCGCCCAGACGCCCGAGTACATGGTGCGGACGGCGCTGAACTTCGTGCAGACCGGAAGGCCCTCGCCGGAGGATGCCCGGGCCATCGCCGACGTCGTCAACCGGACCTTGACGCTCTTGGATCCCGAAAGTCCCGGCAGGATCCCCAACACGTTCGTGCTCCCCGACGGCAGCTACTGGTACAACTACTTCGAAATGGAAACGCAAAGGGTGCGGGAGGGCCTGCAGGATGAGCCCGGCTTCGTCAACAACGTGCACGTCACCTGGCTAAACGTGATCGTCGACGCGGCGCGCCTGAATCAGCTGGTGGGAAATGAAGACGCCTACGCCGCCTGGTGCCGTTACCTAATGAAGGGCATCGACGGCATGATCTACATCTTCAGCCAAGACCGGGCGTGGGCGGCCGATGACCCGAACGAGCTTCTGTACGGAATTAACTGGCCTGGACCGAACGCCAACTACGCGCAATACCTGCTCAGCGGTTGGCTGCCCCACGTGATGGAATTCGTGTACGAAGAGCTGGACGGTTACCGCATGGCCGAGATGGTGGCCTTATACCGCAAGATCATGGCCGGACGCTGGACCGCTCAACCCCAATACGCCGCGGCCAGAAGCGCTGCGGTCACCTGGCTGAACACGTACTTGCACCCGAAGGACCGGACGGCCCCGGTGACGACGGTACTGCAAGACGGCTCAGAAGTGACGTCGGGCACCATCGTGGCCGCGGACAGCCCCATCGCGCTCTTCGCCCGGGACGACCTCTCCGGCGTGGCCCGGACCGAGTACTCGCTGAACGGACGAGACTGGACGGTGTACGACGGACCGTTCACCTTGCCGGCCGGCGACGTGGTGCTGGCAGTGCGCTCCACGGACCACGCGGGAAATACGGAAACGGAGCAAAGGCTGGATCTGCGCGTGCGTTGAAGTACGGATACGCCCGAGCAGCCGCGTGCATCAGCAAGTAGTTGCGGAGGCTGTCCCGAATGCGCTCTTGGGACAGCCCCTTCGCTCCAACGGAACGCTGCATGCAAGCCACCCCTACCCGTCTACCAGCGTTTTCGCAGCTAGGGGAAGCTGGAAGCAGTTTCCGACCGATCCGGTCGCTCCTGGGCAGAGGCGGCTGACCCGGAAGTGGGTCGGACACGGAGCAGATAGACCCACGTCTGGGTCGATCCGTTGGCAAGGTGACCCAAAGATGGGTCACAGGCTATGGTCACCTTCACAGGCGCTGCCGGCCTTGAGCGCCTCGCCTGCGTTATCCCAGACAGTGGCGTTGCACGGGGCTGTCCGAAGAGTGGACAGTCCCTTTCATTTTGGGATCGCGTCGTGCAAGCGTGTCTGGTAGACTCGGGATATGAGCACGAAGCCGTAAGATCACCTTCAAGCCGTATGAAACAACCTAGCCAGGTTGGCTAGGGTTGCACGCGGGCCCGGATCTGCCCACGAATCTCGCCGTTCGGATACCGCTCACTGTGCACGTTGACGGAAGCAGCGCCCGCCCGCAAGATCCGCAGGAATCCCTCAAAGTCGCCTGCCTCCAGACCTTGCTCGGGGATGGCGCGGATGTCCTCGCTCGATATGGTGCCCCGCACGGTGCCGGCGCGCTCGGGACAATTGCCCGTGCCGTTTCCTCCGCACAAGAACACAATGATCGGCCCGCTTACGCCCCGCTGCGCGAAATGGATGTGCGCGGCGGTGGCCGTACTGGAGAGATTCGCGTAATTGAGCTCGTACTGCAGCGTGTTGCCGCCGGAGCTCACCCTGGCCGTAAAAGCTCCGGAGGCCCCGCTAAGTATCGCCGGCACCTCCTCAAAACCGGTCAGATGCGTACTGAACTCGCTGGCACTCACGCCCGGCCGCAGCCTCGTGACGCTGTAGCTCAAGCCTTCATAGTCGGACCCGCCGTTACGCCGCGCTCGGCTTCCGCTCATTCTCGTCGGCACCGTCATATCTCACCCTTCTGCCGATTCGTCGTAGTAACGTATTCCTACGCGCGGCAGAACGTGACTGCGGCCGAGCGGAGCCCCGATCGTGACCCATTAACCCGCCAAACCTTCGGCCATTCGGGCACGGCGCCGGTCAATGGCCAGGATCGCCTGGTCGGCGCTCCAGAACACCCCATCCGCGCCGAGCCGCTGCAACAATCCGGACCGCTCGAGGTACGACGCGACCGGGCGCGTGAGGCCATTCAAGTAACCAGCCTTGCCCTGCGATTCGCCGTAGCAGGAGCCACGGTAGGGCAGGTCTGCTTCCGTGCCGCGCGAGGTACGAATGCGACGCCGCCGCACCGCCCTTTGCGCACCGGATTCCCGTGGATTCGCAATTCAGACCATGTAATTGAAGTCAAAAGGAGGATTTCCAGTTGACGGGCAGAATCTTTGTTTTGTCAGTGTCAAAAGTATCCTTTTCCTACCAGCGCCTCTGAGGGGAGGGCGCCGCATGCAGGAATTGCGCACTGGTGACCGGGCGTTCATTCGGGAGCTCAACACATCCATCGTGCTCGACTGCATTCGCAAACGCGAGCCTGTCTCACGGGCCGAGATCGCCAGAATTACGGGTCTGGGCCGCTCCACCGTCTCCGGCATCGTCGCGGCTTTGCAGGAAAGCGGCCTCGTCGTATCGGCCGGTACGGCCCCCTCAACCGGGGGGCGCAAGCCCGACTTGCTCGCCCTCGCTGAAAACGCCTTTTTCGCCGTTGGCATAAAGATCGAACCGCAGCACGTGCGGGCCGCGCTGACCGATCTTCGGGGCGCCGTCATAGCCGAATCCGTCACCTCCCTACACGG